>NZ_JBHWUW010000008.1:0-196399 GCF_042737245.1 Streptomyces sp. NPDC060002
ACTCGCCACCCGCTACAAGGCCGGAGTCCACCTGGCCGCACTCATCCTCTGGCTCCGCGAACCCACCCAAGATCCTTTGTCAGACAGTGCCTAGGACGGCGGCAGGCACTCCCTGGCCGGGGGTTTTCCCTCCGGCCAGGCGAGGCGGACGAAGCGGGAGCCGCCGTCGGCGTGGAGTTCCACGATCGGCACGGCCTTGTCGTACGGATTGCCGTGCACGTCCAGGCAGATCCAGCCGCTCGCCCCGCTCACCCGCAGCGAGCCCTTGACCTGCGGCCACTGGAGGCCGACGTCCGCGAGGGGCGGGACGGCCGCGCCGTCGGGCGTGGCCTCGCGGATGCCGTGCACGGCCAGCGTCATCGCGTCGAAGGCGATGATCAGCTGGCCGTCCTCCAGAGCGACCTCGCCGATCGGGCCGACCGGCTCACGGGCACTGCGGGCGAGGAGATCGGTGAGCACCTTCGCGTCCTGCGCGGAGCCGCCCGGCAGCTCCACGGGGGCGTTCACCCAGGCGTCCGGGTGGGCGAGCGAGGTGTAGCGGACGGAGAGGTTGTGGGTGAGGGCGGTGCGGTCCAGCTTCTTGTCGCCGGACAGGTACGAGCCCTCGTCGCCCGTCAGCACCGTGAACTTCCGGTTCTGGCAGCCCCGCGTGCCGAGCGCGTTGACGAACTGCCGCAACTGCGTGTGCCGGCCCGCGAACAGGATCGTGTCGGTCCCCGCGGAGGTGTCGCACACCAGGTGGGTGATCTGCCGGAAGGTGTTCGCCGTCGTCCCCTCCTCGGTACGGTCGGCGGGCGGGGTGAAGGGCTGCGGCTCGTAGGGCGAACCCTTCAGCAGCGCCGCGAACGACGTCTGGAGCGTCCGCGTGTACGGGTCGCCGGGCTTGTCGTACACCAGCAGGGCCCGGCCCGCGTCGACCTTGGCGAACGAGGCCAGGGCGCGCGCCTCGTCCGTGTTGGTGGGGGAGACCCGGGCCAGGCCGGGGAAGGGGTCCTTGCCGTTCTGCCCGTTGGCGAGGTTGTCGGCGGTGACGGAGGCGCCGACGACCGGGATGCCCCGCCGGGTCAGTTCCGCGACGGCCTTCTTGTTGTTGTCGGTGCTCTGCCCGACCCCGGCGACCGCGCGCAGCCGGTCGTCGCCCTTAGCCATCCGCTCCAGCTGGTCGACCATCGCCTCCCAGTGGTCGCTGGTGGCACCCGGGTTGGCGAGCACCAGGCGGATCGCCGGAGCCTGCCCGTTGGAGGTGTGGTTGGCCTGCCACTGTGCCAGGTAGGCGCCCTGTACCTCGTGCTGGATGTCGCTGAGCGTCGAGGGGGTGGAGGCGGTGTACGGCAGCATCAGCGCGACCGTGACGTAGCCGCCCGCCTTGAGCCGGTCGTTCTCCCGGTCGATCGCCCGTACCGTGTCCCGCAGTTGGGGATGGCCGAAGTCGTACGCGCCCGTGGCCACGCCCACGCACTCGGCGCTGCCGTCCGGCCGGGCCACTCCGGGCGCGCAGGACCGGTTCTCGTGGGTGACCGCCCGCACGGCGAAGACCAGCCCGCTCAGCACGGCGGCCGTGACCAGCAGGGCCAGATAGCGGTAGAGGCGGATCTCCCAGACCTCCCGCAGCCACCGCACCAGCGGGCTTCTGACTCCGTCGGCCATCACGCCACCCCGTCCCCGTCGTCAGGTCCGTGCCCGTCGCCGTCCGTGTCGCCGTCCTCGTCCTCGGCCGGGGTGCGCAGCGGGCGGCCCGCGAGGGCGTCCCGGGGCCAGGCCTGGGAGGTCGCGAACAGCAGCGCGCCCCCGGCGGGCCGCTGGTCGGACAGCTGGAGCAGCTCGAACTCCAGCCGCCCGCACACCCGTGGATCCGGTAGGACCAGCGGGTCGGACACCTGCCAGACCGCGTGCAGCAGTCGCCGTATCCGCAGATGCAGGGCCCGGTCGACGCCTTCGGGCGGCTCCTCGGCGGCGTCCGTGCGGCCCAGCGCGATCGCCGAGCGCCGGTCGTCTCGGCCGTCGGAGTCGCGGCCTGCCGCGTCGTGCGCGTGGAAGTAGGGCGCGGACGCCAGGAACCGCAGGGTGTCCAGCCAGGTGCGGGTGCGCAGGCCGGTGAACGTGTCGCGCAGGTAGGCCACCGCGCCGGCCGTGTCGCCGAGCGCCAGCTCGTGGTAGAGCCGGTACCGGGCGTGGGCGGGGTCCTGGTCGTCCGGGTCCCGGCCGTCGGCGTGGGTGTAGTGCCGGATCAGGGTCTCGTGCACCTCACGCCACTTGGCGTGGTCGGCGGGCCGGTGGTGCAGTCGGAGCAGCAGCAGGGTGCGGGTGAAGGGGTCGCCGACGAAGTGGCCCGGCGCGGCCGGCAGCCCCTCCGCGGCGAGCCGCGCCCGCAGCGACCGGACGCCCGAGGAGCCGAAGTCGTCGGGGAGCTGCGCGTCGGCGAGGGCGACGGCGGAGTCGTGGTCGTGGGCGGCCGCGAGGACCGTCAGCTCGTCGAGCCGGTCGGCCGGGACCAGACGGGCCAGCAGTTCGGCGTAAGCGACACGGCCGTCGTCGGCCTGCCCCTCCTCCAGTTTGACCTTCGCGGTGAGCAGTCGCCCCAACGAGGCCGCCCGTCCGGGGTGTTGCCGGGCGGCGGTCGCGAGCAGCACGATGCCGAGCGGGTTGCCGCCCGTCAACCGGTGCGTGGCGTGCGGGAACCGGGGCGGCAGCTCGGTGTCGTCGCAGACCGCGCCGACCATGTGCAGGGTGTCGTCGGGGGACAGCGGCGGCAGCGGTACGAGCAGTGCCCGCGAGGAGGGCGAACTGCCCGGCTCCCAGTCCGTGGCCCGGGCCACCTCCGGCAGTGCACGGCGTACGGCGTCCCCGAGCGCCGGATGGCCCGTGCCGCGTACCGTCGCCACCCACACCACCTGGTCGGCGACCCCGTCGGCCCGGTCCCGCAGGACGGCGTCCAGCAGCCCGGGCCCCGGACCACTACGCGCGTTGTCCAGCAGTACGAGCGGCCGGCCCAGCCGGGTCAGATGCGAGCCGAGCCCCGAGTAGGCCTCGGCCAGGTCGGCGAGCAGCGCCCGCACCAGCCAGCGCTCGGCGTGCTCGCGCGAGGTGCCGCCGGCCCGGAAGTTCCCGGCGAGCAGCAGCAGTCCCCGCTTGGCGTTGCCGCCCGCGTTCGGATAGGAGCGGTACCAGGTGGCCGGCTTCTGTTCCTTGCGGTGCGTGACGCCCTCGGAGAGCGCCTCCAGGGTGGCCTCGACGGTCGCCGCGACGAACGGGCCCCCGCCGCTCGCCGCCGCGATCACCTTCGAGGCGACCTTGGCCGCCCACCGTCCGGCCAGGCTGAACCGGGAGGCGCGCTCGTTCAGCAGCAGGATCCGCACCAGCTCCCGCCGGATGCGGTCGGAGTCGGTCCGGCCGCTCCAGTCGCTGGCCCGGACCGCGACCAGCCCGGCCGTCAGCCGCGGGAAGGTGAGCTGCCCGGCCGCCCGCACCGGCTCCGACAGCTGCTCGGCGACCACCAGCAGCGCCTGCCACACCGGCGACCAGGACTCGGGGCTCTCCTCGTGCGGCGGCCGCGCGAACTGCTCGTCCTCGCAGTCGATCAACGCGACCGGGGTGCGTCTGCGGGCCTCGCCTCTGCGGGTGTGTTCCGTGTAGGCGTCCCACAGTTCGGCGAGCACCGCGCTCTTGCCCAGACCCCGGCCGCCCGCCAGCACCAGCAGGGGCGGCCCCGCGGGGTGTTCGGGCTTCTCCGCGTGGAGCTCGTAGGGACGGATCCCCACGAGCCGCGGTACGAGACCGGCGGGCTCGACGTCGAACAGCGCGCCACGCCCGTACAACCGTCTGTGCACCGCGCACCTCCCCCAGGGCTCGGTTCCCAACGCAAGGGTAAGGAGAGGGAGTTGGTAAGTGCCAGATCGCATGGTGTCCGTTGGGTCACGAAACTTCCGGACGTGAGCGGAATGGGCTCCTCATTCCACCGTGATCGAGTCCAGTTTCTCCCGCAGGTACACATGCGAGTCGACCGCCTCGTACGCCACACGGCCGACTGGCGCCGGGACGGACTCCACGACCGTGCCCGGGGTGCACTCGCCGAAGTAGACGAGGGACATGAGCTCCTCGGCGGGCGCGTCGGCCGGGGGCGGCAGCACGCGGTGCCTGCCCGAGCGCCACCGGTCGCCGGTCCAGCGGGCCATCAGATCACCGATGTTGACGGTGAAGGCGGCCGGGTCGAAGGGCGCGTCCTCCCAGCCGCCCTCGTCCGTCCAGACCTGGAGCCCGCCCTTGCCGGCCTGCCGGTCGAGGATGGTGACGGTGCCGAAGTCGGTGTGCGGGCCGATCCGGAACTGGCCCGGCTGCGGCTCCCCGACCACCTCCGTCCCCGGATACCAGTTGATGTTGAAACCGTAGGTCGGGTGGTCCATGTGCCGGGAGAAGAAGTCCGGTTCGAGGCCGAGGGCCTCCCCGAGCAGGGAGAGCAGCCGCCTCTCCAGTTCACCCATCCGGGTCAGGTACTCCTCGCACAGACCCTGGAGCTCCGGTACCTCGGCGGGCCAGACGTTCGGCGCGTACCACTCCGCGTTGACCACCGGGTCGTCGAACGGCTCGTGCGTGGCGAAGGTCAGGGACTCCTTCAGGTCCGGCGGGGTCTGTGTCCCCTCCGAGTACCCGTTGGCCTCCGCGCCCGGCCCCAGCCAGCCGCGCCCGCCGACCTTCGCGCCGTACGCCTGTTTGACGTCGGCGGGCAGCACGAAGAACGACCGGGCGGCTCTCCGGATGCGGTCGCGCAGGGCGGGGTCGATCCCGTGCCCGGTGACCAGCAGGAACCCGGCGGACCGCAGGGCGTCGTCGACGGTACGGGCGATCGTGGCGCGGGCTTCTGCGTCACCGGAGAGCCAGGGCCCGAGGTCGACGGTCGGGATGCTGGAGGTGCTGGAGGTGCTGGAGGTGCTGGAGGTGCTGGAAGCGGGGGAGATGCGAGAGGTGTGGGCGGCAAGGGGGTTACTCACCGATGTCCTCGTTCCAGAGAGCCGGGTTCCGCTCGATGAAGTCGCGCATCAGGGCGATGCACTCGGAGTCGTCGAGGAGCACGATCTCGACGCCGTGTTCGGCCAGCCAGTCATGGCCGCCGTGGAAGGTGCGCGCCTCGCCGACGAGCACCCGGGAGATGCCGAACTGGCGGACCAGCCCGGAGCAGTACCAGCAGGGGGACAGGGTGGTCACCATCGTCGTGCCGCGGTACGAGCGCTGCCGTCCCGCCGCGCGGAAGGCGGCCGTCTCCGCGTGCGTCGAGGGGTCGCCGTCCTGGACGCGCCGGTTGTGGCCGCGGCCCAGCAGGGCGCCGTCCGGGCCGTAGAGCGCGGCCCCGACCGGGATGCCGCCCTCGGCGAGACCGGCCCGCGCCTCTTCGACGGCGGTGGCGAGCCACGACCGTGCCGTCGCCTGGTCCACCCGGTGCATGAGGTCCTCCTCGACGAGCCGTGTGCCTTCACCACGATCCGTTCCCGGAGGAGTCCGCGCTGACGCGGGCGCTCACGCGATCGTGTGGTCGGGCTGGCGCGAGGTGACCTGGCCCGGGCCGTCGACGGGTCCTGGCACCGCACCCGACCGTGCCGAAATCCCCCCGGGAAATGTCCGGGAGCGGGTCGAGTAGCCTGTGCCGATCACCGCCGCAGGCGCGGCAGTTGAGCCCCGGGCGGAAGGAAAGTTCATGGTTGCTGCTCCTGTTCTGGAGGAGCTGCGGGAGGTCTGTCAGCCGCAGGCCAAGCTCGCCAGTCGCAACGGCGAGCACTGGGCGGGGCGCCTCTACATGCGCCGCGTCTCGCTGCGGTTCACCCGGCAGCTGGTGCGCACCCGGATCACCCCGGACCAGCTGACCTGGACGATGGTGGTGTGCGGGGTGCTGTCCGGTGCCGCGCTGCTCGTCCCGGGGCTCACCGGGGCCGTGCTCGCCGCGCTCCTGATGCAGTTGTTCCTGCTCTTCGACTGCGTGGACGGCGAGGTCGCCCGCTGGAAGGGGCAGAACAGCGCGACCGGCATCTACGTCGACCGGCTCGGCGCCTATCTGGCCGACGCGGCGCTCATGATCGGCTTCGGTTTCCGGGCCGCCGAGTCCGGCCTCGGCGGCTGGGCGGGCTTCAACGGCTGGGTGTCGCTGGGTCTCGCGACCGCGCTCGGTGTGGTGCTGCTGAAGGCCTCGACCGACCTGGTGGACGTGGCCCGGGCCCGGCGCGGGCTCGCCGTCGCCGACGACGAGGCCACCGCGCCCCGCTCCCAGGGCGTCGCCTCGCTGCGCCGTCTCGCCGCCGCCTTCAAGATCCACCGGGTCACCAACGGCATCGAGGCCTCCCTGGTCCTGCTGGCCGTGGCCGCCCTGGACGCGGCGACCGGCGGTGTCGGACCGACCCGCTGGGCGCTGGCGGCCATCGCCGCGATCACCTGGCTGATGGTCCCGGCCCACCTGCTGTCGATCCTGTCGTCGTCCCGGCTGCGGTGACGCGGGCGAGGTAGCCGTGGAGGGCGCCCGCGCCCTCCGGCATCGCGTGCGCGCGGGCCGTCAGCGCGCTGTCTCCGCCGGCGTGGAGCACTCGTACGCGCGCTGAGCCCGCTCGGCCGAGCAGGTGATTTCATGACCGGCCCGCACTGTCCCGGGTGAGTCGCCCATGGGGAACATTTGACCGCTCCTATTGTCCTACCTTGTTGATCTTTGCTCCGGTGTGCAGGGTGTGGAGGACCAGGTGGGAAGAGTCGGAAAGATTCCGCTCCGTAATGGTTTGATCGCTTGTGCCGTGCTGTCGGCCCTCACGGCCGCCGCGGTCGTGCCCGGCTCCGCGCAGGCCGCCGAGCCCGCTCCGACGGAGCGGTGGATCGTGCAGCTCAAGGACACCGTCACCGATCCGGGCAAGGTCGCCGAGGAGCAGGCGAAGGGGCAGGCGTCGGACGGCGGGAGCCGGCTGCGCCATGTGTTCGACGCCACCGTGGACGGGGCGGCCCTCAAGGGCTACGCCCTGGAGGCGACCGCGGACCAGATCGAGGCCATCCGCACCGACCCGCAGGTCGCCTCGGTCGAACCCGACCAGCAGGTGTCCCTGCCCGAGCCCGTCGGTGGTTCGTCGGTGCAGGCGCCGCGGCATCGGGCGGGCAAGCCGGGCGAGGGCGGTGTCGCGTACAAGGGCGACGCGCTGCTCGCCGGACAGTGGGGGCTGTTCCGGATCGGCGCCGTGGCGGGCTCCGAACACGGATCCCGGGTGCCCGCGGCCGCCCGGGTCGGGGTGGCGGTGCTGGACACCGGCGTGGACGCCGGTCACCCGGACCTGCGGGTGGCCGGGAACGCCAACTTCAGCACCTCTGCCACCGCGGACGACTTCCACGGCCACGGGACGCATGTCGCGGGCATCGTCCAGGGGCTCAACAACGGCATCGGCGTGGAGGGCATCGCGCCCGGCACCCCGCTGTGGAACGTCAAGGTCCTGGGTGACAGCGGCTCAGGTCTCTTCTCCGATCTCATCGCGGGCCTGAACTGGGTCGCCCAGAACGCGAAGTCGAAGAACATCAGGGTCGCCAACCTGAGTCTGGGAACCCCGACGGACAGCCCGCTGGTGCACCAGGCCGTCCGGCTGGCGACCCAGGCGGGCGTCGCCGTGGTGGCCTCCGCGGGCAACGCCGGCACGACCGCGCTGAGCTACCCGGCGGCCTATCCGGAGGCGATCAGCGTCGCCGCCACCACCGTGTTCGACCAGCGGGCGACCTTCTCCAACCACGGAGCGTCGTGGGTGGACATCGCGGCCCCGGGCGTCGACATCCTCTCCACCCTCCCCACCCGCGCCACGCCCCTGGGCGAGGACCACGGCTTCCTCTCCGGTACGAGCATGGCCGCGCCCTTCGTCACCGGCTCCGCCGCCCTGTGCCTGACCTCCGGCCACTGCCGGGGGAACGCCCGCGACATCCTGCGCACGCTCGGCCGGGACGCCCTGCCCATCGCCGGCACCGGCTCGGAGTACCGCTACGGACTCGTCCAGGTCGGCTGCTACTGGCAGCACGCCCCCAAGTGCTCGCCCAGGTCCGCCGAACACGACGCGGCCTAGGGATCCGCCCCCGACCCGGGGCCGCCCCCTTGCGGGGGCCCCGCGTCCACGCCCCCGGCGCCCGCGTCTCACCGAGACCGCAGGCGCCGTCGGCCTGTCTCAGCTCTGCGGAGGCCGGGGGTCCTCGCCGGACTCGCGGCGCTTCAGCTCCTCCTCGCGGCGGCGCAGGTCGGCCTCCCAGTCCTTGAGGAGGGCCTCCTCGTCCTTCTTGTCCTCTTCCCTGTTCTCTTTCAGGGACTTGAGGAACTCGGGGTTGTCGTCCGGCGCGACCCACTCGGCGCGTCGGCCGCGGGGCGACTCGGCCGCGCTGCCACCACCCACGGGCGCGCGCCGCGCCTTGCCCGCCACCAGCCAGGCGACCGGACCGACGAGCACCTCGCCGAAGAGCAGGATGATGATGACCCAGACCACCTTCGGCAGCCCCCGCACCTCCTCCTCGGGGGTGTTGAGGCAGTCGATGAAGGCGTAGATCCACAGCGCCAGTACCAGCAGGAACGGCAGATACCTGAGCATGGTGGCGGGTTCCCCCAGGAGACGGCGACGGGGCGCGGAACGGCCCCGGTGACCGGGCCAGGGTAGCGGGTGGCGGAAATCGTTCCCGCGAGGCGGTGCGGGGGCGTAGTGCGGGGCGCGCGTCGGCGCCGGAAGGGCCTCGGCGATACTGGGACACATGGCTTACGACGATCTTCGTTCCCTGCTCAGGGCACTGGAACGCGAAGGCGACCTCAAGCGCGTCAAGGCTGAGGTCGATCCGTATCTGGAAGTAGGGGAGATCGTCGACCGGGTCCAGAAGTCCGGTGGCCCCGCGCTGCTCTTCGAGAACGTGAAGGGGGCGAGCATGCCCCTCGCGATGAACGTGTTCGGCACCGACCGGCGGCTCCTGAAGGCCCTCGGCCTCAAGTCGTACGCCGAGATCAGCGAGAAGATCGGCGGCCTGCTGCGCCCCGAGCTCCCGCACGGCTTCGTCGGCGTCCGCGAGGCGTTCGGCAAGCTCGGCGCGATGACGCACGTACCGCCGAAGAAGGTGAAGCCCCAGGACGCGCCCGTCCAGGAGGTGGTCCTGCACGGCGACGACGTCGACCTCGACGCCCTGCCCGCCCTCTTCACCTGGCCGCAGGACGGCGGCTCCTTCTTCAACCTGGGCCTGACGCACACCAAGGACCCGGAGAGCGGGATCCGCAACCTCGGCCTGTACCGCCTCCAGCGCCATGACAAGCGCACGATCGGCATGCACTGGCAGATCCACAAGGACAGCCGCAACCACTACCAGGTCGCGGCCCGCAAGGGCGAGAGGCTCCCCGTCGCGATCGCCTTCGGCTGCCCGCCCGCCGTGACGTACGCGTCCACCGCCCCGCTCCCCGGTGACATCGACGAGTACCTCTTCGCCGGCTTCATCGCGGGCAAGCGGATCGAGATGGTCGACTGCAAGACGGTGCCGCTCCAGGTGCCCGCGCAGGCGGAGGTCGTGATCGAGGGCTGGCTGGAGCCGGGCGAGATGCTGCCGGAGGGCCCCTTCGGCGACCACACCGGCTTCTACACCCCGCAGGAGCCGTTCCCGGCCCTGAAGATCGACTGCGTGACGATGCGCAAGCGCCCGCTGCTCCAGTCGATCGTGGTCGGCAGGCCGCCGACGGAGGACGGTCCGCTGGGCCGTGCCACGGAACGCTTCTTCCTGCCGCTGCTGAAGATCATCGTCCCGGACATCGTGGACTACCACCTGCCCGAGGCCGGCGGCTTCCACAACTGCGCGATCGTCTCGATCGACAAGAAGTACCCCAAGCACGCGCAGAAGGTCATGCACGCGGTCTGGGGCGCCCACATGATGTCCCTGACCAAGCTGATCGTGGTCGTCGACGCGGACTGCGACGTCCACGATCTGCACGAGGTCGCGTGGCGGGCGCTCGGCAACACCGACTACGCCCGTGACCTGTCCGTCGTCGAAGGCCCGGTCGACCATCTCGACCACGCCTCCTACCAGCAGTTCTGGGGCGGCAAGGCGGGCGTCGACGCGACGCGGAAGTGGCCCGAGGAGGGGTACACGCGGGACGGCGGCTGGCCGGAGATGGTGCTGTCCGACCCGGATACGGCGGCCAAGGTCGACCGCCGCTGGAAGGAGTACGGGCTGTGAGTTCCGCTTCCGCAGCACTTCCGCAGCCGGGACGCACCAAGGCCTTCCTGCGGCTGGTGATGATCGAGCACTCGGTCTTCGCGCTGCCCTTCGCCTACATCGCCGCGCTGACGGCGATGTTCCGGACCGACGAGAACATCCACTGGGGCAGGCTGCTGCTGGTCACCGTCTGCATGGTGGGCCTGCGCACCTTCGCGATGGCGGTCAACCGGATCATCGACCGCGAGATCGACGCCCGTAACCCCCGCACGGCGCACCGCGAGCTGGTGACGGGCGCGATGTCGGTGCGGCACGCCTGGACCGGCGCCCTGATCGCCCTGGTGGTCTTCGTGGGCGCGGCGGCCCTGCTGAACCCGCTCTGCCTGGCCCTGGCCCCCATCGCGGTGATCCCGATGGTGGTGTACCCGTACGGCAAACGCTTCACGAACTTCCCGCAGGCCATCCTCGGCCTGGCGCAGGCGATGGGCCCGATCGGCGGCTGGCTGGCGATCACCGGCGAGTGGTCCTGGGACGCGGTCATCCTGGGCCTGGCGGTGGGCATCTGGATCGGCGGCTTCGACCTGATCTACGCCTGCCAGGACGTCGAGACGGACCGCGAGGTCGGCGTCATGTCGGTCCCGGCCCGCTTCGGTATCCCGGCGGCGATCCGCGGCGCGCGCGTCTGCCACACGATCACGACGGCCCTGTTCGTCTGGTACGCCCTGGCCACGGACGCCGGCGCCTTCTTCTGGTTCGGCCTGGTGATCGTCGCGGGTGCCTTCGTCTACGAGCACAGCATCGTGCGGCCGCACGACCTGACCCGCCTGAACAGGGCGTTCTTCTCGACGAACGGGTTCATCGGGATCAGCCTGTTCGGGTGCGCGCTGATCGACCTGCTGGTGCGGGGGCTCACGGTCTAGGGGCCCGTCCGGTCCGTGTGGTCCGTCCGGGGGAACGGGCGGGCGGAGGGGGCGAAGGGGGCATGCGGGCTCGAGGGCCGACCGGTCCTGAAGACCTCTCCGCTCACCGGTACGCTCAAGGTGTGAACGCAGGAGAAACGCAGCGCGTGCCTTGGATCGTGGGGGTGTCCGGGGCGTCCGGTACGCCCTATGCCGCCGCTGTGCTGCGCGCCCTGCTCGCCGGGGGAGAGAGCGTCGACCTGGTGGTCAGCCGGGCCTCGCGGCTCACCCTCCTCGACGAGACGGGGATCTCCTTCCGGGACGCGCACTGGCGCGACGACCTGCGGGAATGGCTCGCGCGGGGGGCCGACGGCAAGCCGGGCACCTTCGACGTGGACCTCGAGGACGAGGGCGACGGCGACCGGGTGCGGTACTGGGCGGCCGGGGACCTGGCCGCCGGGCCGTCCTCCGGGTCGTACGCCACGAAGGGCATGCTGATCGTGCCCGCCTCCACCGCCTGCGTGGCCGGGGTCGCCCTCGGGCTCTCCAAGGACCTTCTCCAGCGGGCGGCGAGCGTGACGCTCAAGGAGCGGCGCCCGCTGGTCGTGGCCGTACGGGAGACCCCGCTGAACGGCCAGACCCTGCGTCATCTGGTCGCCCTGGACGAGGCGGGCGCGAGCGTCGTGCCGGCCTCCCCGGCCTTCTACGCGGGCGCCACCCACATCCAGGACCTGGTGGACTTCGTCGCCGGGCGGGTCCTCGACGCGGCGGGCGTCGGGCACGGGCTGTACCGCCGCTGGAAGGGCGAGATCGGCGGCGGCTCCCGTCCTCCCGCCTGAGCGTCGGACGGCCACGGCGGCGCGGACCGCACAGGCGGGGCGGGCGGCACGCACCACCCTTTCGGCAACACCCGCTTCAGGACTCCCCCCACACCACTTCATCTCTCCTCACCGGAAGGCTTCGATCGCATGGACGCGGTGGACAGGCAGCTCATCCAGGCCCTGAGGGAGAACGGCCGGGCCTCGTACGCGGAGCTGGGGCGCCTCGTCGGTCTGTCGGGACCAAGCGTCACCGACCGCATCAACCGGCTGGAGGCGGCCGGCGTCATCACCGGCTACCGCGCCACGGTGAACGCCGCCCAGCTCGGTCTCGGCGTCACCGCCCTCATCGGCATCTCGCTCTCCGACGCCGCCGACCACGAGGACGTGGCGAACCGGGTGAAGGACCTCAGCGAGATCGAGGACTGCTGGTTCATCGCCGGCGACGACTCGTTCATGCTCAAGGTGCGGGCGAACGACGTGGACGGGCTGGAGCGGATCATCCGGCGGCTCAGCGGGACCAAGGGCGTGTCCCGGACCCGGACCACCATCGTGCTCTCCACCAAGTGGGAGAACCGGGTCGGGGAGCTTCCCGAAGAGGTCTAGGCCCGTTTCGGGGCCGCTCGGGGGCAGCTCCCGCCCGGAGGGCGGGGGCGTACGGTTGGTCGTCGGTGGCGTCATCGCAGGAAGCCGCAGGAAGTCGTAGAGAGGTGTGGGCATGGATGCCGGACTCAAGCGCGAGCTGGAGCAGAAGGTCAGGGCCGGTGAGCGGCTGACCCGTGAGGACGGCATCGCGCTGTACGAGTCGGACGACCTGGCGTGGCTGGGCGGACTGGCGCACGAGGTGCGCACCCGCAAGAACGGCGACGTCGTGCACTTCAACGTCAACCGTCACCTCAACATGACGAACGTGTGCACGGCCTCCTGCGCCTACTGCTCCTTCCAGCGCAAGCCGGGCGAGAAGGACGCGTACACGATGCGCATCGAGGAGGCGGTGAAGCTCGCCAAGGCGATGGAGGGCGAGAACCTCACCGAGCTGCACATCGTCAACGGCCTGCACCCGAACCTGCCGTGGCGCTACTACCCGCGCTCGCTGCGGGAGCTGAAGGCCGCGCTTCCGGACGTCTCCCTGAAGGCGTTCACGGCGACGGAGATCCACCACTTCGAGACGATCAGCGGGCTGTCGGCCTCCGAGATCCTCGACGAGCTGATCGACGCCGGTCTGGAGTCGCTGACCGGCGGCGGCGCCGAGATCTTCGACTGGGAGGTCCGGCAGCACATCGTCGACCACCGCACCCACTGGGAGGACTGGTCGCGCATCCACCGGCTGGCGCACGAGAAGGGGCTCAAGACCCCGTGCACCATGCTGTACGGCCACATCGAGGAGCCCCGCCACCGCGTCGACCACGTCCTGCGCCTGCGTGAGCTCCAGGACGAGACGAACGGCTTCCAGGTCTTCATCCCCCTGCGCTACCAGCACGACTTCGTGGACATGCAGGACGGCAAGGTCCGCAACCGGCTCCAGGCCCGCACCCAGATGGCGACCGGCGCGGAGGCCCTCAAGACCTTCGCGGTCTCCCGGCTGCTCTTCGACAACGTCCCGCACGTCAAGGTCTTCTGGGTCATGCACGGCGTCCAGACTGCGCAGCTCGCGCTCCAGCACGGCGCCGACGACATGGACGGCTCGGTCGTCGAGTACAAGATCACGCACGACGCCGACAACTACGGCACCCCGAACAAGCTGACCCGCGACGACCTGCTGGACCTCATCCGGGACGCGGGCTTCCGGCCGATGGAGCGCAACACGCGGTACGAGATCATCCGCGAGTACGACGGCCCCGACCCGGCGCTCCGCGAGTCGCCGCAGCCGATGCGGGTGTGAGTACGGCTACGGGGGGCGAGGGTGTGGGTTCCGGCGGGCGCGGGGGCGTCCGCCGGGGGCCGTTCCAGGATCCGAGAGCGGCGGTACGCATCACGCCGTAAGGATTACGATCCTGGTGTGTCCCTTACCTTCACTCTCGACCCCGCCGTCACCCCCGCCCTGCGTGACGGCATCCTCGACCTGTGGACGGACGTCTCCAACGCGGGCGGAGCCGTCGGCTTCGTGGCGCCGGTGGAGCGCGAGACGATCCGGCCGGAACTGGTCCGCCACCTCGTCCAGATGGCCGAGGGCCGCACCCGACTGCTCGTCGGACACGACGCGGCCGGCCAGGTCGCCGCGACGGCGTTCCTCAGCTTCAACACCCACCGGCTCCAGACCCACTGGGTGATGCTCTACACGGTGATGGTGCACCCCCGGCACCAGGGCAAGGGCTACGGCCGCGACCTGCTGGCGGCCGCCGCCGACGAGGCCCGCGCCTTCGACGGCATCGACGCGATACGGCTCACCTGCCGGGGCGGACACGGCCTGGAGCACTTCTACGGCTCCTGCGGCTACAAGGAGGTCGGCCGGATACCCGGCGCCATCCGGGTCGCGCCGGACGACGACCGCGACGACATCGTCATGCTGCTGCCGCTGACGTGACCGCTGCGACCGCTCGCACCCCGATGCAAGATCGGCGCCCCGGCGTGCTTCACTGGATGACGGCCCCTTTTGGATTCGGAAGAGTGGATTGACATGCTCCGCTACACACTGATGCGCCTCGGTGTCTTCGCCGGCTGCCTCGTGGTCGTCTGGGGTCTCGTCTACTCGGGTGTCGTCCCCCGCGGTCTCGGCGACTCCAACATCATGTGGGTCCTGCTGCTCTCGCTGGTGATCTCCGCGCCGATCAGCTTCGTGGTGCTGCGCAAGGAGCGCGACCGCGCCTCGGTGAACGTCGTGCAGCGGGTGGACCGTATGAAGGCCAACCTGGAGGCCGACAGGTCCCAGGAGGACGCCGCGATCGACGAGGCGACGCGCACCCAGGGCCAAACGCAGACCTCGTAGTCGCGGCACGCGGCGGGGCGGGCCGGGCCGGGGCACGAGCGGGCCCAACTAGGCTGTGTCCATGGGGACCGTGAAGACCAAGCGGATGCCGCGTGCGGTCCGTGAGCAGCAGATGCTGGACGCCGCCGTGGAGACCTTCGGCCGCCGGGGGTACATGGCCGCTTCGATGGACGAGATCGCCGAACTCGCGGGCGTGTCCAAGCCGTTGGTGTACCTGTACCTGAACTCCAAGGAAGACCTCTTCACCGCCTGCATCCGGCGCGAGGCCAAGGCGCTCGTCGAGGCGGTGCGCACCGGCGTCCGCACCGACCTGCCCGCCGACCGCCAACTCTGGGACGGCCTGCGGGCGTTCTTCGCGCACACCGCCGAGCATCCGCACGCCTGGTCCGTCCTGCACCTTCAGGCCCGCACGCACGGCGAGCCCTTCGCCGCCGAGGTCACGGCGATGCGCGAGGAGATCGTCGCGTTCGTCACGCAGCTGATCGTGGTCGCGGCCAGGGAAGCGCTCCCCCACCCTCGGCTTCGCTCGTGCGGGGGGACCCCCACGGACCCCGACCTGCCCGAACGAGAGGTCGCCGGACTCGCCGAGGCGCTGGTCGGCGCCGCCGAGTCCCTCGCCGCCTGGGCCAACACCGCCGACGGCACCACTGCCCGGCAGGCGGCGGCGACCCTGATGAACTTTGCCTGGGCAGGCCTGGGCAACCTCATGGACGGCCGGCCCTGGACCCCACCGGAGACCTGAGAGCCTCCGGCAGGGCCACGGGGTCGCCTCAGCTCAGGTCCATGGCTTCCGCCCCTATCAGAGCCGGGGCCTGCTCGCTGTCCGAGGCCGAGGAGTCGGATTCGGAGCCGTAGCCGGTGTCCACCCGCTCCTGGCCCTCGCAGTCCACCCGGAGGCTGACGTGCGTGCCGCCGCCCTTCTCCGCCGCCGTGTGGATGCGCAGCGCGAGCATGTCGGCGTTCGCGACGGTGTAGTCGGACTCCCCGATGTTGGAGGCCTTGCTCGGCCAGTAGGGGCCGGGGCGCTTGGAGTCGTCGCCGACGAAGAGTTCCATGTAGCAGACCATGCAGGGTCGCTTGACCCCGGCGATCGCGGCGACGCTTCCCGCCGGCGCGCTCTCCACGATGCGGCGCTCGGCGTGCAGGCCGTCCGTGGCGGCGTCCTCCCGCTTCGCGGGCACGTTCACCGAGCCGCCGAGAGCCTGGAGAACCGCGGCGTACGCGTCCCTGCCCTGCCCTTCGCCCAGCAGACGTGAGGCCAGCTTCTGGGCGTGCCGTTGCTCGAGCGCCGTGCGGCCGGGGAGGTTCGGCGCGCCGGCCTCCAGGATGGCGGTGAGGAACTCGGCGGCGCTGGCCTTGCCTTCGTACAGGTCGGAGAGTGCCTTGTTGGCGCCGTCCTTGTTCGACGAGATGTACAGCTGGTACCGGGTGGCGGCGCCCTCCGGCCCCTCCTGCTGGACGGCGCTCACGCCCGCCTGTACTTCCTCGGGCTGCTTGCGCAGGTCGTTGAGGTAGTTGAAGGTGACGGTGGAGATCCAGCGCAGGGCCTGCTCCGGGCGTTCCGCCGAGAAGGAGCGTTCCTTCCGGATGTTGTCGGTGCCGTGGTACATCGCGCTCAGCGCGGCGCCCTTGAGCCCCTCGCTCTTCGCGTGCGCGGGGGCGTTGTCGGAGGCGATCGGGAAGTGCACGGTCTTGTTCTGCTGCCCGCCGTACTCCTTCCAGCCGTGGTTCTGCACGAGCGCCTTGGTGATCGCCTGCGCCACGGTCGCCTTCTTGCCGCCCCTGCCGGCCTTGGACTTGGTCGCCTCCTTGGGCATCCGCTGCACGCTCTGCCGCTCGCCGGTCCCGGTCGCCGCCCGCTGTACCGGAGCCCCGTGGCCCGCCGAGCCGGGCAGCGAGAGGTCGGGGGTCGAACCCTGCGCGACGAGACGACCGTTGGCGGCCGACTGGCGCTCGAAGGCGTCGCCCGGGTCGGACACCTTCACGCCCGAGCCGTTGTCCTTGCCCGCCACCGGGCCCTGCGACTGCTGCCGGACGTGGTCGAGTTCGTGGAACATCGTCTCGTCGTCCACCCGTGACGAGCCGAGCACGATGTGGTGGCCGACGGTCATGGCGTGGGCCTGGAAGTCGGCGCTCGCGCGCTGGGCGGTCGCGTCGTTGTGCACGCGCACATGACCGAGCGGCATTCCGTACGCCTGCTCGGCCTTGGCCTTGATGCGAGGGTCCAGACCGCTGCCGCCGGAGCCGGTCACCTCGGCCAGCGACGCCTCGCGCTGCACCGTCGCCTGCTGTGCCTCGTCGGTCTGTGCGGCCCGCTGGACCGACCGGTCCGCGTGTTCGCAGCCGGGGCCGTGCTCGTGCCGCTGTTCCTCGATGGCACGCGTCACCGCCGCGTTGCCCGCCGAGCGCTGGAGGGCGAGCAGTCCCGCCGCCGGCCCCGGGAGCGACGACCGTGCGGGGCCCCTCGCGGCCTTGGGCCGGCGGTTACCGCCCAGGTCGTTCTCCTGGTCCTGCGCGCGCATGGACGCTCCTCTCAGCGACGGACCCATGTGAACCCACCACTGTGCTCGACCGGCCCCGATCGGGGTAAGGGCCTGAAGGGCAGCGTCGGGGGCCGATCGTGCAGGATCGCCGAACGGTCCGGCAGCGCGCCGGTCACGGCGTGAGCGGGTCCACCCGGCCGCTCACGTGCACGCGTCCCGCCTCTCCCGTCCCGCGCAGCTCGAACCGTTCGCCGTCCGCCGCGAAGGCCACCGTTCCCGGCAGCAGGACCGGCGCCCGGAACTCCGCGCGCACCCGCACGGACTGGGGGGCGCCGTGCGCGGCGAGGCAGCGGGCCACGGTCCACATGCCGTGTGCGATGGCCCGGGGGAAGCCGAAGAGGCGGGCGGTGATCGGGTGGAGGTGGATGGGGTTGCGGTCGCCCGACGCGGCGCCGTAGCGCCGGCCGACGTCGGCGGCGAGCCGCCACTCGTCGAGCACGGGGAGCGGGCCGGGCTCCGGTTCCCGGGGAGCGGGCGCGGCCTCGGTGGCGTGCCGGGCCAGGTAGGTGCTCGTCGACTCCCACACGACCGCGCCGCCGTCCCGCAGCTCCGTGACGACGACCGCCTCCGTCCCTCGCCGGTGCGCCGCCAACCGCTCGATGTGCACGGTGAGTTCGTGGCTGCCGGTGGCCGCGAGGGCGGTGTGGCGGGTGATCTCGATCGAGGTGTGGACGAGGCCGAGCAGCGGCAGCGGGAAGCCGCGGCCGCTCATGATCCGCATGGCCAGCGGGAAGCCCAGGACATGGGGGTAGGTGAGCGGCAGGGAGTCCTCGCCGGTCGGGAAGCCGCACACCCGCTCGTAGGCGGCCAGCCGGTCCAGGTCCACCCGCAGCTCGGGCAGGACGAGCCGGTCGCCGGTGCCGGGGAAGGCGACACCCGGCCGGGGCCGCTTGAACGGCGAGCGCAGCGCGCCGAGGGCGAGCAGCGGACCGAGCGACGGAGGCCCGGACAGGAAGGTCACGACGCCGGTCACTACGCCCCCAGCAGACTCTGGCCGCACACGCGCACGACCTGCCCGTTCACCGCGCCGGACGCCGGATGGGAGAGCCAGGCGGTCGTCTCGGCCACGTCGACGGGCAGGCCGCCCTGCGCGAGGGAGTTCATCCGGCGGCCCGCCTCGCGGATGAACAACGGCACCGCGGCCGTCATCCTCGTCTCGATGAAGCCGGGCGCCACCGCGTTCACCGTCACCCCGTGCTCGGCGAGCGCGCGCGGCGCGAGGGACCGGACCAGACCGGCGACGCCCGCCTTGCTCGCGCCGTAGTTCGTCTGTCCCGCGTTGCCCGCGAGTCCGGCGATGGAGGCGGTGGCCACGATCCGCCCGCCCGTCCGCAGGGCGCCCTTGGCGAGCAGCGCGTCCGTGGTGCGCAGCACGCTCGCCAGATTGACGTCGAGCACCGAACTCCAGCGCTCGGCGGGCATGTTGACCAGCCGTCGGTCCCGGGTGACGCCCGCGTTGTGGATCAGTATGTCCAGCCCGTCGGGGAGCCCGGCGGCGATCCGCTCGCCCGCGTCGGCGGCTGTGATGTCGAGCGTGAGGGCGCTGCCGCCCAGCCGCGCGGCGACCCGGTGGGCGTCCTCCGCGGCCTGCGGCACGTCCAGTACGACGACATGGGCGCCGTCCCGGGCCAGCGTCTCCGCGACGGCCGCGCCGATGCCGCGGGCGGCGCCGGTGACGAGCGCGGTGCGGCCGACGAGGGGGCGGACCGGGTCGGCGGGGCCGTCGGGCGCCTCGGCCCCCACCCCGATCACCTGGCCGCTGACGTACGCCGACTTGGGGGAGAGGAGGAAGCGCAGGGTGGACTCGGCGGCGGACGCGTCGGTCAGCCGGACGAGGTTGACGGTCCTGCCCCGCCCGATCTCCTTGCCCAGCGACCGTACGAAGCCTTCCAGGGCCTGCTGTACGGCCGCCTGGTGGTGGTCCCGGGCGTCCAGGGGTGCGCCCAGCACGACGATCCGTCCGCTCGCCGCGACCGACCGCAGGACCGGGTGCAGGGCCGCGTGCACCTCGGCGAGCGCGTCGACGTCACGGACACCGGTCGCGTCCAGGACGACGGCGGCGGGGCGGGTGGTTCCGGCGGTGGCTCCTGCTGCCTCGGTGCCGGTGCCGGTGCCGGGGCCGGCTCCGGTTGTTTCGGTGGTCGTGGACAGCCCGGTGCGGGCCAGCACCGGCGCGAGGTCGAGCCCGGACGGTCCGCCGGCCGTGAGGTGCAGCAAGTGGCCGTCCAGGTGCGGCCGTTCGGCCGTCCAGCGGCTGAGCGCGGCCGGTTGCGGGAGCCCGAGCCGCGAGGCGAGGAACCGGCCGGGGGCCGTGGCGGTGAAGCTCAGATAGCGGTCGGCCATGATGATCTCCCACGGGCTCGGCGCACACCTCGTACCGGGTGCTTACTCTGAAGTAAGGTTACCGTGGGTAAGTCTAGGTCACGGGTGAGGAGCAGGTCGAGATGAGTACCTCGGAACCGTCACGGGCGAGCCGGCGAGTGAGCCACCTGAAGGTCGCGGCGAGCGGCGCGCCCGGGCCCCGGCCGGAGCTGCCGCGGATCCGCCGCGTGGCGATCGTCGGCGGCACCCGCATCCCCTTCGCCCGCTCCGACGGCCCCTACGCCACCGCCTCCAACCAGGAGATGCTGACGGCGGCCGTGAACGGCCTGGCGAACCGCTACGCGCTCGATGTGCCGGGCGTGGTCGGCGAGTTGGTCGCCGGGGCCGTCCTCAAGCACAGCCGCGACTTCAACCTCGCCCGTGAGACCGTCCTCGGCTCGAAGCTCGACGCCCGCACCCCCGCCTACGACATCCAGCAGGCCTGCGGCACCGGCCTCCAGGCCGTGATCGCCGCCGCCAACAAGATCGCCCTCGGCCAGACCGAGTCCGCGATCGCGGGCGGCGCCGACACCGCCAGCGACGCCCCGCTCGGCGTCAACGACCGCCTGCGCCGGATCCTCCTCGAAGCCCGCCGGGCGAAGTCGACGGGCGACCGCGTCAAGGCGCTCGCGCAGATCCGCCCCTCCCATCTGATCCCCGAGATCCCACGCAACGCCGAGCCGCGCACCGGTCTCTCCATGGGCGAGCACGCGGCGGTCACCGCCCGCGCCTGGGGCGTCGAGCGCGAGGCCCAGGACGGACTGGCCGCCACCAGCCACCAGCGGCTCGCGGCCGCCTACGAACGCGGCTTCTTCGGCGACCTGGTGGTCCCCTTCCGCGACCTGGCCCGCGACCAGAACCTGCGCCCGGACTCCACGGTCGGGAAACTGGCCGCGCTCAAGCCGGTGTTCGGCACCGACGGGCCGAACCCGACCATGACGGCGGGCAACTCGACACCGCTGACGGACGGCGCGGCGGTGGTGCTCCTCGCCTCCGAGGAGTGGGCCGAGGCACGCGGGCTGGAGCCGCTCGCCTACCTGACGGCGTACGAGACGGCGGCCGTGGACTTCGTACGCGGCGATGTCGCGGGCGGCGAGGACGGGCTGCTGATGGCGCCCGCGTACGCTGTCCCGCGCATGCTGGCGCGGACCGGCCTGGGCATCGAGGACTTCGACCTGTTCGAGATCCACGAGGCCTTCGCCTCCCAGGTGCTGGCGACGCTCGCGGCCTGGGAGAAGCAGGGTCTCGCGCCGGTGGACCGCGACCGGCTGAACGTGGCCGGCTCCTCCCTCGCCACCGGCCACCCCTTCGCGGCGACCGGCGCCCGCATCGTGGCGACCCTGGCCAAGCTGCTCGCCGAAGGGGAGGGCCCCGCACGGGGGTTGATCTCGATCTGCGCGGCGGGCGGACAGGGGGTTACGGCGATTCTGGAACGAACGTGAACGTTCCTCAGATAACCCCCGAGATTGCACATCCCCAGCTCCGGAACATCCCGGAACACGCACAAGCCCCACACGTGAGCGCCGTACGATCCCCTACCTAACTGGCGGTAACCCCTTTCTTAGGGGGCATCCCGGTGAACGCCTCGGTGCGCGAGGCACGTACGTCATGCAGCAAGCAGTTTCGTCGCTGCACGCCCAGGGAGCCGCCCGTGTCCACGCCGTATCCAGCTGCCGACTCGGCCTACGCCGACCGCGACGCTCCGCCCACCCTGGTGGAGCCCGAGACGCGACGACTGGACGGCGAGGTACGGGAGGCGTCCGTACCGGCGCTCGCGCGCCCGGTGACGTACGGCTCGCTCGCCGACCTGCCCTACGACAACGCGGCCGCCGTCCCCGAATCGGTGGTCCTCAGCCGTAGGGGCCAGGACGGCGAGTGGACGGACATCACGGCCGAGCGCTTCGCCGCCCAGGTCCACGCGGTGGCCAAAGGGCTGATCGCCGAGGGTCTCGTGCCCGGCGACCGGCTCGCCATCATGGCCCGCACGACCTACGAGTGGACGCTGCTCGACTTCGCGGCCTGGGCGGCCGGCCTGGTCACCGTCCCCGTCTACCCGACCTCCTCCGTCTTCCAGACCCGCTGGATCCTCCACGACTCCGGCGCGGTCGCCCTGGTCACCGAGAGCACCGCCCAGGCAGCCGCCCTCGGGCCCGAACTCGACCGGCTGCCCGATCTGCACCACCTGTGGGTGATGGAGAAGGGGCATGTGGACCGGCTGATCGAGGCGGGCGAGCACGTACCGGACGCCGAGGTCGAGATCCGCCGGGGGATGCTGGTCCCCGACACGCTCGCCACCCTCATCTACACCTCCGGCACCACGGGCCGCCCCAAAGGCTGCGCGCTCACCCACGGGAACTTCTTCACCGAGGTCGACAACGCGATCGAACTCCTCTACCCGGTCTTCAAGTCCAAGAACGACGACGACGTCTCCGTCCTCCTCTTCCTCCCCATGTCCCACGTCTTCGGCCGCATGGTCGCCATCGCCTGCGTCCGCGCCCGGGTCCGCCTCGGCCACGCGCCGAGCCTGAAGGCCGACGAACTCCTCCCGGACCTGGCGGCCTTCAGACCCACCTGTCTGCTGGCCATCCCGTACATGCTGGAGAAGATCTTCAACACCGCCCGCGCGAAGGCCGAGGCCGGCGGCAAGCTGTCCTCCTTCGACCGCGGGGTCAACGTGGCCCGCCGCTACGGCGAGGCGGTCGAGGCGCACAAGACCGGCAGGGGATCCGGCCCGGCGGCCACCCTCCGCGCCGCCCGCACCTTCTACGACCCGCTCGTCTACCGCCGCATCCGCAACGCCATGGGCGGCCGCGTCCGCCACGCCATCTGCGGCGGCTCCCCCCTGGGCCGGCGGCTCTCCGCCTTCTACCTCGGCGCGGGCATCGAGATCTACGAGGGCTACGGCCTGACGGAGACGACGGGCGCGTCCACGGTCACCCCGCCGCTCAAACCCCGTCTGGGCACGGTCGGCTGGCCCCTGCCGGGGACGAAGATCCGCATAGCGGCGGACGGCGAGATCCTGATCGCAGGCGACCACGTCCTGCGGGGCTACTGGGACCCGACGGCCGGGGGAGTGGTCCCCGCCGCCCCCGACGGCTGGCTGCCCACCGGCGACCTCGGCGAACTGGACGACGAGGGCTATCTGACGATCACCGGCCGCAAGAAGGAGATGATCATCACGGCGGGCGGCAAGAGCGTCGCCCCCGCGCCCCTGGAGAACTGGCTGCGCTCCCACCCCCTGATCTCGCAGGCGATGGTCCTCGGCGACGGCCGCCCCTACGTCTCCGTCCTCCTCACCCTCGACCCGGACGGCCTCACCCACTGGCGCCAGATGAACGGCAAGCACCCGGTCCCGGTGGAGCTGCTGATGGACGACCCGGAACTGCACGCCGTGCTCCAGCGAGCGATCGACGAGGCCAACAAGCTGGTCTCCCGCCCGGAGTCGATCCGCCGCTTCGCCATCCTCCCGACCGACTTCTCGGAACACGCCGGCCATCTCACCCCCTCGATGAAACTCCGCCGCGAGGCGGTCCTGCGTGACTTCGCGGACCAGGTGGAGGGGTTGTACGAACAGCAGACGCCGTAGGCAGACGCGGTAAACGGTTCGCGGGGACGGGCCCAGGCCGGGAAGCATGCGGCTGGTGAACCGCATCGAGTTCTTCCACTACCCCTGGGACGAGCACCCCACCGCCCTGGTCTGGGGTGTCCGCGTCGACGGCGTCGATCTGCGCGCGCGTGCCGCCTGGGCGACGCGTGAGCTGTGGCGGCCGGAGCTGGAGGACCAGTTCGAGGACCAGGAGCGGGAGTCGGCGGAGCAGATCTGGGGCCAGCACGGTGGTCTGGGCGTCCGCGACTTCACCGGGAACGCCTTTCTGCGCGCGGCCGACCGGACGCCCCTCCTCGGCTGTGTCTGTGGCATCTGGCAGTGCTGGGCGCTGATGGCCCGTCTCGAGGTGACCCTTACGACGGTCACCTGGGCCGCCTTCCGTCAGCCCGAACGCGAGGAGTGGGGCGAGCTGTCGATCGGTGCGTTCGTGTTCGAACGGACGGCGTACGAGGCGGCGCTGAGCGCTCCGCCGGTGCTGGCGGAGGACCCGCTGGGCCCGGCTCCGGAGTCCTTGGGCTGTGTTCCCTGATCCTTCTCGGTGGCGACGGCGGAGGCGGACAGGAGCGTCGCACCGGCGAGACCGCCCCAGAGTGCGGCCGGGCCGTGGGGCGCGAGCGCGGTGATGACCGCCGGGGAGACGGCGAGGCCGAAGCCCGTGGACAGTTCGAAACGGGCGAGGGTGCGTCCCAGGAGACGGGCCGGGGCGAGGACGGTGACGAGCGCGGTGGCGCTGCCCGCGTAGATGATCTCGCCGAGGGTGCAGACCACGGACACCGCGGCGACGGCCGGGGCACCCCACCCGTGTCCCAGCGAGGTGGCCGCGAGGAAGCCCAGGTAGGACACGGTGAGTACCACGCCGGCGAGCGCCAGCACGGTCCGCCGGGAGAAGCGGGACATCAGGACGGTCACCGGAACCTGAAGGGTGACCACCAGCACCGTGTTGGCCACGAAGATGGCCGCCGACCACGCCGGGGACGCGTGCAACTGGGTCAGCAGGACCAGGGGGAGCGCGATCTCGGGGACGTTGAGGCAGAAGGCGTAGACCACGTTGGCGGCCAGCAGCGCGCGCATCCGAGGGGCGGGGGCGGGAGTGGGAGTGGGCCCGTCGGCGCTGTCCTCGGCCGGGGACGCGGCCGGATGCGCGCGCAGGTGGACCGACGAGGCGAGGGCCGCCGCCGCGAGATAGGCGACGCCGGTGACGGCCGCCAGCGCCTGCAACGCGGCGGTGCCGCCCGCCAGGCACACGGTGGCGAGGAGCGCGCCGGCGCCCAGGCCTGCGTTGCGCAGGGCGCGGCCCGCCGCGAGAGCGGTGTCGCGTTCCCGGCCGTGGGCGACCGTGGCCACGAGAGCGGCGTGGGCGGCCGGCCAGGCCTGGTTGCCGACGCCGAGGACGAGCGCCGCCGTCGCGAACAGGCCGGCGTGTCCCGCCGGGGTGGCCAGCAACAGGGCCACACCCAGCACCTGCACCAGCATCGAAGCCGCCACGACGGTGCTGCGTGCGCCCCGGTCCAGCCACCGGCCCACCACGGGCATGCACGCCAGGCCCACGACGACGCCGGCCGTCATGGCGATGCCGGTGACCGGCGCGGACAGCCTCAGCACCGTCACCCCGTAGATCAGCAGAAAGGGTCGCAGCATGCCGGTGCCGAGCGCGTCCACGGTCAGGGCGACGGCATAGCGGGGGCCTCCGGAGGCACGGACGAGGGCGCGGGGCCGGATCTTGGTGGTGGTTGACATGGCGGCAACGCTGAGTTCAACCGCCTGACCGGGCACGTCGGTTGACGGAGACCGTCAACCGACGCCGTCGTCGGCCGTCCGGTCGGTGATGATGAGGGATGACGTTGAGGATCGACATCAGCGGCCTGCCGTCGGAGCGACTGCGGTTCGCCGCCTCCCCGCTGGCCGAGCTGACCGCGATGCTGCACGTGCTGGCGGAACCCGGGCACCATCCGCAGCTCGCCGGCTGGGCCGGTGACGTCTGGACCGGGCTGCGGCCGGAGCTGGCCGAGCGGCTGCGGGAGGCGGAGTTCCTCTGGCGTTCCTCACAGGCGGACTTCCTGATCCCCGCCCGGCCCCGGCCGACCCTCGCCGAGGAGCTGGACGACGTGGACCGGATCGACGACGAGCGGTATGTGACCGCCGCGCTCGTCACCACGTGCGGCAGCAACCGGGTCCACTTCGGCATGCCGTCGCCGCTCACCGACGCGACCGCGCGCGAGCGGGCCCTGGACCTGGCCCAGTCCCGCGGCGCGCTGCAGGAGGCCTTCGCGGAACGGCTGCTCGCGGACCCGGCCGCCGTGCGGGCGCGGGTGCGCGACACCCTCGAACAGTGCGCCGAGGCCTTCTTCGACGCCACCTGGGCGGGCGTCGCCGTGCGACTCGCCACCGACCTGCGCCTGAAGAACGACCTGCTGAGGCGCCAGGGCATCGGGGCGGCCCTCGCGTCGGTCTCCGACGCGGTCACCCTGGCACCGGACGGCGACTGCATCATCGTGGACAAGCTGCAGGACAAGGCGACGGCCGCCCACGGCGCCGGGGTCACCTTCATCCCCAGCGTCTTCGGCCGCCCGCACCTGGTGGCGGTCCACGCGCCCGGATGGCAGCCGGTGGTGCAGTACCCGGTGGGCGAGCCGGGTCCGGCGGAGCCGGTGTCGCTGGAGACGGTCACCCTACGGCTGGAGGCACTCGCCCATCCGGTACGGCTGCGGCTGCTGCGCACCCTGGCCCGCAGCCCGCAGACCAACCGTGAGCTGGCCTACGCATGGGACCTCACGCCCCCGGAGGTCTCCCGCCACCTCGCCGTCCTGCGCCGCGCGGGCCTGCTCACGGCCCAGCGGCACGGTCGCTACGTCCGGTACACCCTCGATCTGCCCGCGCTGACGGCACTGGGGTCCGACCTGCTGGGGGCTGTGCTGCGCTGAGGCGACTACTTCACGGCGTACGCGAGGAACTCGGCCCAGGCGCCGGTGCCGAGGGAGAGGCGGGGGCCGTCGGGGTTCTTGGAGTCCCGGACATGGATGGTCCGAGGGCAGACGGCCACTTCGAGGCATTCGCCGCCTTCGCCACTGCTGTAGGTCGACTTGTGCCAGGGATAGGCGACTTCGAGGCATTCGCCGCCTTCGCCGTCGCTGTACGTGGACTTGCGCCAGACGTAAGCGACTTCAAGGCAATCGCCGCCCTCGCCGTCGCTGTAGCTGGACTTGAACCAGGTGAGGTCCTCGCTGTTCACAGCTCCTCCAGCTTTTTCTCGATCAGCGTTCGGGTTTCCCTGGGCGGGAGAGCCATTGCCCGCATGCTCCCATAGCGGTCGGCGATCTTCCGGACCTCTTCCGGGTCGGTGATCAGCCGGGGATAGCCCTGCGCCTCTGTATAGGCGACCTGTGAATGTTTCTTGGGCGTCAGAAGGTTGAATGCGCTGCCCAGGTTGGGGTGTTCCTCCACTCTGGTTGGCATTACCTGGATTTCGACGTTCCGCATGTGGCTGACCGTCAGCAAGCGCCGCAACTGTTCCGCATGGACGTCCCGTCCGCCGATCGGCCGGTCCAGGACGGTCTCCTCGATCACGTAACTCACAATCGGCACAGGCCAACGGTCGAAGACCTGCTGCCGCGAAAGCCTGTCAGTCACCCGTTTCTCGATGGTCTCCTCGTTGAGGAAGGGACGCCGGTTCGCGAACACCGCGTGGGCGTGGTCCGCGGTCTGGAGCAGCCCGTGCACCGCGTTGATGGAGTACTGGTGCAGCTCGACGGCCTCGGCCTCCATCGCCGCATATCCGCGGTACCACTCCGGATGCCGGGTCCGGACCCGGCTCATCGCCTCCCTGACCTCGGGGACGGCCTCCTTGAACAAGCCGCCCGCAGCCAGCAGTTCATCCGCCTTCTCCAGCACCTCGGGCCGGATCGTCCGTACGCCCCGCTCCATCGCGGAGATCGCGTCCGGGCCGTACCCCAAGGGCGGCCTGCGCACGGACGCCCGGGCCCGCGTCCTGCGTCCTGCGCGCCGACGGATCGACGATCCCCGGCCCGTACGCCGCCGGGAACGCCGGCGCCGCCGTCATGGGCCACAGCTGCGTCGGCGCGGGTTCGACGATCGGCCCCGCGATGACCTTCGGCTACATCGCGGCCCTCGATCTCGCCGGGGGACTCTAGGGGTGCGCCGGGTGCCGGTACGGCGGTCAGTGGCTCTGCCGGGAGTTCCGGGCGGCGGTCTCGCTGTCGGGGTGGACGGGAAAGATCTGGTCGAGGCCGACGATGCGCAGGATGCGCAGGGTGTTGGCGGGAACGGCGGCCAGCGCGATGTCCGCGTGGGCGGCGAGGGCGTGCTGGTGGGCCGCGATCAGCGCGGTGAGACCACTGGAGTCACAGAAGTCCATGTCGGCCAGGTCCAGGATCAGGCGCTGGCCCGGCTGGAGGACGAGCGTGTCGACCAGGTCACGCAGCTCATTGGCGTGTTCGTAGTCGAGGTCGCCGAGGATCTCCAGGACGGGGCCGGTCGCCGTGTCTCGGGTGGTGATCTTCAGCGGGCTCATCGGGCGCTCTTCGTTGCCGGGTCGGGTGCGGGGACGCCGAGCGCGAGCAGGGCGGTGTCGTCGTCGAGGCCGTCGCCGAACTCGTCCAGCAGGCCGGTCAGGGCCTCGATGACGGCCTGCGGGGGCCGGCCTGCGTGCTCGGCGGCGAAGGCGCGCAGGGCCTCGTCCCCGTACAGCTCACCCCGGTCCTCGCCGGTACGGGCCTCGGTGAGTCCGTCGGTGTAGAGCAGGAGCGTGTCGCCGGGGGAGAGGACCGTGGTGGCGGCGACGAAGCGCGCGTCGGGCAGCACACCGACGAGGAGACCGCCGGGGGTGGGCAGGAAGTCGGCTGTGCCGTCGGCGCGCAGGACGAGGACCGGCGGATGGCCGCCCGAGGCGACGCGGACGGCGACCTGCCCGGTCTCGGGGTCGGGTTCCAGCACGCCGAACACGGCGGTGCAGTAGCGCGGATCGCCGCCGGCGGAGTACCGCTCGTGCAGCACCTTGTTGAGGGTCGACAGCGCCGCGACGGGGTCGCAGTCGTGCAGAGCGGCGGCGCGCAGGGTGTAGCGGGTCAGCGAGGTGACGGCGGCGGCCTGCGGACCCTTGCCGCACACGTCGCCGAGGAAGAACGCGAAGCGTTTGCCGTCGACCGGGAAGACGTCGTAGAAGTCGCCGCCGAGCCGGTCGGGGGAGGCCGTGTAGTAGTGGGCGGCCGTCTCCACCCCGGGCACCGGCGGCAGGGTGGCGGGCAGCAGCGACTGCTGGAGCACCGCGAGGGCCTCCTGCAACCTGGCACGGTCGGCCTCCGCCTGTCTGCGCGCCTCCTCGGCCACCTTCCGGCCGCGCAGGAGTTCCTGCTCGTAGGCGCGGCGGTCCCGGGCGTCGAAGACGGTGGTGCGGATCAGCAGCGGCTCGCCGGTACCGCCGTACTTGACCACGGAGGAGACCAGTACCGGTATCCGGGTGCCGTCGGTCTGCTTCATCTCCAAGGCGATGCCGCCGAGCTTGCCCTGCATGCGCAGCAGCGGCGCGAAGTGCGTCTCGTGGTACAGCTTTCCGCCCACGGTCAGCAGGTCGGTGAACCGCATCCGGCCCACCACCGCCTCCCGCTCCAGGCCGAGCCAGTCCAGCAGCGTGGTGTTGATCTTCGCGATGGTGCCGTCCATCAGCATGGACAGGTAGCCGCACGGCGCGCTCTCGTACAGCTCCTCGGCGCTGTCCTCCAGCAGCGCGGCGAACGCCGCGTCCGAGCTCTTCCCGTCGCGGGCGTCGGCCGGGTCGGGTTGCCGACCGGGGCGGCACATCATCGCAGCCGCGCGAGGAAGCCGGTGATGGCCTCGTTGGTGGCCTCGGGCGCGGACAGGTGCGGGCAGTGCCCGGTGGCGTCGAGAGTGATCAGCGTCGAGCCGGGGATCGACCGGTGGACGAAGGCGCCGATCTCCGGGGGCGCGATGGCGTCCTGGGTGCAGTCCAGCACCAGCGTCGGCACCCGCACGTTCTTCAGGTCGTCCCGCGAGTCCGACAGGAAGGTGGTCCGGGCGAAGACGCGAGCCATGTCCGGGTCGGTGGCGCAGAAGCTGTTCTTCAGTTCCTCACCGAGCTCGGGCTGCTCCGCGTTCCCCATGATCACCGGTGCCATCGCCGCCGACCAGCCCAGATAGTTCGACTCCAGCGACGTCAGCAGCTCGTCGATGTCCTCCGCGCTGAACCCGCCCCGATAGCCCTCGTCGTCGATGTAGCGAGGAGACGGAGCGACCATCACCAAGGCGCCGATGCGCTCCGGAGCCTTGTCGGCGGCCAGCACCCCGATCATCGCGCTCACCGAGTGGCCCACGAACACCGCGTCGCGCAGGTCCAGCGCCTCGCACACCTCCACCACGTCACGCGCGTAACCGTCGAGAGAGGCGTAGCGGTCCTCCGAGAACGCGGACAGGTCCGAGCGGCCCGACCCCACGTAGTCGAACATCACCACCCGGTACTCCTCGACCAGGGCGGGAACGGTGAGCCGCCACATGTTCTGATCACAGCCGAACCCGTGCGCCAGCACCACCGCGGGCCCCTGGGGGTTGCCGGTGACCGTGACGTTGTTCCTGCGCTCGATGTTCATATCCACCAGTTTCCCAAACCTCGCCGACTGCTCCAGTACCCGGCCTGCGTCACCCCATGCCCAGGGTTCTGGCGTCCGGCGCGGTCGGCCTGCGGGCGATCAGGAAGGCCTGCGGGCGATCAGGAAGGCCTGCGGGGTCGATTCGCCGAGGTCGGCGTCCAGCTCCCGCACCGTGCGCGACACCATCGCGAAGCCGGCCGCCGTCAGCAGCTCGGCCATCCGCTCCGGGCGGCGGCGCTCGAAGTCGAGGGCGACCGGGTAGCCCCACGGCTGGTCGTAGTGGCGCGGTTCGTCGCCGACCTGGAAGGCCAGGAGGAGATGGCCGCCTGGGGCGAGCACGCGGTGGAACTCGGTGAAGAGGGCGGGCAGCTCGTCCACAGGGGTGTGGATGGAGGAGTAGAAGGAGACGACCCCCGCCAGACTCCCGTCGGCGAAGTCCAGCTCCAGCATCGAGCCCTGCTCGAAGGGGATCTTCGGGTTCTCGCGCCGCGCGATCGCCAGCATCGACGCCGACAGGTCGAGCCCGGAGATGTCGAGCCCGCGCGAGGCCAGGAACCCCGTGGACCGGCCGGGACCGCACCCGAGGTCCGCCACCCGGCCACCGGCGCCGACGAGCTCCGCGTACGCGGTGAGTACGGCCCGCTCCAGCGGCCTGGCCACCAGCTCGCCACGGTAGCGCTCGGCGTACTCCTCGGCGATGGCGTCGTAGAAGGTACGGGTGGCGGCGACGAAGCCGGGGGCGGCGGAGGCGGGAGGAGGAGTGGGGGTGGCGTCCGTGGTGTCCGTGTCCGTGTCCGTGGTGTCGGTCATGGACGGGGACCCTAGCCGCGCCCACTGACAACCTCACCACTGCCGACCCGAGGAGCGCCGGACAAAGGCAGGAGCCCCGTGCCGGCAGGCACAGGGCTCCTTGGGTACTGCTCTCAGACTTACGATCTCAGGGTTCTGAAGATCAGGCGGGGGTGACGTTCTCCGCCTGGGGACCCTTCGGGCCCTGCGTCACGTCGAAGGAGACCTGCTGGTTCTCCTCGAGCGAGCGGAAACCCTGCGTGTTGATCGCGGAGTAGTGGACGAAGACGTCGGGGCCGCCGCCTTCTTGGGCGATGAAGCCAAAGCCCTTTTCGGCGTTGAACCACTTCACGGTTCCGGTAGCCATAAGCCCTCCTTGGGCCCAAAGGGTTGCCCTGCTCCAGAACCCTGCAAGCGTGAAAGCAAGTGCCGCACAACTGCATACGTCTGAAAACGACGAGAGCCCGCGGTTACATGCTCCGCAGGCTCTGTACTGCAAGGGAAACCAAACTGCAACTTGCGGCGAGCCTAGCACGCAGGCAGCCGAAAGCAATAGAGGTCAAGATCACGTCACCCGGATGTTTGAACATGCGCGGAAGGGCTTGACCGAGGGGGTGGAGTGCCCACGGTATCCGATGGGGTCTAGCCTCGCGATGTGGACAATTCTCGCACCCGGCCGCGCGTCGGCCACATCCAGTTCCTCAACTGCCTGCCCCTCTACTGGGGGCTCGCGAGAACCGGCACCCTCCTCGACTTCGAGCTGACGAAGGACACCCCGGAGAAGCTCAGCGAGCGACTGGTGGCGGGCGACCTCGACATCGGGCCCATCACCCTCGTCGAGTTCCTCAAGAACGCCGACGACCTGGTCGCCTTCCCCGACATCGCGGTCGGCTGCGACGGCCCGGTGATGTCCTGCGTGATCGTCTCCCAGGTCCCGCTGGAGGAGCTCGACGGCGCCCGGGTCGCCCTCGGTTCGACCTCCCGCACCTCCGTGCGCCTCGCCCAGCTGCTGCTGGCGGACCGTTTCGGCGTGCAGCCGGACTACTACACCTGCCCGCCCGACCTCAGCCTGATGATGCAGGACGCCGAGGCGGCCGTACTCATCGGAGACGCGGCGCTGCGGGCCAACCTGCTGGACGGACCGAAGTTCGGCCTGGAGGTGCACGACCTCGGGGCGCTCTGGAAGGAGTGGACCGGTCTGCCGTTCGTCTTCGCGGTGTGGGCGGCCCGCCGGGAGTACCTGGAGCGCGAGCCGGTCATCACCCGCCAGGTCCACGAGGCCTTCATCGAGTCCCGCAACCTCTCCCTCGACGAGGTCGGCAAGGTCGCCGAGCAGGCGGCCCGCTGGGAGGAGTTCGACGAGCGCGTGCTCGAGCAGTACTTCACCACCCTCGACTTCCGTTTCGGCGAGCCCCAGCTGGAGGCAGTGACCGAGTTCGCCCGCCGGGTCGGCCCGACGACGGGCTTCCCGGCCGACGTGAAGGTCGAGCTGCTCCAGCCGTAGCCACGGCACTACGCTGCTGCCGAGTCCTAGGGGGCCCCGCGGCCCCGCGGGGGCGCCTTTCGGGGGAGAGGTGGACATCCAATGCAGCCGCTCGGAGCCGACGAACCCACGACCGTGGGTCCCTACCGGCTGCTCGGCCGCCTCGGCTCCGGCGGGATGGGCCGCGTCTACCTGGGCCGCAGCGCCGGGGGCCGCACGGTCGCCGTGAAGATCGTGCACCCGCACCTCGCGCTCGACGAGGAGTTCCGCGCCCGCTTCCGGCGCGAGGTCGACGCCGCGCGGCGGGTCGGCGGCGCGTGGACCGCGCCGGTCCTGGACGCCGACCCGGAGGCGACGGTGCCCTGGGTCGCCACGGGCTACGCGGCCGGCCCGTCCCTGGCCGCCGCGGTCGCCTCCGGCGGCGGACCGCTGCCCGAGACTTCCGTGCGGGTGCTGGGCGCGGGCCTGGCGGAGGCGCTGGCCACCGTGCACGAACTGGGCCTGGTGCACCGGGACGTGAAGCCGTCCAACGTCCTGCTGACGGTGGACGGTCCGCTGCTCATCGACTTCGGCATCGCCCGGGCGACCGACGGCACGGCGTCGCTCACCTCCACCGGCGTCTCGGTCGGCTCGCCCGGCTACATGGCCCCCGAGCAGATCCTCGGCAAGGTCGCGTCCGGCGCGGCCGACGTCTTCTCCCTCGGCGCGGTGCTGGCGTACGCGGCGACCGGCCGGCCCCCGTTCCCCGGGGACTCCTCGGCCGCCCTCCTCTACAAGGTCGTCCACGAGCAGCCCGAGCTGGGCGAGCCGGAGGGCGCGCTGCGGGGCGGACTGCGGGCGGTCGTCGAGGCCTGTCTGTCCAAGGACCCGACCGCCCGGCCGGCCCCCGCCGAGGTGGCCCGGCGACTCGCCCCCGAGGGCGCGGCCCGGCTGGCGGCGGGCGGGTGGCTGCCGGGTGCGCTGGTGGAGCAACTGGGGCGGAGCGCCGTACAGCTGCTGAACCTGGAGGGGACGGGAGCCGGTGTGGAGCCGGCCCTGTCCGGGCCGGTGGGGTTCAGCAGTCCGGCGGTGCCCTTGGGGAAACCGGCGGTGACGCTGGGGGAGTTCGGGCCGCCGCCGGTGATGGGCGGGGGCGCCCCCGCTCCGGCCGACGGGCCGCGTCTCGTCCCCGAGCCGAGGGACGCCGGGCCGGCGGCCGCCGGGGCGGACCGGCCGGGCAGGGTCTCCGTCACCGTGGCGGCCACCGCGACTGCGGGGGAGGGCGGGCGCGGGCGGCGGCTGAGCTGCACCGTCGCGCTGGCGGTCGCGGGGGCGATGGCGGCGGTCACGGTCGGGACGGTGTTCCTGTTCCACCTGCTGCCGGGCGACGGGGACCGCAACGACGCCTCCGGCAGCGACGCCTACTCCTCGGCGCCGACGGCCGGTTCCTCGGCGCCGGCGAGCGGTTCGAGCTCCGGCCCGGCCGCCTCTGCGGCGTCCACCGCGCTCCCGGCGCGCTATGTCGGCACCTGGGAGGGCGAAGGCAGCGGCCTCGGCGGCACACTTCCGATGGGCACCTTCCGCGTGACGGTCCAACAGGCGGCGGTGGGAGACAAGTTGGGTGAGCTGCGGCAGACCGATGTGCTCGGCGGCAGCTGTCTCGACATCCTGACGCTGAAGCAGGTCACGGAGAAGGACGTCGTCGCCACCTCGGTCGGGGCCAAGGGCAACCACAGCGGCTGCAATCCCGAGCCCCACACGATCCGGCTCACCCCGACCGGCGACGACCTGACCTACGCCTCGGACAGCGCGGCGGAGGGCAGTCCGGTGGCGCGGATGTCGAGGGTCGAACAGTGAACCGGTTCCGGTCCCGGGCCGGCTTCGGAATCGCCGGTGGCGTCCTCTTGCTGGCGGCCCTCCTCGCCGCCCTGCTGTTCGCCATGGGCCTGTGGAGGTGGTTCGTGCGCGAGACGGCACCGGCGCTCGTGGACCTGCCCGGCGGCGGATGGACGGCCGGCGCGGTGCTCGGGCTGCTGTCGGTGGCCGGCTGGATCGGCGGCGCCTGGTTCTCCTCCCCGGAACGCGACCGGGATCACGGCCGTACCGGCCCGGCGCGGATCGGGTTCGCGATCGGGGGAGCGGTCTGCTGGACGGTGGCCTTCGGCGCGCTGATGTACGTCTTCGGCGCCCTACCCGGCCGCAACTGCCGTCCGGGCAGGGCGATGTGTGCGTACATCCCGGGCACGGGCAGCGCGTTCCTCGCCTACGCGGCCACGGCCGTACTGCTCGGCGGGCTCTGGTACCGCCGGCGCGGCACGGTGACCGCGGCACGCCGCGCGCAGGAGCGGGACCGGATGAGGAGACTGCGCAAGAAGGGCGGGGGCAGGAGCAGGGCGGCGCGGGGGAGGTAGCCGGCGACGGTCTACTTCCCGCCCGGCGCCCCCTCTTCCTCCTCGAGCAACTTCCGCAACACGGGCGACAGTTCCGGCACCTGCGCGCCGGCCGCCTGGGCCGCCGCGATCGTCCGGACATAGGCGAGCGCCTCCTGGCGCAGCCGCGCCTTCTCCATGCCCTGCCGGCTGCCCAGCACCCACACACGTACGGCGAGCGGGACCAGGACGAGGGCGCCGACGACGGCGACCGGCATGTCCTGCGACACACCCCACGCAGCACCCAGCAACCCGCCGAACAGCAGCAGACAGCCGCCCTCGTCGTGCCATCCGCCTTCGCCGGCGATCTGCTCGTAGGAGAGGACGGCCGCGGGCTTCGGAGGGATCGGGGCGGGGTTCGCGGGGAGGGGGACGGGCTCCGCGGGGAGGGGGACCGGCTCCGCGGGGAGGGGGACGGACGTCCGCGACGGCGGCCGGTCGGAAGAGGCCGACCGCGTGGGCGGCCGCGGTGCCGCCCCAGGGCTCACCGACGACGGGTCCGGTGCGGCCCAGGTCGCCGAAGGAGCCGCCGGCCCCGGCGGAAGCGTCCCCCCGTCCTCCTCCCGGACGACGCTGTACGTGGGCACCGGCGCCGATCCCTTCCCGGTCCCGCCGTACGACCTGCCCTCCAGCCACGCCGGTACGTGCGTCACCGGCAGCCCGTGAGCCCGGGCCACGCCGATGACCTCCCGGTAGCCGACGAGGGTGCCGTGCACCAACTCGCGCTTCCAGCGGAGGCGTACGGCGCTCAGCGTGGCCACGGCGACGACGAGGAGGGGACCCGCGGGGGCGTACGAGAGCGGGAGTCGCCCGGAGAGCGCCGGGACCATCTGCGCCATGAAGGGCCAGAGCACACCTGCCACCAGGGTGAGGCCTCCCACCCACACCAGCGGTCCGTGCTGGGTGGCTTCCAGTGCTCGCCGCCGTTCCGCCAGCAATTCGCTCACGGCCGCGTCGTCCGTGTAGTCCACGCCACGGCGCTCGCCGATCGCGCGTACCGTCGCGAGCACCCTGGCGTCGGACGCCAAGGTCGCCCGGCTCACCGGGAGAAGTGCCATCCGAGCCCCCGTTCTTCCTGCCGCATCCGGGGATGATGGCACGGACGTTCGACCGGTTGCGAGGTTCTTCGTGGCCGATTCCGTGCGGGCTTCATGAGGACGCGTCAGCGCCAGGGTCCCTCCGGATCCCTAGGATCTCTGTCGATGACCACACCTCCCGGTGACCTGGCACTGGTCACGATCGCGGCGCTCTGGGGCGCCATCGCGGGGGCGTCGCTGCCGCGTGCCGTCCACCGGTTCTCCGTGCCGTGGGAGGAGAGGGACGGCGGCTGGCGGGCGACCTGCCCGGGCGGGCACCCGATCCGCGGGTGGCTCGGGCCCGCGAGATGCGCTCGCTGCGCCGAGCCGGCACCGAGTCCGGAGCCGGAGTCCATGGCAGACGCGAGTCCCGCCGCCTCCGCCGCCTCCGCCGTCTTCTACGCTCCCGGTGCCGTCGGGCTTCCCCTGCTCACCGCTGTCGTCTGTGCCGCGCTCGCCGCGGCGACCGGTGTCCGGCCCGAACTCGTCGTCTGGCTGCTGCTCGCGCCGGCCGGGGTGCTGCTGGCCGCCGTCGACCTGCGGGTGCGCCGGCTGCCCGATCCGCTCACCCTCCCGCTCGCGGCCGCCGCCCTCGCCCTGCTGGGCCCGGCCGCGCTGCTGCCCGAGCACGCGGGCGACTGGACGACGGCCCTGCTGGGCGCGCTCGCCCTCGGCGGGGGATATCTCGTGCTGCATCTCGTCAACCCCGGCGGCATGGCCTACGGCGACGTGAAGCTGGCGCTGTCGATGGGCGCCGTCCTCGGCTGGTACGGCTGGGCGACGGTCATGCTGGGCACGTTCGCGGCGTTCCTGCTCGGGGCGCTGTACGGCGGTGCGCTGGCCGTCGTGGGACGGGCCGGCCGCAGGACGACGATCGCCTTCGGGCCGTTCATGCTCGCCGGGACCCTCGCCGGGCTGCTGATCGGTGCGTACGCGGCCTGACGTCCGGGTGCCGGGACCGCTGGCGTAGGCTGGTTCGGTCCGTCCACAACCCTTGACGAAAGGGACCTCCGGTGCCCGAGAAGGCCGACCTCCAGTCTGTGCTCGACCGTGCCGCGGACGGCGGGCGGATCACCCCGGAAGAGGCCCTCGACCTCTACCGCGACGCCCCCCTGCACGCGCTCGGCACCGCCGCCGACGCCGTACGCCGCCGGCTGTACGCGGGCACCGAGCACATCGCCACGTACATCATCGAGCGGAACATCAACTACACGAACGTGTGCGTCACGGCGTGCAGGTTCTGCGCCTTCTACGCGGCCCCCAAGGACACCGCCAAGGGCTGGACGCGCGACCTCGACGACATCCTGCGGCGATGCGCCGAGACCGTCGAGCTCGGCGGTACGCAGATCATGTTCCAGGGCGGGCACCACCCGGACTTCGGGGTGGAGTACTACGAGAAGCACTTCGCGGCCATCAAGGAGGCGTTCCCGCAGCTGGTGATCCACTCGCTGGGAGCGTCCGAGGTCGAGCACATGGCGCGGATCTCGAAGGTGTCGGTCGAGGAGGCCATCACCCGTATCCACGCCGCCGGCCTCGACTCCTTCGCCGGCGCCGGCGCCGAACTGCTGCCCGCCCGTCCCCGCAAGGCCATCGCCCCGCTCAAGGAGTCCGGCGAGCGCTGGCTGGAGATCATGGAGACCGCGCACGGGCTGGGCGTCGAGTCGACGTCCACCATGCTGATGGGCACCGGCGAGACCAACGCCGAGCGCATCGAGCACCTGCGGATGATCCGTGACGTGCAGGACCGGACGGGCGGCTTCCGGGCCTTCATCCCGTACACGTACCAGCCCGAGAACAACCACCTGAAGGGCCGCACCCAGACGACCCTGTTCGAGTACCTGCGGATGATCGCGATCGCCCGGCTGTTCTTCGACAACGTCCGGCACATCCAGGGCTCGTGGCTGACGACGGGCAAGGAGGTCGGCCAACTCTCCCTGCACTACGGCGCGGACGACCTCGGCTCGATCATGCTGGAGGAGAACGTCGTCTCCTCGGCCGGGGCCAGGCACCGCTCCAACCGCCTCGAGATCATCGACCTGATCCGGAAGGCGGGCCGCGTCCCGGCCCAGCGCGCGACGACGTACGAGCACCTCCTCGTGCACGACGACCCGGCGAACGACCCGGTGGACGAGCGGGTCATGTCCCACATCTCGTCGACCGCGATCGCCGGCGGCACGGCCCACCCCGAGCTGAAGCTCCTCGCTTCCAACTAGGGCCCTCTTGCAGACGATTCACGCCGACTCCAGGGGCCGGGCCCTAGCCGTCGAGGGCGCCTGGATCGCCGGGGCCGGCCCGCTGGAGCGACTCGCCGCCGCGTATCCGTCGGCGCGGGTGCGCCGGTGGCCCGGCATCCTGACGCCCGGTCTCGTCAACCCGCACGGCACGGAGTTGCTGGAGGGCGCCTACCACCCCGACCCGCGCGAGGCCGACGAGCTGGGCACCCAGCCGCTGACCGGAGACGCGCTCACCGCACTGGCCCCGGACGACGCCCGCTGGGGCGCGAGCGCCCGGCGCGGGGTGCAGCGCATGCTGGCCCACGGCACGGTCGCGGTGGCCTGCGAGGAACTGCGCCGGCGGGCGGTGCGGGACGCGGTGGCCCGCTCCGGCCTTGCGGTGGCGGACCGGCTCGGAAACCCCGGCGGGGCTCCCTCGCTGGATCCGTACGCCTGCGGCCTGCCGGTGGAGTTCGCCCCGCCCAGGGAACGGGGCTCCGCCGCCCGCTTCGCCGTCTTCGACGTGCCCGACGAGGCGGCCCTGTCGGCCCGGGGCGCGGGAACCTGCGTGGCCACGGTGATCGAGGGCCGCCTGGTGTACCGGCGGCGCTGAGCGCGCCCTTCCAGGGGCGCGGGCTGTGACATCGTGCGGCTCCGCCGGGTGGGCGCGATCAGCCACGACGGCCCGGCAGCCGGCATACGACCGACCCTTGCGAGTCCTACTCCGAGTCCTACTCCGAGAACGCCTCGGCGAATGCCCCTGAACTCTGTTCGACGCCACTGCAGTTGGTCAACGCGTCATCCGTGGCGGAGCCGGCCTCGCAACTCTGGTCGCGGAACGTCGACCACATGGACACCCAGGAGATGCCCTTCTCCTCGGCGAACGTCCGCACCTGTGCCGCGTCCGCGAGCGAGAACGTCTCGTTGGCGACGTCGTTGGTGCCGATCATCGAGGTGAGCGCCATCCCCTTCCACGCGCCGGCGTCCGTCGTCCCGAAGGCCTCCTTGAGCTGCGCCTGTGCGGCCGTCGCCGACGTGATCGCGTACCCGCCCATGTCACCGGCGTACGACTCGCCGTAATTCATCGTCATGAGGTTGACGGTGGAGACCTGGACGTCGTACTTGTTCGCGGACGCCAGCAGCGCCAGGCTGTCGGCGTCCAGCCCGGAGGGCATCACCGGGAGGGTGAAGGACACCTCGAGGTCAGGGCGCTCCTCCTGGAGGGCAGCGATCGCCTGGGAACGCAGGGCGACCGAGGCGGAGTCGGTCAGTTCGTCGCCCTCGATGTCGAAGTCGGCCTGGGTGGAGCCGGCCGCGTCGAGCGCCTCGCCGTAAGCCTCCGCGAGTTCGGACGCGCTGTCACAGGTGGCCGCCAGTTCCTTGCCGGAGGCCCCGCCGAAGGAGACGCGCGCCGTGGCGCCCGACTCGGTCAGCGCCGAGATGCGGGACTTCACGGCGGAGTCGCCGATGGCGTTCGTACCGTTCCACTTCGGCGTACAGCCGCTGCCACCGGAGATGACGAACGCCAGGTTGTACGTCGTCGGCGAGCCGGCCGAGTCGTTGTCGTCGGCCTCCACCGCGCTCACGTAGGGCGCGTAGGAGGTGCCGGTACTGGAGGATGTGGCGCTGGTCGATGGTGAGGGACTGCTTGCCTGTTCGCTCTCCGCGGGTGGTGCCGCGTCCGACGTGCTGTCTTCGGACCCCGCGGAGCATCCTGTAACGGCCAGGGCAAACAGGCAGGTGACCCCGGCCATCGGCATCAGGAAACTCCTCATTGCGTATGCACCCGCTCTCGTGATTTCTGTCTCAGCATGGAAACAAAGCGTTTTCCCCAATGGAAATGTCTCACAAGTGGGCGGATCGCGCGGGAACAGTGGACACACAGACAGTTCATGGAGGTAACCGCGCAAAAGGTGATATCCACCCGCCCAAAAGGGATAATCAACCCTCCCATGATGGGCGGGTGTCGCGCAGGGGATTGGGGGATCTCTCAGGGAAGAGACAGGTTCACGCGTTTCTCATGGGTCTCTCACAAGCGATGCAGAGTTTGTGCCACATAAAGGCTCTCTAATATCCGTGGAATGCAATCCGAGCCTGCCATCGAAAGCCGTGCCGCCGCTCGCGGCAGCCGTCGCGGCCGCAAACGTGACGACGCCTCCGCCGAGGGGCCCGTGTTCGTTGACACCTCCGGACGCAGGTCCAAGCTGCTGCGCCGGATCGGCCTCCTCATGGGGGTCGGCTGTCTTGTGTACGCCGTCGTCCTCGGCGCCGCCTTCATGGGCTGGGGCACCTCCCTGGCCCCGTCCTCCCTGCTGCCGTTCGGCAACGGAGGCCCGCGCGGTTCCCAGAACTCCGGCCCCGGCGGCGCCCAGCCGCAGGGCGGTACCGGCACCCCGCCCTCGATGCCCACCGGCACTCCGCCCACGGGCGTCGCCACCGGCGAGCCGCCGAGCTCCGCCCCGACCGCGACCGCCTCCGCGGCCGCCAACTGACCGGAGTTCAGCCACTCCCATGACGACCACTTCCTCTCGCGGCCGCCGCCGTGCCCCGACCCGCATGTCGCGGGCGGCGGGCAAGGCCTCGGCGCTCCAGAAACCGCGTGTCATCCTCGCCCTGCTGCTTCTGCTCGCGCTGACCAGCGTGATGCTCCTCGACGGCTATCTGCGCGCCGAGGTCGGCGGGGACCAGCGGGTGCGCACCGGGGCCAGCGCCGGCAAGGTGCCGGAGAAGGTCCTCGACGGCGGCCCGATCCTGACCTTCCAGGGCGGCCAGGCCACGACCCTCTCGGTGCCGGACAAGACCATCGCGCTGACCTTCGACGACGGCCCGAACCCGACCTGGACGCCCCAGGTGCTGAAGATCCTCCAGGAGTACGACGTGCCCGGCACGTTCTTCCTGGTCGGCTCGATGGTCTCGCGCTATCCGAGCATCGTGGAGGACATGGTCGAGGAGGGCAACGAGGTGGGCATCCACACCTTCACCCACGTCGACCTCTCCTACCAGTCCGAGGCCCGCGTCGACCGCGAGATGGAGCAGACCCAGCTCGCGCTCGCGGGAGCGGCCGGCATCACCACGACGCTCTTCCGCGCCCCGTACTCCTCCGAGACGGACGCCATCGACAACTACAGCTGGCCCGTCTACGAGGAGCTCGGCGAGGACGGTTACACCAGCGTCTTCGTCGACACCGACAGCGACGACTGGAAGAAGCCGGGCGTCTCGAAGATCATCGAGGGGGCCACGCCGGAGGACGGCAAGGGCGCGTCGGTGCTCTTCCACGACGCGGGTGGCGAGCGCTCGCAGACGATCGAGGCACTGCCGAAGTACATCAAGAAGATGAAGGCCGCGGGCTACACCTTCACCACCATCAGCGGTGTGATGCAGGAGCAGAACGCCGCACCCGGGGCCTCCGGCACGGGTCAGCCGCAGGCCCCGGGTGCGGCCGGGGCCGGCGCTGCGACGGCGACCGAGGGGACGACGGGAACCGAGGGGGCGACCGGCGGGCAGTCCGGCAACGTGCCCAACGGCGAGGGCGGCACCGGGCAGAGCGTCAACCGACTCCAGGCGGCCCACCGCGAGGCCACCGGCGTCACCCTCTACGAGGGCAAGGCCCTGATCGCGGCGGTCACCCTCGCCGAGTGGACCGTCCCGACACTGTCGGTGGGGCTGATGATCGTCGGCGTGGCCGTCATAGGCCGGTTCGGGATGATGCTGATCCTGGCCCGCCGCCACTACAGAAAGCGCAACAAGCGCCGCTTCAGCTGGGGGCCGGCCATCACCCGTCCGGTCAGCGTGATCGTCCCGGCGTACAACGAGAAGGAGTGCATCGCCAACACCCTGAAGTCGCTGGCGAAGAGCACCCATCCGATCGAGATCATCATCGTGGACGACGGTTCGACGGACAACACGTCCGAGATCTCGCGCGAGGCGGCGAGGGACCTCGGCATGACGAACGTCCGCGTCATCCGGCAGGAGAACGCGGGCAAGCCGGCCGCCCTCAACAACGGTGTCCGCAGCGCCAGTTACGACATCGTCGTGATGATGGACGGCGACACGGTCTTCGAGCCGGACGCCGTGCACCAGCTCGTGCAGCCCTTCGCCGACCCGAAGGTCGGCGCGGTCGCCGGCAACGCCAAGGTCGGCAACCGCGACACGATCATCGGCGCCTGGCAGCACATCGAGTACGTGATGGGCTTCAACCTCGACCGCCGCATGTACGACCTGCTGCGCTGCATGCCGACCATCCCCGGCGCGATCGGCGCGTTCCGCCGCGAGGCCGTGCTCGAGGTCGGCGGCATGAGCGAGGACACCCTCGCCGAGGACACCGACATCACCATCGCCATGCACCGCGGGGGCTGGCAGGTCGTCTACCAGGAGCACGCCAAGGCCTGGACCGAGGCGCCCGGCTCCCTGAAGCAGCTGTGGTCCCAGCGCTACCGCTGGTCCTACGGCACCATGCAGGCGCTGTGGAAGCACCGCAAGTCCCTGACGGACAAGGGGCCTTCGGGTCGCTTCGGCCGGGTGGGCATGCCGCTCGTGGTCCTCTTTCAGATCATCACGCCGGTCTTCGCCCCGCTCATCGACGTGTTCACGATCTATTCGATGATCTTCGTCGACTTCCAGGCGGCACTGCTGGCCTGGCTGGCGGTCCTCGGCGTGCAGCTGGGCTGTGCGGCCTACGCGTTCCGCCTGGACCGCGAGAAGTACCGCTACCTGCTGATGATGCCGCTCCAGCAACTGGCCTACCGCCAGATGATGTACCTCGTCCTCATCCACTCCTGCATCACCGCCCTCACCGGCGGCCGCCTGCGCTGGCAGAAGCTGAAGCGCACCGGCGAGGTCGGCACCCCTGCCGGGGTGAGCTGATGAGCTGGGAGCAGCAGGGCTTCGGCCAGGGCCCTGGGCAGGGGTACGGCTACGAGCACGGGCAGTCGTCGTCGTACCCGTACGGGTACGACGGGTACGGGCAGCAGCCGTCCTCTCCACAGCAGCCCTATCCACACCAGTACGGGCAGCCGCCGTATCCGCAGGAGCACGGGCAGCAGCCGTATCCGCAGCAGCCGTATCCGCAGGAGTACGCGGAGTACTCGCAGAGCGCGGAGTACGGGCAGGGTGTCGCCGTCGAGGAGACGGCGACCCTGCCGGTGGTGGACGTGGACGTGGACGTGGACGTGGACGCGGACCCGGATCCGGGCCCGGAAGCCGTTCGGGAGCCCGAGGCCCGGGCGTCCGTCACCGAGGAGACGACGGAGAAGCCCCCGCCCCCGTCCAAGCCCGCCGCTCCCCAGCGCGACCGCTACTTCGACACGCTCCGCGCCCTCGCCCTCATCCGTGTCGTCGCCTACCACACCTTCGGCTGGGCCTGGGCGGGCATGGTCTTCCCCTCCATGGGGATCATGTTCGGCCTGGCCGGCACCCTGATGGCGAAGTCCCTGGAGCGTCCGGCGCTGAAGGTGGTGAAGAGCCGCTTCCGCCGGCTCCTTCCCCCCTTCTGGTTCTGGGGCGTCTTCGTCGTCCTGGCCATGCTGATCCACGACTGGATGCCGGGCTGGGAGATCGTCTACTGGATCGTGCCGCTCGGCGACCCGCCGGGGAACGCCTGGGGCCAGCAGGCCTGGGAGATCCTCTGGTACCTGCGGACGTACCTCTGGTTCGTCCTGCTCTCCCCGCTCCTGCTGCGCCTGTTCCGGCTGGCCCCGGTTCCCGTGCTGGCGCTCTCCCTCGCGCCGATCCTGGTGCTGACCTTCGTATGGGCGGGCCCGGACAACCGCGTGGGCACCGCGATGTGGGACCTGTCGACGTACCTCTTCTGCTGGATGCTCGGCTTCGCGCACCGCGACGGCGTCCTGCAGCGCATGAAGCCGGCCCTGGTGGTCGTGATGTCGCTCGCGGCGATCGGGTTCGGCGGCTGGTACGCCTTCACGCACCAGGCCGAGTTCGGCACCTACGACCTCGACGAGGACCCCCTCGCGCAGGCGTTCTGGTCGGCGGGCTTCGTCATGCTGCTGATGTGGGCGAAGGCGTACTTCGGGATCGACTTCGCCTGGCTCACCCGCTTCCGGCGCACGAACCGGATCGTCACCGTCTTCAACGCGCGCGCGGTGACGATCTACCTCTGGCACGAGATAGCCCTGATCCTGGCCGTGCCGCTGATCGACCGGTTCTGGGACGTCCCCGCGTTCGAGAAGTACCTGCCGCTGGAGAGCCAGTGGTTCATGTTCGGCGTGGGCTGGCTGCTGATCGTGCTGTTCGTGCTGCTCTGCGGGTGGGTCGAGGACGTCGCGGCACGGAAGAAGCCGAGGCTCCTGCCGTGAGCCGGTGAGGAGGGGGCTGCCACAATGGGCGGGTGACCCGTGCTTCCCTGAACAAGCAGCCCCACGAAGTCGCCTCGATGTTCGACCGCGTGGCGGAACGGTACGACCTGACCAACGACGTCCTGTCGCTCGGCCAGGACCGGAGGTGGCGCAAGGAGGTCGCGAAGGCGGTCGACGCCCGCCCCGCCCAGAAGGTCCTGGACCTCGCCGCGGGTACGGCGACGTCCTCCCTCCCCTTCGCGCGGACCGGCGCCTATGTCGTCCCGTGCGACTTCTCCCTCGGCATGCTCCAGGTCGGGAAGAAGAACCACACCTGGCTGCCGTTCACCGCCGGGGACGCCACGCGACTGCCCTTCAAGGACGACGTCTTCGACGCCGTCACCATCTCTTTCGGCCTGCGCAACGTGCAGGACTTCGACGCCGCCCTGCGCGAGATGCACCGGGTGACCCGGCCCGGCGGACGCATCGTGATCTGCGAGTTCTCGCACCCGACCTGGGCGCCCTTCCGCACCGTCTACACCGAGTACCTGATGCGCGCGCTGCCCCCGGTCGCCCGCGCGGTCTCCTCCAACCCGGACGCCTACGTCTACCTCGCCGAGTCCATCCGCGCCTGGCCTGACCAGCCCGCCCTCGCCGAGCACCTGCGCAAGGCCGGCTGGGCGAAGATCGCCTGGCGCAACCTGACGGGCGGCGTGGTGACCCTGCACCGGGGCTTCAAGGAGGCCTGAGGCCCGCCCCGGACGTCAGCGCGGCGCGGACGTCAAGCCCGCCTCGGAGTCCGGTGCGGCTCGGGCCCTCGGGCCGGCTCCGGCCGGTCTGCCGCTACCCGGTGATCGCCTCGAAGGGACGTCCGGGCCGGTCCAGCTCGCGCTGCAGCCCGCCTCCGCCCGGTCCGGGCACCCGAGGCTCGCGCACGCCCGCGCCTCCGCCGCCCTCGCCTTCGCCGAATTCGAACCACACGGTGACGACGGCGCCGCGCGGCACCTCGACACCGGGCGGCGGGTACTGCCGTACGACGTAGTCCACGACCGCGCGGTGGAACTCGGGCCTGTCCGGTGCGGCCAGCAGCACGCCTTGTGCCGCGGCCGCCTCGCGCGCGTCCATGGCCATCAGACCGACGAGTCTCGGCACGCGCACGACGGGTGTTTTGGGTGGTATGAGCACAAATGTCACCCCCAGCGGTACTGGAAGGGTAACCGCCCGGGGGTGCCATCCGGAAGGCTCACGTGTCTTTCTGTAGCCAACAACTACAGTGAGTGACTTGCCGGCCCGGCGGCGGGGGTCACCAGGCGAGGCGGTAGCAGCGCCCCTCCCGCCGCGACTCCGGCGTCGTGAACACCTCCGCGAGCCGCATGCCCAGCCGTTCCGTGACGGCGATGGACCGCGTGTTGCGCGCGTCGACCATGGCCACCACACCCGGCACCCCGGCCGCCCGCACCCGCTCCAGCGTCATCTGCGCGGCCGCCGTCACATATCCCTGCCCCCAGTGCTCCCGCCCGAGCCGCCACCCGATCTCGATCTCGCCCTCGGGGCCCCACTGCTGCGGCCAGGGCTGGGCGCCCGTGAACCCGATGACCCGGTCGTCCCGGTCCAGCATCGTCCACAGACAGAAGCCGAGTTCGGCGTCGTGCCGGCGCTGGCGGGCGGTGAGCTCCTCGTAGGCGGACAGCTCCGCGGACCTGCCGCCGTGGAACTCCATCACGTCCGGGTCGTCGAAGACCCGGTGCCAGGTGAGCGCGTCCTCGTCCGTGGGGACACGCAGCCGTACTACGGGGAGAGCTCGGTTCACGGGGCAGCCCTTCAGCCTGGTGATCAATTCTGCTGAATAGACTGCCCGTGTCCAGTGCCGGTCGGCACGAAGATTCCGAACTTGGGGAGATCCCGCCGTGACCGTCGTGAACGAGCCCCTCTCCGAAAACACCGCCGATGTGATCGTCGTCGGCGCGGGGCCGAGCGGCTCCACGACCGCGTACTACCTCGCCAAGGCCGGACTCGACGTACTCCTTCTGGAGAAGACCGAGTTCCCGCGCGAGAAGGTGTGCGGCGACGGCCTCACCCCGCGAGCCACCAAGCAGCTCGTGGCCATGGGCATCGACATCTCCGAGGAGGCCGGCTGGCTGCGCAACAAGGGCCTGCGCATCATCGGCGGTGGGGTCCGCCTCCAGCTGGACTGGCCGGATCTCGCCTCCTTCCCCGACTACGGACTCGTCCGCAAGCGTGACGACTTCGACGAACAGCTCGCCCGCCAGGCGCAGAAAGCCGGCGCCCGCCTCTACGAGCGCTGCAACGTCGGCGCCCCGATCGTCGACGACCGCACCGGCCACATCATCGGCGTGCACGCCAAGCTGGGCGAGGAGAAACGCGAAGTCACCTTCCGTGCCCCGCTGGTGGTGGCCGCCGACGGCAACTCCAGCCGTCTCTCGCTGGCGATGGGCCTGCACCGCCGAGAGGACCGCCCGATGGGCGTCGCGGTCCGTACCTACTTCACCTCCCCGCGCCACGAGGACGACTACCTGGAGTCCTGGCTGGAACTGTGGGACCGCCGGGGCCCGGGTGAGGACCGTCTGCTGCCCGGCTACGGCTGGATCTTCGGCATGGGCGACGGAACGTCGAACGTCGGCCTGGGTGTGCTCAACACCTCCGACTCCTTCAAGGAGCTCGACTGGCGCGAGGTCCTCAAGGCCTGGTGCGCGTCCATGCCGGAGGACTGGGGGTACACCCCCGAAAACATGACCGGCCCGATCAGGGGCGCCGCCCTCCCCATGGCCTTCAACCGCAAGCCCCACTACACCAAGGGCCTGCTGCTGGTCGGCGACGCCGGCGGCCTGGTGAACCCGTTCAACGGCGAGGGCATCGCCTACGCCATGGAGTCCGGTCAGATCGTCGCCGACGTCATCGTGCAGGCCCACGCCCGCGCCACCCCCGCCCAGCGCGAACTCGCCCTCCAGCGCTATCCGCAGGTCCTCGCGGACACCTACGGCGGCTACTACACACTGGGCCGCGCCTTCGTGAAGCTCATCGGCAACCCGAAGGTCATGAAGATCGCGACCCAGCGCGGCCTGACCCACCCCCTGCTGATGAAGTTCACCCTGAAGATGCTCGCCAACCTGACGGACCCCACGGGCGGCGACGCGATGGACCGCATCATCAACGGTCTGAGCAAGGTGGCCCCGAAGGCCTGACCACGGCTGGGCCCCTCCGGAACCGGGGCACCGGCGGGCCGGCGCGAAGACCTCTTCCCGCAGGCCCGCCCCACTCACCGCGCTGCGCGCCCTTTTTGTTCTCGTTTGCAGAGAAAAGCGGGTGTCCGGCAAGCGGTTGGCGCTATCGCCGACCCAGCCCGCATCGGCAATGCGAAGGGCGGCGCGCGGGCGAGCACACGACCATGTCCGACCGGAGCGCCCGCGCGCGTCACGAAGTCGGCCGGTGCGCCCCGGCAGGTCCGGGAGACGGCTGGGGGCGGGCTGGGGGCCTCTACGCGCGCCCTGGGGGCGGCTGGGGGCCTCTACGCGCGTTCTGCAGGCGGCTGCTGAGGCCGCTGAGCCCGCGCGCGCCGGAAGAGCGGCTCGCGGGGCCGCGCGTATCCGCCGGGCGAGCCGGCAGCCCGAAGGGCCGCTGCCCCCGAGCGGCTGCGGCCCTTGCGTGCGTGAGGTGCCCTCAGGGGGCACCCGGGGTGTCCCGGGGGTGTCAGAGCACCCGTACCGCGCCGGTCGGCGGGTCGTACGCCAGCGGCTTCTCGGCCACACCGGTGGACGGGTTCTGCGCGCCGACGAACATCCCGTCGCCGACGTACACCGCCACGTGGTACGCGCTGCCCGCGCTTCCCCAGTAGAGGATGTCGCCCGGCAGCAGGTTGTCCAGCGACACCTGGGTGCCGAAGGTCGACTGGTCCTGCGAGACGCGCGGCAGGTCGACGCCGACCTGCTTGAAGGCGGTCTGCATGAGACCCGAGCAGTCCCAGGAGTTCGGGCCGGTGCCGCCGGAGACGTAGGCGTCGCCGATCTGCGCCTTCACGAAGGCGATGACGGCCGCGGCCGAACCGGTCGCCGTGGAGCTGCTCGTGCTGTCGAAGCTGCTGTTGCTGCTGCTCGACGTAGAGGTGAGCGTGGTCCGCTCGGCGGCGCGCGTGGCCCGCTCGGCGGCGGCCTTGCGGGCGGCCTCGCTCTTCTTCTTCGCCTCGGCCTTGGCGTGGGCGAGGTCCTTCTTGGCCTCCTTGGCGGCTGCGGTGGCGGCCGCGTCGCGCTCGGCCTGAAGCTGGTAGTTCGCCGCGGCCTGCTGCGTGGCCTGAGCGGACTGCGCGACCTGGGCGGCCAGGTCGCCCGTGAGAACGGGCAGTTCGAGCGTCTGCGTCACCGGCTCGGCGGCGTTGGCCGTGCCGGCTGCTGTGGCGACGGCCAGCGTGCCGAGGACACCACTGGCGACTCCGGCCCGCATCGCGATCGTCGACGCGCTGCGGCGGGGTTTCCGGTGGCTGCGTATGTGAGCGGTGAGGGACATGGGTACAACCGGTATCAGGGGCTCCTCCATACCTTCAAGAAACGTGTGCTGCGCCACAGTTGTTCAATGGGCGCCCCAAATTCCCTGGCCTGGGTTCTTTATTGACGCCGTAACGGACATTGCGGACGCAGGTGATCAAGCCTGTGATCATGGACTTTCGTCGTTACGCCCGGATTGCCCGCCACCTACCACCGGTGGAGACCGTTGGCCAAGCCCCGTTCTTAGGCGCCTCTCACGAGTGTGGCGGAGGTCACGGAACGGTCACCGCAAGGGCCGCGTCTCGCGTGTCCGGCACGGCCGCCTCCGCTTGTGAGCGCGTACACGCGTCCACACCCCGACTCCGTCTCCCCCTGATGTGTGAATGCGTGCCTCTATCAGGGCCCCGCGTCCATCGCCAATTTGCATGCAAGGGAAGCCTCTTGATATGGAGACGACCCGCGATTCCTGCGGTGACGGGCGCAAATGTCACTTCTTGTGATCACTCTGACGCTTCACGTATGAAGATCACTGCCGATATGACTTCATGATCCTTCGTCAGGTGGTGGAGATCACAAAGCTTGTGTAATACCCCGTGTCGCAGATCACAGAGCGGCGGGCATAAGATGCGAGGCAGTTGGGCTTGTGACCTGCTTCACATGTTCGCGATCTTCGCCGGGACGGGCGGTGGCCGTGGAACTTGCGGGGCTGCCCAGTCCGACGTCATCGCCAGCAGTCAGTGCCGACTGAGAGGAGCGAGGAGCGGTGAACGCGTATGCGCCCATCCTCGTACTGGGAGCCCTCGGGGCAGGCTTTGCGATCTTCTCCGTGGTCATGGCCACGTTGATCGGGCCGAAGCGGTACAACCGCGCCAAGCTCGAGGCCTACGAGTGCGGTATCGAGCCGACCCCCACGCCGGCCGGCGGCGGGCGCTTCCCCATCAAGTACTACCTGACGGCGATGCTCTTCATCGTCTTCGACATCGAGATCGTCTTCCTCTACCCCTGGGCCGTCACCTTCGACGCCCTGGGTGTTTTCGGGCTCGTGGAGATGTTGCTCTTCGTGCTCACCGTCTTCGTCGCGTACGCGTACGTATGGCGGCGCGGCGGCCTGGAATGGGACTGAGGGGCCTTTAGCCATGGGACTCGAAGAAAAGCTGCCGAGCGGATTCCTGCTGACCACCGTCGAGCAGGCCGCGGGCTGGGTGCGCAAGGCGTCCGTCTTCCCCGCCACGTTCGGCCTCGCCTGCTGTGCCATCGAGATGATGACCACCGGCGCCGGCCGCTACGACCTGGCGCGCTTCGGTATGGAGGTCTTCCGGGGTTCGCCCCGCCAGGCGGACCTCATGATCGTCGCCGGCCGGGTGAGCCAGAAGATGGCGCCGGTGCTCCGGCAGGTCTACGACCAGATGCCGAACCCCAAGTGGGTCATCTCCATGGGCGTGTGCGCCTCCTCCGGCGGCATGTTCAACAACTACGCGATCGTCCAGGGCGTCGACCACATCGTGCCCGTCGACATCTACCTCCCGGGCTGCCCGCCGCGCCCCGAGATGCTGATGGACGCGATCCTCAAGCTCCACCACAAGATCCAGAACACCAAGCTCGGCGTGAACGCCGAGGAGGCGGCCCGCGAGGCGGAGGAAGCGGCGCTCAAGGCCCTGCCCATGATCGAGATGAAGGGGCTGCTGCGGTGAGCGACGCGAACGGCACCCACGGCGCGAACGGCTCCTCGAATGGGGTGAACCCCGAGAAGGATCTCTCCGCCTCCAACCTCCCCGGCCAGCGCGGACAGGGCGGCGAGGAGATCCGCGTCCAGCGCGGCATGTTCGGCGCCGACAACGGCGGCGACACCTCCGGATACGGCGGCCTGGTCCGCTCCGTACGGCTCCCGGGCTCGGCGAGCCGGCCCTACGGCGGCTGGTTCGACGAGGTCGCCGACGAACTCGAGGGCGCGCTGGAGGAGCAGGGTCTGCTCCCCGGCAACGCGATCGAGAAGACGATCGTCGACCGCGACGAGCTCACGTTCCACATCGAGCGCGAGCACCTGCTCCGTGTCGCCCGCACCCTGCGCGACGACCCGGCCCTGCGCTTCGAGCTCTGTACCGGCGTCAGCGCCGTGCACTACCCGAACGACAAGGGCCGCGAGCTGCACGCCGTCTACCACCTGCGCTCGATCACCCACAACCGGTTGATCCGCCTGGAGGTCAGCGCGCCGGACGCCGACCCGCACATCCCGTCCCTGGTCTCCGTGTATCCCACCAACGACTGGCACGAACGCGAGACCTACGACTTCTTCGGGATCGTCTTCGACGGTCACCCGGCCCTGACGCGGATCATGATGCCGGACGACTGGCAGGGCCACCCGCAGCGCAAGGACTACCCCCTCGGCGGCATCCCCGTCGAGTACAAGGGCGCCCAGATCCCGGCTCCGGACCAGCGGAGGTCGTACTCATGAGCACGCAGTCAGCATCCGCCCGTGAGACCACCGAGGGCGCTGTATATACGGTCACCGGTGGCGACTGGGACGAGGTCGTCCAGTCCGCGACCCGCGCCGACGACGAGCGCATCATCGTCAACATGGGTCCTCAGCACCCCTCCACCCACGGGGTGCTCCGCCTGATCCTGGAGATCGAGGGCGAGACGGTCACCGAGGCCCGCTGCGGCATCGGCTACCTCCACACCGGTATCGAGAAGAACCTCGAGTACCGCACGTGGACCCAGGGCACCACGTTCGTGACGCGCATGGACTACCTGACGTCCTTCTTCAACGAGACCGCCTACTGTCTCGCCGTCGAGAAGCTCCTCGGCATCGAGGACCAGATCACCGAGCGGACCAAGATCATCCGGGTGCTCCTGATGGAGCTGAACCGGATGTCCTCCCACCTGGTGTGCATCGCCACGGGCGGCATGGAACTCGGTGCCACCACGATCATGATCTACGGATTCCGTGATCGTGAATTGATTCTCGATATCTACGAGCTCATCACGGGCCTGCGGATGAACCACGCGTTCATCCGCCCCGGCGGACTCGCCCAGGACCTGCCGCCCGGCGCGGTGGACCAGATCCGCGAGTTCGTGAAGAAGATGAAGAAGAACCTCCCCGAGTACGACAAGCTCGCCACCGGGAACCCCATCTTCAAGGCCCGTATGCAGGACGTCGGGTATCTCGACCTGGCCGGCTGCATGGCCCTCGGCGCCACCGGCCCGATCCTGCGGTCCACCGGCCTCCCGCACGACCTGCGCAAGGCGCAGCCGTACTGCGACTACGAGACATACGACTTCGATGTCCCGACCGCCGACTCCTGCGACTCCTACGGCCGCTTCCTGGTCCGCCTGGAGGAGATGCGCCAGTCGCTCCGCATCGTCGAGCAGTGCCTGGACCGGCTGCAGCCCGGTCCCGTCATGGTCGCCGACCGGAAGATCGCCTGGCCCGCCCAGCTCGCCCTGGGCCCCGACGGTCTCGGCAACTCCCTCGACCACATCAAGAAGATCATGGGCACCTCCATGGAGGCCCTGATCCACCACTTCAAGCTGGTGACCGAGGGCTTCCGCGTCCCGCCGGGACAGGCGTACGCGGCCGTCGAGTCACCCAAGGGCGAACTCGGGGTGCACGCCGTCTCCGACGGAGGCACCCGCCCCTACCGGGTCCACTTCCGGGACCCGTCCTTCACCAACCTTCAGGCCATGGCAGCGATGTGCGAGGGCGGCCAGGTCGCCGACGTCATCGTCGCCGTAGCCTCCATCGACCCCGTAATGGGAGGCGTCGACCGGTGACCACCTCTTCTTCCGAGCGGGGCGTCAGCCTGGGTATGCCCGAACTGCCCGCGCCCGCCTACCCGGACGACGTCCGGGCCCGGCTGGAGGCGGATGCGCGCGAGATCATCGCCCGCTATCCCGACTCCAGGTCCGCGCTCCTGCCGTTGCTGCATCTCGTGCAGTCGGAGGAGGGACACGTCACGCGCACCGGGATGCGGTTCTGCGCGGACGTGCTGGAACTGACCACGGCCGAGGTCACCGCGGTCGCCACCTTCTACACCATGTACCGCCGCCGCCCCAGCGGTGACTACCAGGTGGGTGTCTGCACCAACACGCTGTGCGCGGTGATGGGCGGCGACGCGATCTTCGAACAGCTCCAGGAGCACCTGGGCATCGGCAACGGCGAGACCACCGACGACGGCAAGATCACCCTGGAGCACATCGAGTGCAACGCGGCCTGTGACTTCGCGCCGGTCGTGATGGTCAACTGGGAGTTCTTCGACAACCAGACCGTGCAGAGCGCGAAGCGCCTGGTGGACGACCTGCGGATCGGTCACACCGTCTCCCCGACGCGCGGTGCGCCGCTGTGCACCTTCAAGGAGACCGCGCGGATCCTGGCGGGCTTCCCCGACGAGCGGGACGGGGCCGTCGAGGCGAGCGGCAGTGCCGGACCGGCGTCGCTGGTGGGTCTTCGCCTGGCAAGGGGAGAGACCGCACCCGCGCGCGTGGTCCACCCGCGGGACGGCGCCCCGCACGACGAGCCGCAGGACCGGGCGGTGCACGAGCCGTCGCCCGCGGAGCACCAGAGTTCGCACGACGCGCCTCAGGACACGTCGGCCTCCGACCCGGCCCACCCGGCAGGGCCTACCGCCGAGGAGGGGGAGTGATGACCTTGGCACCCGAGTTGAAAGGCAGCAGCCCGGAGAAGCTGCTCGCACCCGTGCTGTCGGCCTTCTGGGACGAGGACCGGTCCTGGAGTCTGGACGTCTACCGAAGGCACGAAGGGTACGAGGGCCTCCGCAAGGCGCTCGCCATGTCGCCGGACGACCTGATCGCCTACGTCAAGGACTCCGGTCTGCGAGGGCGGGGCGGCGCGGGATTCCCGACGGGAATGAAATGGCAGTTCATTCCCCAGGGTGATGGAAAGCCGCACTATCTAGTTGTCAACGCCGACGAATCGGAGCCCGGGACCTGCAAGGACATCCCGCTCCTCTTCGCGAACCCGCACAGCCTCATCGAGGGCATTGTGATCGCGTGTTATGCCATCAGGTCGTCTCATGCCTTCATCTATCTGCGTGGTGAAGTCGTCCCTGTGCTGCGGCGGTTGCACGAGGCCGTGCGCGAGGCCTACGCGGCGGGTTACCTCGGCGAGAACGTCCTGGGCAGCGGACTCGATCTCGAACTCACCGTGCACGCCGGCGCCGGCGCGTACATCTGCGGTGAGGAGACCGCGCTGCTCGACTCGCTCGAAGGCCGCCGTGGTCAACCGCGGCTGCGCCCCCCTTTCCCTGCTGTCGCGGGCCTCTATGCGTGCCCGACTGTGGTGAATAACGTCGAATCGATCGCGTCAGTTCCCGCGATTCTGCAAAACGGCAAAGAATGGTTCAGGTCGATGGGAAGCGAGAAGTCCCCGGGCTTCACGCTCTACTCGCTCAGCGGCCATGTCGCCGGCCCCGGCCAGTACGAGGCCCCGCTCGGCATCACCCTCCGCCAGCTCCTCGAGATGAGCGGCGGCATGCGACCCGGGCACCGGCTCAAGTTCTGGACACCGGGAGGCTCCTCGACGCCGATGTTCACCGAGGAGCACCTCGACGTCCCTCTCGACTACGAAGGAGTGGGTGCCGCGGGTTCCATGCTCGGCACCAAAGCACTCCAGTGCTTCGACGAGACGACCTGCGTCGTGCGGGCCGTCACCCGGTGGACCGAGTTCTACGCCCACGAGTCCTGCGGCAAGTGCACCCCGTGCCGTGAAGGAACGTACTGGCTCGTGCAGTTGCTGCGGGACATCGAGGCCGGCAAGGGAGCCCTCTCCGACCTCGACAAGCTCAACGACATCGCCGACAACATCAACGGCAAGTCCTTCTGCGCCCTCGGCGACGGCGCCGCCTCGCCGATCTTCTCCTCGCTCAAGTACTTCCGCGAGGAGTACGAGCAGCACATCACGGGCCGCGGCTGCCCCTTCGACCCGGCCAGGTCGACGGTCTGGGCGGACAAGCACACGGAGGTGAACGCATGACGGTGACCACCAGCGCTCCCTCCGGAGGCGGCGAGGCGGCGGTCCCCCCGGAAGATCTCGTGACGCTGACGATCGACGGCGCCGAGATCAGCGTGCCCAAGGGCACCCTGGTCATCCGGGCCGCCGAACGACTCGGCATCGAGATCCCGCGCTTCTGCGACCATCCCCTCCTCGATCCGGTCGGCGCGTGCCGGCAGTGCATCGTCGAGGTCGAGGGCCAGCGCAAGCCGATGGCGTCCTGCACGATCACGTGCACGGACGGCATGGTGGTGAAGACCCAGCTCAGCTCACCGGTGGCCGAGAAGGCACAGCACGGTGTGATGGAGCTGCTCCTCATCAACCACCCGCTGGACTGCCCGGTCTGCGACAAGGGCGGCGAGTGCCCCCTCCAGAACCAGGCCATGTCGCACGGCCAGGCCGAGTCCCGCTTCGAGGGCAGGAAACGGACGTACGAGAAGCCCCTGCCGATCTCCACACAGGTGCTGCTCGACCGTGAGCGGTGCGTGCTGTGCGCGCGCTGCACCCGGTTCTCCAACCAGGTGGCGGGCGACCCGATGATCGAGCTGATCGAGCGGGGCGCGCTCCAGCAGGTGGGGACCGGTGAGGGCGACCCCTTCGAGTCGTACTTCTCCGGCAACACCATCCAGATCTGCCCGGTCGGCGCGCTGACCTCGGCGGCGTACCGATTCCGCTCCCGGCCCTTCGACCTGGTCTCCTCGCCGTCGGTCTGCGAGCACTGTTCCGGCGGCTGCGCCACGCGCACCGACCACCGGCGCGGCAAGGTCATGCGGCGCCTGGCCGCCAACGACCCCGAGGTCAACGAGGAGTGGATCTGCGACAAGGGGCGCTTCGCGTTCCGGTACCCCCAGCAGCGGGACCGGCTCGAGACGCCTCTGGTGCGCGACGCCGAGGGGGACCTCGTACCGGCTTCCTGGCCGGAGGCGTTGCAGATCGCGGCTCAGGGCCTGCTGGCGTCGCGCGGCAGGACCGGTGTCCTGACCGGCGGCCGCCTCACCATCGAGGACGCCTACGCGTACAGCAAGTTCACGCGCGTGGCGCTCGACACCAACGACATCGACTTCCGCGCGCGTGTGCACAGCGGCGAGGAGGCCGACTTCCTGGCCGCCCACGTCGCCGGTCGCGGCCGTGACCTCGACGGTACGGGCGTCACGTACACCTTCCTGGAGAAGGCGCCCGCCGTTCTGCTGGTCGGGTTCGAGTCGGAGGAGGAGGCGCCCGGCGTCTTCCTGAGGCTGCGCAAGGCCTGGCGCAAGCACGGACAGCGGGTGTTCTCGCTGGCCACGCACGCGACCCGGGGCCTGACGAAGGCGGGCGGCACGCTGCTGTCGGCCGCACCTGGCACCGAGACGGACTGGCTGGACGCGCTCGCGGGCGGCGTCGGCCTGGAGGACGCGGGCGGCAGGGCCGCCGAGGCGCTGCGGGCCGAAGGCGCGGTGATCGTCGTCGGCGAGCGGCTGGCCGGTGTGGCCGGTGGTCTCACCGCCGCCGTGCGGGCCGCCTCGGCGACCGGCGCCCGACTGGTGTGGATTCCGCGCCGGGCCGGCGAGCGGGGCGCGATCGAGGCGGGCGCACTGCCGTCGCTGCTGCCGGGCGGTCGTCCGGCCACCGACCCACGCGCGCGTGACGAGGTCGCCGCGGCCTGGGGCCTGGCCGAACTTCCGCACCGTCACGGCCGGGACACCGGGCAGATCGTCGAGGCCGCCGCGTCCGGCGAACTTCAGGCGCTGCTCGTCGCGGGCGTCGAGGTCGCGGACCTGCCCGACCCGGCACGCGCGCGTGCGGCGCTCGCCGAGGCCGGCTTCGTCGTGTCGCTGGAGTTGCGGCCCGGTGAGGTCACCGAGCACGCCGATGTCGTCCTCCCGGTGGCCGCGGTCGCCGAGAAGGCGGGCGCCTTCCTCAACTGGGAGGGCCGGGTCCGTTTCTTCGAGGCGGCACTGAAGCCCGACCAGATGACACGCCGTCCCGCGCCCTCCGACGCGCGCGTGCTCCAGATGCTCGCCGACGCCATGGACGTCCATCTCGGCCTGCCGGACCTGCGCACCGCGCGCGGGGAGCTCGACCGGCTCGGCGCGTGGGACGGGCCGCGGGCCACCGAGTCCCTCGGGACCGCCGCCCGTCTGCCGCGTCCCGCCGCGGGGGAGGCCGTCCTCGCCGGTCACCGCCTGCTGCTCGACCAGGGTGTCCTCCAGCAGGGCGACGAGGCGCTCGCCGGGACGCGGCATGCCGCACACGCGCGTGTGTCGCCCGCGACGGCCGCCGAGGTGGGCGTCAAGGACGGTGACGTCCTCGCCGTGACCGGGCCCGCGGGGTCGGTCGAACTCCCGCTGCTGATCACTTCGATGCCCGATCGGGTGGTCTGGCTTCCGCTGAACTCCACGGGTGGAGGTGTCGCCTCCGACTCCGGGGCGACGCCCGGCGCCCTTGTCCGCATCGGCCCGGCGACGCTCATCGCCGACGCCCCCAAGGAGGTGGAGGCATGAGCCCGTACTTCGCTGCTGAGGACCTCTCGATGTTCGGCCGCGACCCCTGGTGGCTGGTCGTCGTCAAGGCGGTCTTCTGCTTCGCCTTCCTGCTGCTGTCCGTGCTGTTCGCCATCGTCTGGGAGCGGAAAGTCGTCGCCTGGATGCAGCTGCGCGTCGGCCCCAACCGGCACGGCCCCTGGGGCATGCTCCAGTCGCTCGCCGACGGCATCAAGCTGATGCTGAAGGAAGACCTCATCGTCAAGCGCGCGGACAAGGTGGTGTACATCCTCGCGCCGATCATCGCGGCCATCCCGGCCTTCATGGCGATCGCGGTGATCCCCTTCGGCCCGGCGGGCAACGAGGTCTCGATCTTCGGCCAGCGCACCACGATGCAGCTGACCGACCTGCCGATCGCGATGCTCTACATCCTCGCGTGCGCCTCGATCGGCATCTACGGCATCGTGCTGGCGGGCTGGAGTTCCGGCTCCACCTATCCGCTGCTGGGCGGTCTGCGGTCCTGCGCGCAGATGATCTCCTACGAGATCGCCATGGGCGCCTCGTTCGCCTCGGTGTTCCTCTACTCGGGGTCGATGTCGACGTCGACGATCGTCGAGCAGCAGCAGGACCGCTGGTACATCCTGCTGCTGCCGGTCTCCTTCATCCTCTACATCGTCACGATGGTCGGCGAGACCAACCGCGCCCCCTTCGACATGCCGGAGTCCGAGGGCGACCTGGTCGGCGGCTTCAACACCGAGTACTCGTCGATCAAGTTCGCGATCTTCATGCTCGCCGAGTACGCGAACATGATCACGGTCTCCGCGGTGTCGACCACGCTCTTCCTCGGCGGCTGGCGGGCTCCCTGGCCGATCAGCACCTTCTGGGAGGGCGCGAACCACGGCTGGTGGCCGATGCTCTGGTTCATCGCCAAGGTGCAGCTGCTGCTGTTCCTCTTCATCTGGCTGCGCGGCACGCTGCCCCGCGTCCGCTACGACCAGTTGATGAAGCTCGGCTGGAAGGTCCTGATCCCGGTCTCGGTGACGTGGCTGATGCTCGTCGCGACCGTACGGACCCTGCGCAACGAGAACTACGACTTCGTCGAGATCGCCCTCTACGTCTGCGGCGGTGTCCTGGTCCTGTTGCTGCTGTCCTTCATCGCGGACATGTTCCGCAACGGAGAAAAGGAAGCGCAGGCCCCCGCCGAACCTGCCGGCTTCGACCCGATGGCGGGCGGATTCCCCGTACCGCCACTGCCGGGACAGGAGTTGCCGCCGGTGCCCAGGCGCCGCCCGCACCAGGAGCGAGAGCTCATTGTCAGTGGTGGAGTGGACACTGTGAGTGACGGATCGCTGGATGGAAAGGAGGCGTCCGATGGCTGAGGAGCCCAAGGAGACCAAGCCCGGTTTCCAGAACCCCGTGGCCGGCTTCGCCGTGACCTTCAAGGCCATGTTCAAGAAGCGGCTGACCGAGCAGTACCCGGAGCAGCAGAAGACCACCGCTCCCCGGTTCCACGGACGGCACCAGCTCAACCGCCATCCGGACGGCCTGGAGAAGTGCGTCGGCTGCGAGCTGTGCGCCTGGGCCTGCCCCGCCGACGCCATCTATGTCGAGGGCGCGGACAACACCGACGAGGAGCGCTACTCGCCGGGCGAGCGGTACGGGCGGGTGTATCAGATCAACTACGCCCGCTGCATCCTGTGCGGTCTGTGCATCGAGGCATGCCCCACGCGCGCGTTGACGATGACCAACGAGTTCGAGCTCGCCGACTCCAGCCGCGCCAACCTGATCTACACGAAGGAACAACTGCTCGCCGGCCTCGAAGAGGGCATGGTCGACTCGCCCCACGCGATCTACCCGGGTACGGACGAGCAGGACTACTACCGGGGGCTGGTGACGGAGGCGGCGCCCGGCACGGAGCGGCAGCCGGCCGTCTCCAAGGGCGAGGACCCGCAGGAGGCCGCCGCCACGTCCGGCGCGGACGAGCCGGCGTCGCAGAAGGTGGTGGGCCGATGAGCGCGCAACTCGCCGCCTACTCCACCTCGACCGGCGAGGCCTTCCAGTTCTGGGTGCTCGGCACCGTCGCGGTGATCGGCGCCCTGTGCACCGTCTTCATGAGGAGGGCCGTGCACAGCGCGCTCTGCCTCGCCGGCACCATGATCGTCCTGGCGGTGTTCTACCTCGCCAACGGCGCCTACTTCCTGGGCATCGTGCAGATCGTCGTCTACACCGGCGCGATCATGATGCTGTTCCTGTTCGTGGTGATGCTCGTCGGCGTCACCGCGGCGGACTCCCTGAAGGAGACCATCAAGGGCCAGCGCTGGCTGGCCCTCGTCAGTGGCCTCGGCTTCGGCATCCTGCTGATCGCCGGCATCGGCAACGCCTCCCTGACGGAGTTCAACGGCCTCGCCGAGGCGAACGCGAACGGCAATGTGGAGGGCCTCGCCGCCCTCATCTTCACCAAGTACGTCTTCGCCTTCGAAATCACCGGCGCTCTGCTCATCACGGCCACCGTCGGCGCCATGGTGCTCACCCACCGCGAGCGCACCGAGCGGGCCAAGACCCAGCGGGAGCTGGCCGAACAGCGTGTCCGTGAGGGCAAGCACGTACCGCCGCTGCCCGCCCCGGGCGTGTACGCGCGGCACAACGCCGTGGACGTCCAGGGTCTGCTGCCCGACGGCACCCCGTCGGAGCTCACGGTCAGCAAGACGCTTCGCGAGCGCGGTCAGGTCCGGGACGTGTCCACCGAGGCGCTGAACGACCTCAAGGCCCTGGAGCAGCGTGCCGAGGAGCGCCTGGAGCGGTCCGCGATCGAGCCGCCACACCTGAAGCGGACCGAGGAGGCCTCGAAGTGAACCCCGTCAACTACCTCTACCTCGCGGCCCTGTTGTTCACGATCGGTGCGACCGGTGTGCTGATCAGGCGCAACGCGATCGTCGTCTTCATGTGCATCGAGCTCATGCTCAACGCCTGCAACCTCGCGTTCGTCACCTTCTCCCGGATGCACGGCAATCTCGACGGCCAGATCATCGCCTTCTTCACGATGGTCGTCGCCGCCGCGGAGGTCGTGGTCGGACTCGCGATCATCGTGTCGCTGTTCCGTTCCCGCCACTCGGCCTCGGTCGACGACGCCAGCCTGATGAAGCTGTAAGGGGTCGGAAGAAACGTGGAGAACCTGATTGCGCTGCTGATCGCGGCGCCCCTGCTCGGAGCGGCCGTCCTTCTGGTCGGCGGCCGTCGGCTCGACGCCGTCGGCCACTGGATCGGCACGCTCCTGTCGTCCGTCTCCTTCGTGTTCGGCGTCATCCTCTTCAGCGACCTGCTGAGCAAGGACGCCGAGGACCGGACGCTGACGCAGCACTTGTTCAGCTGGATCCCGGTCGAGGGCTTCCAGGCGGACGTCGCCTTCCGCCTCGACCAGCTGTCGATGACGTTCGTGCTGCTGATCACGGGCGTCGGCTCGCTGATCCACCTGTACTCGGTCGGGTACATGGAGCACGACGAGCGGCGCCGCCGCTTCTTCGGCTACCTGAACCTGTTCCTGGCGGCGATGCTGCTGCTCGTCCTCGCCGACAACTACCTGCTGCTGTACGTCGGCTGGGAAGGCGTCGGGCTCGCGTCCTACCTGCTCATCGGCTTCTGGCAGCACAAGCCCAGCGCCGCCACCGCCGCGAAGAAGGCCTTCCTGGTCAACCGCGTCGGCGACATCGGCCTGTCGATCGCCATCATGCTGATGTTCACCACCTTCGGGACCTTCGCCTTCGGCCCGCTGCTGGGGACGGAAGGCGAGCCCGGCATCGCGGGTGACGCGAGCGAGGGCAAGCTGACCGCCATCGCCCTGATGCTGCTGCTCGCCGCCTGCGGCAAGTCCGCCCAGGTGCCGCTCCAGTCCTGGCTCGGGGACGCTATGGAGGGCCCCACGCCGGTCTCGGCCCTCATCCACGCGGCGACGATGGTGACGGCGGGCGTGTACCTGATCGTCCGCTCGGCGGCCATCTTCAACGGCGCACCCGACGCGCAGTTGGTCGTCACCGTCGTCGGTGCCGTCACGCTGCTGTTCGGTGCGATCGTCGGTTGCGCGAAGGACGACATCAAGAAGGCGCTGGCCGGCTCGACCATGTCGCAGATCGGCTACATGGTGCTGGCCGCGGGCCTCGGCCCCATCGGCTACGTCTTCGCGATCATGCACCTGGTGACACACGGCTTCTTCAAGGCCGGGCTGTTCCTCGGTGCTGGATCGGTCATGCACGGCATGAACGACGAGGTCGACATGCGCAAGTACGGCGGCCTGCGCACCTACATGCCGATCACCTTCGTCACCTTCGGACTCGGCTACCTCGCCATCATCGGCTTCCCGGGCCTGTCCGGCTTCTTCTCCAAGGACAAGATCATCGAGGCGGCGTTCGCCAAAGGCGGCACCGAGGGCTGGATCCTCGGCGGTTGCGCCCTGCTAGGCGCGGCCGTCACCGCGTACTACATGACGCGCGTGATGCTGATGACGTTCTTCGGCGAGAAGCGCTGGCAGCCCGACGCCGAGGGACATGAGCCGCACCCGCACGAGTCGCCCAGGTCCATGACCATCCCGATGATCGTGCTGGCCTTCGGATCGGTCTTCGCGGGCGGCTTCTTCAGCATCGGCGACCGCTTCCTGCACTGGCTGGAGCCCGTCACGGGCCACAGCCACGGCGACTCCCCGATCAGCGCCCTGACGGTCACCCTCGCCACCATGGTGGTGCTCGTCATCGGCGTGGCGGTCGCCTACGCCCAGTACGGCCGACGCCCCGTGCCGGTCGTCGCCCCGCGCGGGTCGCTGCTGACCCGGGCCGCCCGGCGCGACCTCCTCCAGGACGACTTCAACCACGTCGTCCTGGTCCGCGGCGGCGAGCACCTCACGCGCTCCCTGGTCTACGTCGATCACACCCTGGTCGACGGAGTCGTCAACGGCACGGCGGCCTCGGTCGGCGGCCTCTCCGGGCGGCTGCGCCGACTCCAGAACGGCTTCGCGCGGTCGTACGCGGTCTCGATGTTCGGCGGTGCGGCGGTCCTCATCGCCGCGACCCTGCTGATGAGGGCGGTCTGATACCGATGTCCTTTCCTCTGCTGACAGCGACGGCGGCGCTCCCGGCGATCGGGGCGGTCGTCACGGCCGCCGTACCGGCCGCCCGGCGCAACGCCGCCAAATCGCTGGCCTTGGTGTTCTCCCTGGCGACACTCGCCCTGGCGATCGTCGTCCTGGTCCGCTTCGACCCGGACGGCGGCCGTTACCAGCTCACCGAATCCCACTCCTGGATCAAGGACTTCGGGGTCAGGTACGAGCTGGGTGTGGACGGCATCGGGGTCGCGCTCCTCGCGCTGACCGCGCTGCTGATCCCGTTCATCATCCTCGCGGGCTGGCACGACGCCGACCCGCTGGAGACGGGCGACGCGTCTCTCGGCAGCTTCGCTGCGGGGCGCTGGCGGCCGACGCAGGGCTTCTTCGCCCTGATCCTGGCCGTCGAGGCGATGGTGATCATCTCCTTCGAGGCGACCGACGTCTTCCTCTTCTACATCTTCTTCGAAGCCATGCTGATCCCGATGTACTTCCTCATCGGCGGCTTCGGGGACCGTGCCCACGAGCACGGTGAGGAGGCGGCGTCCACGCAACGGTCGTACGCGGCTGTGAAGTTCCTCCTGTACAACCTGGTCGGCGGCCTGATCATGCTGGCCGCGGTGATCGGCCTCTATGTGGTCGCCGGGAACTTCTCGCTCACGGAGATCGCCGAGGCCCGCGCCAACGGAACGCTCGACATGGCGACGAACACCGAACGCTGGCTGTTCCTCGGCTTCTTCTTCGCCTTCGCGGTGAAGGCGCCCCTGTGGCCGCTGCACACCTGGCTGCCCAACGCCATGGGTGAGGCGACCACCCCGGTCGCCGTGCTCATCACGGCGGTCGTCGACAAGGTGGGCACCTTCGCGATGCTCCGGTTCTGCCTCCAGCTGTTCCCGGAGGCGAGCAAGTGGGCGACGCCGGCCATCCTCGTCCTCGCGGTGATCAGCATCATCTACGGGGCGCTGCTCGCCGTGGGTCAGCGGGACATCAAGCGGCTGGTGGCGTACGCGTCGATCTCGCACTTCGGGTTCATCATCCTGGGCATCTTCGCGATGACCAGCCAGGGCCAGTCCGGCGCGACGCTCTACATGGTCAACCACGGCATCTCGACGGCCGCCCTGATGCTGGTCGCCGGCTTCCTGATCTCCCGGCGCGGCTCGCGGCTCATCGCGGACTACGGCGGGGTGCAGAAGGTCGCCCCGGTGCTCGCCGGCACCTTCCTGATCGGCGGTCTGGCGACGCTCTCGCTGCCGGGACTCGCGCCCTTCGTGAGTGAGTTCCTGGTCCTGGTCGGCACCTTCGCGCGCTACCCGGCGATCGGCATCATCGCCACCTTCGGCATCGTTCTCGCCGCGCTCTACACCCTCGTCCTCTACCAGCGGACGATGACGGGCCCGGTGAAGCCCGAGGTCTCGACGATGCCCGACCTACGCGCGCGTGAGCTCGTGGTCGTCGCCCCGCTGATCGTGCTGTTGATCTTCCTGGGCGTCTACCCGAAGCCCCTCACGGACATCGTGAACCCGGCGGTCAAGCAGACCTTGTCCGACGTACACAAGAAGGACCCCCAGCCCGAGGTGGAGGCGGCCAAGTGAGCGCATCAGCCGTCCACAGCCTGTGGACAACGGCGGCAACCGCGGCCGAACCGATCTCGAAGATCGACTCGCCGAAGATCGAGTACGGGCAATTGTCGCCCACCCTGATCGTCGTGGGTGCGGCGATCATCGGAGTGCTGGTCGAGGCCTTCGTGCCGCGCAAGCACCGCTACTACGTACAACTGTTCGTATCCGTCGTGGCGCTGACCGCCGCCTTCGCCGCGGTGGTCGCGCTGGCGGAGGGCGGATACGGCACCACGAAGGCACGCATCGCGGCCATGGGCGCGATCGCGGTCGACGGGCCGGCCCTCTTCCTTCAGGGCACGATCCTGCTGGCCTCCCTGGTCGGCCTGTTCACCTTCGCCGAACGGCGCCTCGACCCCGAGGTGCACGGCAACCGGGTCGACTCCTTCGCCGCCCAGGCGGCCTCCGTGCCCGGCAGCGACAGTGAACAGGCCGCGGTCAAGGCCGGGTTCACGACGACCGAGGTCTTCCCGCTGCTGCTGTTCGCGGTCGCCGGCATGCTGGTCTTCCCGTCGGCCAACGACCTGCTGACCCTCTTCATCGCCCTGGAAGTCTTCTCGCTGCCCCTGTACCTCCTGTGCGCACTGGCCCGCCGCAAGCGGCTCATGTCGCAGGAGGCCGCGGTCAAGTACTTCCTCCTCGGTGCGTTCGCCTCCGCGTTCACCCTCTTCGGCATCGCACTGCTGTACGGGTACGCGGGCTCGGTGTCGTACGGCACGATCGCGCAGGTCGTCGACGGCACCGTCCAGAACGTGAACCCGGCGCTCGCCGACACCATGGGCAACGACGCGCTGCTCCTCGTCGGCGCCGCGATGATCGTCATGGGGCTGCTGTTCAAGGTGGGCGCGGTGCCGTTCCACATGTGGACGCCCGACGTCTACCAGGGTGCGCCGACCCCGGTCACCGGTTTCATGGCCGCGGCGACCAAGGTGGCCGCCTTCGGCGCGCTGCTGCGCCTGCTCTATGTCGTCCTGCCCGGCCTGCGCTGGGACTGGCGTCCGGTCATGTGGGGCGTCGCGATCGTCACCATGCTGGGCGGCGCGATCGTCGCGATCACGCAGACCGACATCAAGCGGCTGCTGGCGTACTCGTCCATCGCGCACGCCGGATTCATCCTCGCGGGTGTCATCGCGACCACCCCGGACGGCGTCTCGTCGGTGCTCTTCTACCTGGCCGCGTACTCGTTCGTGACGATCGGCGCGTTCGCGGTGGTCACCCTCGTGCGTGACGCCGGCGGCGAGGCGACCCACCTGTCCAAGTGGGCCGGGCTCGGGCGCAGGTCCCCCCTGGTGGCGGCCGTGTTCGCGGTGTTCCTGCTGGCCTTCGCCGGTATCCCGCTGACCTCCGGGTTCACCGGTAAGTTCGCCGTGTTCAAGGCGGCGGCCGAGGGCGGCGCGGCCCCGCTGGTCGTGGTCGGTGTGATCTCGTCGGCGATCGCGGCGTTCTTCTACATCCGCGTGATCGTGCTGATGTTCTTCAGCGAGCCGCGGCCCGAGGGCCCGACCGTCGCCGTTCCGTCACCACTGACGATGACGGCGATCGCGGTGGGCGTGGCGGTCACGCTGGTGCTCGGCGTGGCTCCGCAGTACTTCCTGGACCTGGCGAACCAGGCGGGAGTGTTCGTGCGCTGAGCCGCTCCGCCCGGATGCGCTGACCTGCGTGTGCCTGTACGACGGGCCCGGTTCCCCAGGTGGGGAACCGGGCCCGTCGGTGTCGTACAGGCGATCGAGTCCGGGGATTTTTCCACGCTGTCACCCGGAGTCACCGGATCGAGCCTGTGGATAACTCCGATGCTGTCAGTCCGGACCCCTATCGTGGAGGCAGTGGTCGAGGGACGACGTACGGGGGACCAGTCGATGGGCGGGACAGGCGGGATCAGCGAGATGACAGGTATCACCGGGACACCGGAGCGGACCGAGAGCGAGGCCCTGGCCACGCTGCACCGGGTCTTCGGATACGACGCCTTCCGCGGCGAGCAGGAAGCGGTCATCGAGCACGTGGTGGCGGGCGGGGACGCGGTCGTCCTCATGCCGACCGGCGGCGGCAAGTCGCTGTGCTACCAGATCCCGGCGCTGGTCAGGCCAGGCACCGGCATCGTCGTCTCGCCACTGATCGCGTTGATGCAGGACCAGGTGGACGCGCTGCGGGCGCTCGGCGTGAACGCCGGGTTCATGAACTCCACCCAGGACTTCCACGAGCGGCGTGTGGTCGAGGCCGAGTTCCTCGCGGGCGAACTGGACCTGCTGTACCTGGCGCCGGAGCGGCTGCGCCTGGACTCCACCCTCGACCTCCTCTCCCGCGGCAAGATCGCGGTCTTCGCCATCGACGAGGCGCACTGTGTCTCCCAGTGGGGCCACGACTTCCGCCCCGACTACCTGTCCCTCTCGCTGCTCGGCGAGCGCTGGCCGGACGTCCCGCGGCTCGCACTCACGGCGACGGCCACGCGCGCGACGCACGAGGAGATCACCCAGCGGCTGAACATGCCGTCGGCCCGGCACTTCGTGGCGAGCTTCGACCGGCCCAACATCCAGTACCGGATCGTGCCGAAGGCCGACCCCAAGAAGCAGCTGCTGAGCTTCCTGCGCGAGGAGCACGCGGGTGACGCCGGCATCGTGTACTGCCTGTCACGCAACTCCGTCGAGAAGACGGCCGAGTTCCTCTCCCGCAACGGCGTCGAGGCGGTGCCGTACCACGCGGGTCTGGACGCGGGCACGCGCGCGGCCCACCAGTCCCGGTTCCTGCGGGAGGAGGGCCTGGTCGTGTGCGCGACCATCGCCTTCGGCATGGGCATCGACAAGCCGGACGTACGGTTCGTCGCCCACCTCGACCTGCCCAAGTCGATCGAGGGCTACTACCAGGAGACCGGGCGTGGCGGCCGCGACGGACTGCCGTCCACCGCATGGATGGCGTACGGCCTGAACGACGTCATACAGCAGCGCAAGCTGATCCAGTCCGGTGACGGTGACGAAGCCTTCCGCCGGCGGGCCGCCGCCCACCTGGACTCGATGCTGGGGCTGTGCGAGACCGCCCGGTGCCGCCGCGGCCAGCTCCTCGCCTACTTCGGCCAGGAACCGGAGCCGGCCGGCTGCGGCAACTGCGACACCTGCCTCACACCTCCGGAGACCTGGGACGGCACCGTCGCGGCCCAGAAGGTGCTGTCGACGGTGGTGCGGCTCCAGCGGGAGCGCGGGCAGAAGTTCGGCGCGGTGCAGATCATCGACATCCTGACGGGCAAGCGCTCGGCCAAGGTGATTCAGTTCGACCATGACCAGCTGTCGGTTTTCGGCATCGGAGAGGACCTGTCCGAGGGCGAATGGCGCGGCGTCGTACGGCAGTTGCTTGCGCAGGGGCTGCTCGCGGTCGAGGGGGAGTACGGCACGCTGGTGCTGACGGAGGCCAGCGGGTCGGTGTTGCGCCGCGAGCGGGACGTGCCGCTGCGCAAGGAGCCGAAGAAGCCGGCGTCGTCGAAGGCGTCGGGCTCTTCCTCCTCCGGCAGGGGCAAGTCCAAGGCTGCCGTGGCCGAGCTGCCCGAGGAACTGCTGCCGGCCTTCGAGGCCCTGCGTGCCTGGCGTGCCGAGCAGGCCCGTGAGCAGGGAGTCCCGGCGTACGTCATCTTCCACGACGCCACGCTCCGGGAGATCGCCACGGCCTGGCCGACCTCGGTGCAGCAGCTCGGCGGCATCAGCGGGGTCGGCGAGAAGAAGCTGGTGACGTACGGGGAGGGCGTGGTCGCGGTGCTGGCCTCACTGGGCGGGGCACCGGGCACCGCCGCCGCTCCGGGGCCTGCTGAGAGCCCGGCTCCTGGTGGCACCGCTCGGGCTGCCGAAACGGATCCGGGCGCCCCGGACTACTGGCCCGAGATGGACGAGGAGCCGGAGCCCGAGGACTGGATGTAGCGGACTGGAGTCACAAGGGGACTGGCAACTGGCAACTGGGGACAGGGGGCTGGGGACAGGGCGCGGGCGCCCTGGAAGTCGGCCGGGGGCGCTGCCGGAAGCGGCGGGTGAGCTGGTCATAGAGCGCGCGTCGCATACGCCCTGACATCCGCGTCGGAGTCCGTCGTCGCCGTGGCGAGGGCCGCGCGGGCGGCTTCCGAGGCGCGGTGCCGGGTCAGGGCCAGGACGGCGGCCTTGCGGACGTCGGCATTCGGGTCGGCCAGGGCCTTGGCGAGGACGGGGAGGGCCGTGTCGGGGTGGGCCACGGACAGCGCGGTGGCGGCACCGGCGCGGACCTGCCAGGCGGGGTCCGCCAGAGCGCTCACGGCTCGCGCGGCGAGTGGCGCCGGGCACCCCGTGGTGCCCAACGCCCCGTAGGCGGCGGCACGCACCAAGGCATCGGGGTCGTCGACGAGCCCGACGAGGGCCGCGTGGACGGCGTCGCGCTCGGGGGCGATGCCTGCGTCGGAGCCGATGCTGTCTGGGGAGCCGGAGCCGGAGCCGGAGCCGGAGCCGGAGCCGGAGCCGGAGTCAGGGTCCGAGCCGGAGCCGGAGTCAGGGTCGGCTGCGGGGTCGGCGTCGGCGATCGAGCCTGCGTCGGACGCCGAGGTGTCGCTCAGGCAGCCGGCCGCCACCGTGGCCAGGGACTTGGCGATCGTGACGCGGACCTCGCGGGACGGGTCGGCGGTCGCCGCGCGGGCCAGTTCCTCGGCGGCGTCGACGGAGACCAGGGCGCGGACGGCCTCGATACGGACGGCGATGTCGGCGTCGGTGAGAGAGCCCGCGAACAGGGCGGCGTCACCGAGGCGCAGGGCGCGCAGCACGTCCAGGGCGGCGGCGCGGACGACGGGGTCGGGCTCTGCCAGGGCGGCGGCGAGGCCGTCGCGCAGGGCCGGTTCCGCCGGCAGGGTCTCGACGAGTTCGCGCAGCGAGGCCGCCGCGGCGGCACGCACCTCCGCGGCGGGGTCGCGGAGCGCCTCGGCGAGGGCCGGACCTGTGCCCGACGGCACGGTCTCGGTGAGGACGGCGACGGCCTCGCGCCGGACGGCGGCCACCGTGTCGGTCAAGTAGGGCAACAGGGAGTCGAGTCCGGGCTCGTCCTCGGCCAGGGCGACGAGTTCGAGGAGACGAACGGACGACTGGGGGGAGGACTGACCGAGGGCGGGTTCGGACGTCGGAGGCGCCGAGGTGTCCGTGGACTGCGGGGCGGCTGCCTCGGACCCCGTGGCGACGGGCGCCACCTCCCGCGAACCGGCCGTGGCCACCTCCTCGGGGTGTACCTCGCCGAGCTGCCGGGACGGGCCGCCGACGGGGGTGAACTCGTCGACCGGAACCAGATACGGAGCCACGGGCCGGGCCGTGAACTCCATCGCGCCGGAGGGGGACTTGTGCAGATCGAGGTGATGGAACCAGGAGGCGTCGTCGCGGTGAGGGTGGTCGAGGCGGTCGTGGTAGAGGCCCCAGCGGGACTCGGTACGGGCCAGCGAGGCGCGCGCGGCCATCTCCGCGCAGTCCCGGATGAAGGAGACCTCGGCGCACCGCATCAGCTCGTGCGGGGTGCGGGCACCCATCTCGGCGATGTCGCCGCGCATCCGCTCGAAGGCCTCCAGGGCCAGCGACAGCCGCGCACCCGACTTCGGCGGGGCCACGTAGTCGTTCACGAAACGGCGCAGCTTGTACTCGACCTGGGGCTGCGGCGGGCCCTGCGGGTTGCGCAACGGGCGGTAGATCAGCTCGTGCGCCTCGCGCAGTTGGTCGGCGGGAAGCTCACCGTCGTACGCCTTGTACCGGGCCGCGTCGGAGCCGGCCAGGTCGCCGAAGACGAACGCGCCGATCATGTAGTTGTGCGGGACGCAGGCCAGGTCACCGGCGGCGTACAGGCGGGGGACGGTCGTGCGGGCGTGTTCGTCCACCCGTACGCCCGAGGCCGAATGGCCGCCGCACAGCCCGATTTCCGAGATGTGCATCTCGACGTCGTGCGTGCGGTAGTCGTGACCGCGCCCGGAGTGGAAGGTGCCCCGGGTCGGACGCTCGGTGGAGTGCAGGATCGACTCCAGGGCCGAGATCGACTCCTCGGGGAGGTGGCTCAGCTTCAGGTACACCGGGCCCCGGTCGCTGGCGACCTCCGCCGCGAACTCGGCCATCATCTGGCCCGACCAGTAGTCGGAGTCGACGAAGCGTTCGCCGTGCCGGTTGACCTGGTAACCACCGAAGGGGTTGGCGACGTAGGCGCAGGCGGGACCGTTGTAGTCCTTGATCAGCGGGTTGATCTGGAAGCACTCGATGCCGGTCAGTTCCGCGCCCGCGTGGTAAGCCATGGCGTAGCCGTCGCCCGCGTTGGTGGGGTTCTCGTAGGTGCCGTACAGGTAACCGGAGGCGGGCAGACCGAGGCGGCCGCAGGCGCCGGTCGCGAGGACGACCCCGCCCGCGCGGACGGTGACGAACCGCCCTGTGCGGGTGTTGAAGCCGACCGCCCCGATGGCGCGCCCGTCCTCGGGAGAGGTCAGCACGCGCACCGGCATCACCCGGTTCTCGATACGGATCCGCTCCCGCATCTCGCGCCGCCGCAGCTGCCGGTACAGCACCTTCTTGACGTCCTTGCCCTCCGGCATGGGCAGCACATAGGAGCCGGAACGGTGGACCTGGCGGACCGCGTAGTCGCCGTGCTCGTCCTTCTCGAACTTCACGCCGTACGACTCCAGGCGCTGCACCATGGCGAAGCCGCGGGTGGCGGTCTGGCGGACGGTGGACTGGTCGACGATGCCGTCGTTGGCGCGGGTGATCTCGGCGACGTAGTCGTCGGGCTCGGCGCGGCCGGGGATGACCGCGTTGTTGACGCCGTCCATGCCCATCGCGAGCGCCCCGGAGTGGCGGACGTGGGCCTTCTCCAGGAGCAGGACGTCCGCGCCGCGCTCGGCGGCGGTCAGGGCCGCCATGGTGCCGGCGGTGCCGCCACCGATGACGAGGACGTCGCAGGTCAGCTCCTCGGCGTCGCCGAGCGCGGGGATCTGCAGGAGGGTGTCCACCGGGGTGCCTTTCAGATGCTCAGTGAGGTCAGGACATCGCGCCGCAGGGCCACGCGCGCCGGGTCGTCACGGGCGGCCCGGTCGCGTGGACGCGGCACGTCCCGTACGGCGACGAGGCGGCCCGCGCCGAGGAGGGCCACGCGGTCGCCGAGGAACAGGGCCTCGTCCACGTCGTGGGTGACGAAGACGACGGTCGCGCCCGTGCCGTGCAGCACCTCCACCAGCAGGTCCTGCATGCCGGCGCGGGTCTGGGCGTCGAGGGCGCCGAAGGGTTCGTCCATGAGGACGGCGCGCGGACCCGTGGCGAGGGCCCGGGCCAGTTGCGCCCGCTGGCGCTGGCCTCCGGAGACGCGGTGCGGCAACTGCCGGGCGCGGTCGGCGAGTCCGACCCGCTCGAGCCAGGCCGCGGCCTGCTTCCCGCGCTCCGCGCGCGGTGAGCCCTGGATGGCGAGGGGCAGTTCGACGTTGGCCAACAGGGTGCGCCACGGGAGCAGGGCGTCCTCCTGGAAGACCAGCGCGCGGTCCGCCGCCGGTCCGCTTGTCGGCCGGCCGTCCTGCTCGACGGCTCCGGCCAGCGCGGGCAGCAGTCCGGCGAGCGTGCGCAGCAGCGTCGACTTGCCGCAGCCCGAGGGGCCGACGACGGTGAGGATCTCGCCCGGCGGGACGTCCAGGTCGACATCGGCCAGGGCGGTGGCGTCGGGGCGGCCGAGGGTGGCCGAGCGGAGGGTGAGCCGGGTACCGCGTACGGCTGTACCGGTGGCCGCGTCGGTGGCCGCCTCGGCGGTGTCGGTACGGGTGGTCTCGCGGGTCTCAGACGAGGTGCTCATCGCGCGCCTCCTCGGGTTCGGGTCCGGTGGGGACGGCGGGGGACGCCGCCGGTGCCGGAGCGGCCGATCGGGGACTCTTCGGCCTGGGCCGGCCGGTGGGGACGTACGACGTGCGGGGCAGCCAGCGGGTGAGGCGGCGGCCGAGGAGTTCCACGGCCGTGGACGTGGCCCAGCCGAGCACGCCGATCGTGACCATGCCGACGAACACCCCGGGGTAGTCGACGACCGTGTAGTCCTGCCAGGTGCGGTAGCCGACGCCGTACTGACCGGAGATCATCTCGGCGGAGATCACACAGATCCACGACACCCCGATGCCGACCGACAGTCCGCCGAAGATGCCCGGCAGCGCCCCGGGCAGCACGACCGAGCCGAGGATCCGCCACCGGCCGCCGCCCATGGTGCGGACCGCCTCCTCCCACCCGGGGGTCAGCGCGCGGACGGCGTGCCGGGTGGAGACGAGGACCGGGAAGAAGGCGGCGGTGAAGGTGATGAAGACGATGCCCTGTTCGTTGGAGGGGAAGAGCAGGATCGCGACGGGCACCAGGGCGATCGCGGGGATCGGGCGGACGACTTCGAGGATGGGTCCGAGCAGGTCCTCGGCGAGGCGCGAGCGCGCCACGAGCACGCCCGTGGCCACGCCCAGGACGGCGGCCAGGAGGAATCCGGTGACGATGCGGGTCAGGCTGTCGGTGAGGTCGGTCCAGTAGTCGTCGCCGGCCAGGCGGTCGGCGAAGGCGCGGGCCACGTCGGCGACCGTGGGGAACTGCGAGAAACGCAACCACAGGTCGATGTTCAGGCTGGTCAGCAGCTGCCACAGACCGAGGGCGGCCGCCACCGAGGCCACCCGCAGCGCATACCGGGTCACGACGCCCGCCCCAGCGCGTCGGCGTACGTGACGACGCGGGCGCCCCCGTGGGCGTCGACGTAGGCCTGCGCGGTAGCCGGGGCGACGAACGGCACAAGCGTCGCGCCGTCGGTCACCCAGACGGCCTTGTCGGCGAACCACAGGGTGCCGGTGGTGGCGTCGGGGACGTAGGCGGCGCGGATGCCGTCCTGGTGCTGCGCGACGTAGGCCAGCAGCTCGGCGGGCGTCTTGAAGGTACGGGTCTGCGTGGCGTCCTTGGGCCAGACCTCGCTCGCGGCCGGTGCGGGCGTGGCGGCGAGCTGCTTGGCGTAGGACGAGCCGAGCGCCTTCCTCACGTACTGGTCGTCGACGAAGGAGTCCACGTCGACGTCTCCGGTCAGCTTGGCCGCCTTCAGGATCGAGACGTCCTTCTTGAGCGCGGCGACGAGCTGCGGCTTGACGGCCGGGTCGAAGGTGGAGATGCCGTGGGCGCCGTTGTAGAGGTAGACGACCTCGGCGGGCAGGCCGGTGGCCTCGGCGACCTTCTCTGCGGCGGCCACCGGGTGCGTGCCGAGGTAGTCGGTGGCTTCCGACTGCGCCTTCAGGAACGCCTCCAGTACGGCCGGGCGCTTCTTCGCGAAGTCCTCGCGGGCGGTGACCCCGTGGAAGGTGGGCAGGTCCAGCTGGGCGCCGTCGTACAGGGCCTTCGCCTTGCCCTGATAGGCGAGCAGGCCGGGCCAGGCGACGAACTGCGAGAGCGCGTCGGCGCTGCCCGCGGAGAGGGCCGACGCCCCGACGGCCGGCTGCTGGTTGAGCTTCTCGATGCCCTTGGCCGGGTCGATGCCGGCGCGCTGCAAGGCCCGTACGAGGGTGCCGTCGGCGGCGGAACCGATGCTGGTGGAGACCTTCTTGCCCTTGAGGTCCTCGATGGAGGCGAGCTTGGAGTCGGGTGCCGTGACGATGGTGTTGAGGCCCCCGCGGAGGTTGTAGCCGGTGACCGAGACCAGGTGGGTGGGCTTGCCCAGCTGTTTGCCGCGGGCCGCGTTGATGAGGAGCGGGAAGTCGCCCATCGAACCGATGTCGATCTTCCCGGCGGTCATCTGCGCCGTGATGGGGGCACCGGTGGCGTAGTCCTGCCAGTCCACCTTGTACGTCGTGCCGTCGCCGAGCGCGTTCAGCTCCTTCTCGAAATAGCCGAGTGAGCGCAGCAGGGTGCCCGCCGTGACGGTGTTGATGGTCTTGGACTGGTAGCCGACGGTGACGGTGACCGTGGAGCCGCTACCGGCCTCGGCGCTGCCGCATCCGGTGAGAGGGAGCAGGAGCAGGGCGGCGGACGCGGTGATCGCTTTGGGTTTCATGGAGGGGCGGGCCTTTCACCGGAGCAGGTAGGGCATGTTGACCGTGACGGCACCGGTGGGACAGCGAGCCGCGCACGGGCCGCAGTACCAGCACTCGTCGACGTGCATGTAGGCCTTGCCGTTGCTCTCGTCGATGGCGAGGGAGTCCAGCGGGCACATGTCCACACAGAGCGTGCAGCCGTCGATGCACTTCGACTCGTCGATGGTCACGGGCACGTCGGCCCGCTGGGGTGCCAAGGTCATGGCTGTCTCCAGAAAAGTCCCGAGAAATTCTGCGAAATGCCGCCCGGTGGTGAACCGATGAGGCCGTGCCGAACGATCAGGGGTTGAGGGCGGAGAAGGGGACGGAAGCGATGCCGACGGGAGGGGTCAGAGCGAGCGGTGCAGCAGGCCGCTCATCGAGATGCGGTCTCCGCGGAAGCGGATGAACTCCAGGTCCACCGGGCGGCCGTCGGCGAGGTGGGTGAGGCGTTCGAGCATCAGGACGGCCGTGCCACGCGGTGCCTCCAGTACGGCGGCGGAGTGGGCGTCCGCGGTCACCGCCTCCAGGGTGATCTCGGCGTGGCCGAGTCGCTGCCCGGTGACAGCCTCCAGGAGCCGGAAGACGTCGGTGTTCTCCAGGTCGGCGCCGAGCAGGGCGGTGCCGATGTCGAGCGGGATGTAGGTGAGGTCGAGAGAGAGGGGGAGACCACCCAGACGGCGCAGGCGTTCGATGTAGAGCACGTCGGTGCCGGGCGGGACGTGGAGGCGGTCGGCCACCGGGGCGGGCGCGGCGACGGGGCCCATCGTGCGGACCTCGTTGGTGACGTGGCCGTGCTCGTGCAGGGTCTCCGCGAGGCCCATCAGACGGTCCAGGCCGTGCGGGTACTTCTGCGCCACGACGACCGTGCCGACGCCGGGCAGGCGCTCCACCAGCCCCTCCGCCCGGAGGAGGTCGAGAGCCTGGCGGACGGTGTTGCGGGAGGCGCGGTAGTCGCCGGCGAGGGTCGACTCGTGGGGGAGCGTGCCGTCCGGGAAGCCGTCGGTGAGCAGCTGGCGGCGCAGGAGGTCCGCGAGCTGTCGGGCCTGGTCCGCGCGCAGCCGACGACGCGCACGGTGGGCGGCGACGGTCGTCGCGCCCTGGCCGGCGTGGTCTCGGATGCGGTCGGTGGGTGGCATGTTTCGAACCATAGCGAGTCGGTAGGAAAAGCAGTGTTGCCGGAGTGTTGCGCCACCTGCGGGAGCGTCAGGAAAGGCGCTGACCTGGGAAAACAGGACCGGCTTACACAAGATCTGCCAGGTCGGGACAACGCCGTCAGGACAACGCCGTCAGGACAACGCCGTCAGTCCCGGGGCGAAGGCGATCAGCAGGGGCAGCAGCGGCACCAGCGTGGCCACCGCCGTCGTCAGTGCCCGCTGTCGGCGGAGCAGGCGCGGGGGCGGCTGGAGCAGTCGGTCGACCCGCTCGCCGAGGAGACGGTTGCTCGAGGCGCAGGACAGGACGCCCCGGTGCTGGTTCAGCTCGATCAGGGCCAGCGCCGTGGTCAGGTGACCGCAGCGGCGCGACGCCGTGTCGTCGGCGGCGAGTTCGACCAGGCGGTGGGTCTGGTCGCAGAAGTGGGAGAAGAGCGGAATGCGGGGGAAGCCGGTGGCAAGGGCGGTCGACAGGTGGAGCAGCCAGTCATGGTGGGCGCGGGCATGGCCACGCTCGTGGGTGAGGACGGCGTCCAGCTGGTGGGAGGTCAGGCGGTGCAGGGCGCCGGTCGTCACGATCAACTGGGGTGGGTTGCCAGGCATCCACCAGGCGTCGGGGTACTCGTCCTCCAGCACCAGCAGCGGGCCCCGGGCGGACGGCAGGCCGGCGGGCAGGTCGGGGGCGCGTTCACGCAGGTGGGCCCTGGCCCGGCCGCGGCGCCGGCGGGCCTCGACGAGTTCGCGGGCCAGCATCGCGGTGGTCCAGGCGGCCCCGCAGGCCAGCAGCAGGGTCAGCGTCGCGGCCCACAACGGGGCGGCGGAGAGGTCGTACGCCTCGGAGACCCCAGGCGGTGCGGGGGCGAAGACCCGGGCGCGGACGGTGTGGAAGACGGCGGCGGCGCCCAGGGTCAGGGCGGTCAGGCAGCACAGCAGGACCGTGGCGACCAGGCACTGCCACACCCACAGTCCGATCACGGGCTCCCGCTCGGGCCAGGCGGACCGGGTGAGCGCGCGCGGAGCCGGCACGGCGGCGGACAGGGCGACGACGCTCAGCAGGAGCAGGCAGAGGGCCATGCCATGGGCTCCGGATCCTGGTCGGGAAGGGGGCGTGGGCCACGTGCGCGCGGGGTGCGTACGACGTACCCGCGTGCGTGCGGCCTGCCATGGGCGGCGGGCTCGGCACGAGAACCGTGCCCGCCGCCAGTATGACGGCGGTTACTCCGGGAGTCAGCCCACGACGACGCCCCGATTCAGCCCCGGCCGCCCCCGCTCGGCGGCCCCGCCACCACCAGCCACCCCACCTCCGACTCCGGCCTCGGCACCTGTGCGGACGCCGGCCCCGGCATCGGCCTCGGCACCTGTGCGGATGCCGGCCTCGGCATCGGCCTCGGCACCTGTGCGGATGCCGGCCTCGGCACCGGCCTCGGCACCTGTGCGGATGCCGGCCTCGGCACCGGCCTCGGCACCTGTGCGGACGCCGGCACCTGCGCCGGCGCCGCCACCGGCTCCGTCACGGACTCCGGCGCCGGAACCGTCATCTGCTCCGACCCCGGGTTCGTCACCGGCCGCCTCACCCGGCGATCACCTGTCCGCTCACCTCTCCGAGGCCCACTCGCGCTCCGCCGGGGCCGGGGGCCCACGCCGACAGGGTCACCACGTCGCCGTCCTCCAGGAACGTGCGCTTGCCGTCGGGGAGCTCCAGCGGGTCACGGCCGTTCCAGGTCAGCTCCAGCAGGGAGCCGCGCTCGTGCGGGTGGGGGCCGCTCACCGTGCCCGAGCCGTACAGGTCGCCCGTGCGCAGCGAGGCGCCGTTGACCGTGAGGTGGGCGAGCTGCTGGGCGGCCGTCCAGTACATGGTGGCGAAGGGCGGATCGGAGATCACGTGACCGTTGAGCGCGACAGAGATGCGCAGGTCGTAACCGCCGGGTTCGGCCGACGCGTCGTCCAGGTAGGGGAGGAGGGGGTGGGTCCGCTCCGGGGGTGTCACCCGAGCGTCCTCCAGGGCCTCCAGCGGGGTGATCCACGCCGACACCGACGTGGCGAACGACTTGGCGAGGAACGGGCCGAGAGGGACGTACTCCCAGGCCTGGAGGTCGCGGGCGGACCAGTCGTTGAGCAGGCACAGACCGAAGACGTGCTCGCGGAAGTCGCTCAGCGCGACCGGGCTGCCCTGCCGCGAGGGCACGCCGACCACGAAGCCGACCTCGGCCTCGATGTCGAGCCGTACGGAAGGGCCGAAGACGGGGGCCGGGTCGTCGGGCGCCTTGCGCTGGCCCGACGGGCGGACGACGTCCGTGCCGGAGACCACGACCGTGCCGGCCCGGCCGTGGTAGCCGATCGGCAGGTGCTTCCAGTTGGGCAGGAGGACGTCCCCGGCGTCCGGGCGGAAGATCGCTCCCGCGTTCCGGGCGTGGTGCTCGGACGAGTAGAAGTCGACGTAGTCGGCGACCTGGAAGGGAAGGTGCAGGGTCACGCCGGAAAGGGGATGGAAGTGCGGTTCGACGGTGGGCCGGTGGACGGGATCGGTCACCCAATCCGTCAGGGCACGGCGCACCTGCGACCAGGTCGTGCGTCCCGCCGCCAGCAGCGGGTCGAGCGTCGGCGAGGCGAGCAGGCCGGCGTGTGGCGAGCCGAGCGCGCGGGCGGCCGCGCCCGCGTCGAGGACGTGGTCGCCGAGCCGGACGCCGACGGTCCGCTCCGTGGAGCCCGGGAGGGAGAAGACGCCGTACGGGAGGTTGTGCGGACCGAAGGGGTCGCCCTCGGGAAGGTCGAAGGGGGGCATCGGGTACTGCCTCTCTTTCGTGCGCTCTTTGGTGCTCGCCATGTCGGGCTCGCCGGACCCCGAGCGGGTGTCGCGCGGGTGCGCCGAGCCGCGCCACACGTTACGGCCGGCATCGCGGAAGTGACATGGGGGCCGGACCGGCGAGGCCCGTCGACCGGAAGCTCTCCGCTACCGGTTGCTCACTCGAAGTCGTCCGCCGGCGGGTCCGCAATCTTGACGGAGCGGTGCGAAAGGGGAGACTCTGGGCGGGTGCTGGAAGGCCTCGGGGAGGGGGCCTTCGCCTGGCACGACTGGGGGGCGGATGGCCATAGGGGAGGCCGGCCTCGGGTCGGCGCGGCGTGGCTCACGGCCGAAGCGGCTGGAAGCGACCATGCGCGACAGACTCGGCCGGGAATGCGTGTACGTACCGTCGTGCAGATTCGGGCTGTATGTGGCCCTGCGCCACTGGTGCCCGCCCGGCGGACGGGTACTGATGTCGCCGGTCAACGACGACGTGATCTTCTTCGTCCTGCTCGCGGCCGGACTGCGGCCCGTGCAGGCGCCGTTGAACCCGCTGGACGCGTCGATCGACATCGATGCCGTGCCCGACGAGGTGTGGGGCTCGCTCTCCGGCGTCCTCACGACGAATCTGTACGGCAACCCGGACGACACGCCGCGCCTGCGGAAGAAGTGCGACGCGCTGGGCATCCCGTTGTTCGAGGACGGGGCGCACGCCATCGGCAGCGAGGTGGGCGGCAGACCGGTCGGGGCCTGGGGGGACGCCTCCGTCTTCAGCCTGTCCAAGCACGTCGGTGCCAAGGCCGGCGGATTCCTGGCCTGCGCCGACCCGGGACTGCGCGAGGCCCTGGAGAAGACCTGCGAGGACCTGCTGCTGCCGGGGCGGTTCACGGCGGAACTCGCCTACACCGTGCGGCCGTACGCGGAGGCGACCGTGCGGGGGCTGCGGTTGCGGCGGGCCGCCTGGGCCACGATGCGGCTGCTCGGGCTGACGGAGCGGGAGGAGATCCGGATGCCGCTGCGGCCGGCCGAGTTGGCCCGCGCCGTCGACGAGGCGCCGGACCTCACCGCGCACGACTCCTGGGTCCGCGTCGACATGCACGACTACCGGCTGCGCTCAGGGCCCCTGCGAGCGGGCCGTGTCGGCCGCAGGCTCGACCGTCTGGACGAGGTGCTGGCGGCCTGTCGGGCGGGCACGGAGCTGCTTCTGTCCACACCGTGGGCGCGGCCCGGCGCATCCCGCGCCGACCGGGTCCAACCCCTGTTCCGGGTACCCCTGTTCGTCGCCGACCGGGACGCCGCGAGGGCGGCGCTCGCCCGGCGGGGCATCGTCGTCGGGTACCTCTATGACCCGCCTCTGGACGACTACGCGGGTGCCGCCTTCACCGACCCCTCGCCCGATCCCGCAGGGGCACGCTGGTTCGCCCGGCACGCGCTGCCCGTCGATCCGCTGCGGGCCCGGCAGGTCGTCGAAGTGCTCCAGGGGTCCGGCGTCCGGCCGGCCGAGGCGCGGGGAGGGCTGGAGCCGACCCGTGGCTGAGACGCAGGCCGAGATCCAGGTACCCGAGCCCTCGGCGCCGCCCGCCGGAAAGGACAAGGCCGACACGGCGCCGGCCGACAGGACCCGCGACTCCGCGTCCCTGTTCAAGAACGCCTACTTCCTGATGCTCAGCACGGGCGTGTCCGCCGTGCTGGGCCTGGGCTTCTGGCTGGTGGCCGCGCACTACTACTCGGAGGAGGCCGTCGGCCAGGGCTCGGCCGCGATCGCGGCGATGCGGCTGCTGGCCAGCATCACGGCGACGACGATGATCGGGGCCGTCGTCCGCTTCGTGCCGCGCGCGGGACGGGCCACGGGCTCGCTGGTGTGGCGGGCGTACGCGGCCAGTTCGGTGGTCGTGGCCGTCGCGGCCTTCGCCTTCCTGCTCACCCTGGACCTGTGGGGGGCGACGTACGCGCCGCTCGGCACGGCCGCCGCGGGGACCACCTTCGTCGTCGCGTGCGTGGCATGGGCGCTGCTCACGCTCCAGGACGGGGTCCTCACCGGTCTGCGCAGGTCGGGCTGGGTGCCCATCGGCAACGCGGTGTTCTCCGTCGGCAAGCTGATCCTGCTGGCCGTGTGCGCGACCGCGCTGCCGGTGCTCGGCATCTTCGTGTCCTGGGCCGTCGCGATCGCGTTCTCGACGCTGCCGCTGGGCTGGCTGATCTTCCGTCGGCTGATCCCGCGCCAGGCCGCCGACGACCGGGAGCTGGAGCCTCCCCGACTGCGCGAGATGGGCCGCTTCCTGGCCGGGGACTCGCTGGGCGCGCTGTTCAGCCTGGCGATGATCAACCTGCTGCCGGTGATGGTCGCGGTCCGCTTCAGCGCGGCGGAGAACGGCTACTTCTACGTGGCGTACACCGTCGGCGGCACGATGGAGTTCATGGCCATCAACATGGCCTCCTCCCTCACCGCGCACGCCTCGCACGATCCGCGCCAGCTCGCCGAGGGCGTGCGCGGGGCGCTGCGCCGGATGACGCTGCTGCTGGTGCCGGTGGTGCTGTTCCTGGTGGTGTTCGCTCCGCAGATCCTGTTGCCGTTCCACGAGGACTACGCCGAGCACGGCACCACCGTGCTGCGGCTGCTGGCCGCCGGGGCGCTGCCCCGGGTCGTGGTCGAGCTGTACATCGGGGTGCTGCGGGTGCAGGGCCGTACCGGGGTGCTCGCCGCGCTCCAGGGCGCCATGTGCACGCTGGTGCTGGGCAGCGCCGCGTTGCTGTTCGCCCCGGCCGGGATCGCGGGCGCGGGCTGGGCGGTGCTGATCAGCATGACGCTGATCGCCGCCGTCTCCGCCGCCGGTCTGCGTTCCGCGCTGCGCCGCAACGACCGTCCGCCCGTCGGCCGGTCCTCCGCCGCCCCGGCCTACGGCACCCATTGGGCGCGGCTGAACGCCACCGCCGGGTACGGCACGAACTGGGCACGCCGGGCGGCTCACGAACGCGACGGCGTCGACGAGGACACGGTCACCCTGTTCATAGGACGCCCCGGATACGAACGCGAGGCGCTGCAAGCGGACACGCTGGCGTTGATAAGGCGGCCCCCGCACGAGTCCGAAGCCGCCACGAAGAGCAAGGGGGCCGAGGGGAGGAAGGGGAGCGAGGGGAGGAAGGGGGCCGAGGGGAGGAAGGGGAGCGAGGGGAGGAAGGGGGCCGAGGGGAGGAAGGGGAGCGAGGGGAGGAAGGGGAGCGAGGGGAGGAAGGGGAGCGAGGGGAGGAAGGGGAGCGAGAGGAGGAAGGGGAGCGACGGGACTGACGGGGTCGGGGATGCCGAAGGGCGGGACGAGTCGGCACGGGAGGTCGCGAGGGACCGGTCCGCTCCGGCCGGGAGCCGGGAGCGGTGGGTCACGGGCGGACTGTGGAGCCTGCTCGGCGTGGCCACCGTGGCCTTCTGGACGCCACTGCGCGATCTGCCCTGGCTCGACGGCCCGACCAAGGCCGTACCGACCGGACGTCAGTTGCTGGCAGCGCTGCCGCTCACGGCGCTCGTCGCCGGGGGCCTGCTGCTCGTGGCGTTCGTCGGTGCGGTGACGTTGCGCGTGGCACGCGGCGCACTGCTGCCCGGGGCCGCCCTGGGTTCGGTGCTGCTCGCCCTGTACGCCGTACCCGTCGCCTTCGGCGGGGAGCCGTCACCGGTCGGTGGGGCGCTGTACGCGAAGGCGGCCGGTTTCCTCGCGGAGGGGACGGGGCTCGACGGGCCCGGGCCGCTGCTGCGCTGGGCACCGCCGGCCGTGCAGCTGCTGTGTCCCATACCGCTGTGGCTGCTGCTCACGCGGGCGGATCGGTGGTTGACGTGGCCGGGGCGCTGGGGCGTCCTCTATCTCGTCGCGGTGGGCGGCTGGGTGTGGCGGCAGGAGCTCGCGCCGGCGGCCCTGCCCCTGTTCGTCGTCCTCGCCGTCGCCGCCGCGTTCCTGCCGCTCGCCACCCGTGGCCGCGCGAAGGCCGGAAAGCCGCGGGGCGCGGTCAGCGGGGCGGCACGGGCTGGTGGAAGTAGCCGTTCCTGCCCGCCTCCCGGTAGCCCTCGAGCCCCGGGCCCTCGTTGACGGTCAGATCGCACACGGGCTTCTCGGAGGTCGGCCGGTTCCAGTGCACCAGCGCCTTCACCTCCGGGAGTTGCTTCACGGCGGCGGGAATCCGGGTGTACCAGTCGCGCTGGCGCTGCGGGGTGTCGGCGTCGGGCGCGGTGGCGAACTCCGCGAGCATCACCGGCTTGTCGTCGCTGATGTTCTCGCGCAGCCAGTCGTAGCTGGGCCGTTGGCTGCGCAGGAAGTCCTTCCAGTCCGTGGTGCCGTGGCACTGGTAGTAGTTGTACTGGTCCATGGCGATCCAGTCGACGTACTCGTCCCCGGGGTAGAGCGCCTTCATGTCGGCCGCGCTGCCGAGGTAGCCGGATACGGTCCACACCCACACCACGTTGTCGGCGCCCAGTTCACGGAACCGGTCGCGGACATGGCGGTACGCGGCGACGAACTCCTCCGGGGTGCCGGCACCTTCCTTGATGCGGGCGTCGGTCTCCTGGTCGAAGGAGAGGAAGACGCGTTTGCCGTAGGCCTTGATACGCCGGATCTGCGGATCGAGGATCTCCTCGTCGAGCTTGCCGGAGGCGATGTTCTTCCAGCCGAGCTGGGTCTCCGTCCAGTTCTCGTGGTGCGGCTCGGTCCAGACGGTGGACTCCCAGGCCAGCATGAGCAGCCTGTCCTCGCCGAGTTCCTGTTCGTCCGGGGTGAGCAGTTCCCCGTCGAGCTTGGTGCCCGACATGTCGTGGTAGTTGTAGACGAGGTCCAGCTTGCGGCCGATCCTCTTCTCGAAACCGTGCACGGCGTCCCTGAGCGAGCCGTCCTCGGCGTACGGCACGGCGGCGCCCCACCAGGCGCCGCAGGGCGGGATCAGGGTGCCGGTGGGGGCGCAGGGACCGGTGGGCAGCTCACCCGAGGCCGCGTTGTCGGGCAGGGCGTCCGCGGCGGGATCCGGGTCCTCGGAGCGGCCGGCCCAGATGCCGAGCCCGGCGAGCAGCGCGGCCACCGCCACCAACGCGACAGCCGTGCAGGCACGCCTCACGCTTCTCAGGTCCCTTCTCGGTCCGCCCGCCAGGTCCCTCCCCGGGTCTCCCTCCGGTCCGACCTCCGGATTGCTTCCTGGTGCGTCCGCCGGGACTCCCTCCGGGGCTCCCGCGGGATCTCCCTCCGGGTTGCTTCCTGGTGCGTCCGCTGGATCTCCCTCCGGTCCGTCCGCCGGGTTGCTCTCCGGTCCGCCCGCTGGGTTGCTCCCCGGTCCGCCCGCTGGATCTCCCTCCGGTCCGTCCGCCGGGTTGCTCTCCGGTCCGTGTGCGGGGTCGCCCCCCGAACCGTTCCGTAAGCCGTCCCCCGAGCTGTGGTCCAAGCCGGCGCCTGAGCCGTCGCCCGAGCCGCTGCCCAACTCGTCGCCCAACCCGTCCCCCATGTGGTTCCTCACGCTCCTCACCCCGTGCGGCTCGGCCGGCTCGCGTGGCCCGCGCAGCCGATGCCGTCCCGTCATATGTCACTGCCGCCGGAGGGCTTGCGCCTGACCTTGGCGCGCTCGACCGCGCCGCGCCGAGCGGCGGGCAGCGGCAGCCCCGGCAGGGCCGCGGTGACCGTGGTGAAGCAGGCGAGCGAGACCAGGAAGGCGGTCATCGAGAAGGCCTCCACCAGGAACAGCGAGGTGGCGGTGAGCACACCGAGGGAGAGGCTGATGGGCGCGGCGAGCGCGACCGCCTCCAGCCTGGCGCCCGAGGCCAGGCGACCCGGCTGCGGATACAACGCCGCACAGCCAGGACCGAACAGGACGAACAGCAGCACCGGGATCCAGCGCAGCGGAGAGGGGCCGGGTACGGCGGTGGCGGCCAGGGCCGGCCAGCCCGAGACCCCGACGAGGACTCTCAGATGCGTCGAGGTGAACCCGATGCCCTTGGCCCCTTCTGCCTCGCCCGTGACCTCGTGGCCCGTGACCTCCTGGCCCGTGACGCCGGGGCCCGTGACGCCGGGGCCCAGGTCCGCGGGGCCCAGGTCCACGGTGCCCGGATCCTCGTGGCTCAGGTCCCTGTGGCCCCTGTAAGCGCTGTTCTTGTTGTCGATGTCCTCGGAGTCTGTGGTCGTCACTTCGATCACCTTGTGGTCATTCATCGGGTGGCCGGGCGGTACTCCAGGACAACGCCGTACGGATGGCTCTCGACGGTCCGGAAGAGGGGCGAGGCGGACAGCTTCGAACGCAGGGTCTCGAAGCCGCCGGGCGGCAGCAGGCCCTCGCCGGCGGCGTAGACGTCCTGGGTGCGGGTGAGGACGACGTACGCCTTCGCGCCAGGGGGGATCCCGTCCGCGAGGTAACGGGCCGGGTCCTTCAGCATCTTCTCGTTCTCGGGCAGCGCCTGTTCGGCGAAGAACCAGTGCTCGAGACGGTCGTAGCGGTGGAGTGCCTGCGGGAAGGAGCCGCTGGTGGCGAGGATCAGCGAGCCGTCGGGGGCGTTGTCGAGAGCCCTGGTGACCAGCGCGGTCTCCTCCGGCGGTGTGTAGAACATCTTCTCCTTGCCGTAGTACGACGGCAGGAAGCCGGCCAGCAGCACCAGCAGGACGGCCGGCAGGGCGATGGCCGCCGTCCTGCGCCGCAGCGCCTTCGCCCGGCTGCGGTGGGTTCCCGCCACGGCCGGCACGAGCGCGGCGGCGGCGAAGAAGGCCGCGCCGGGCAGGGCGAACAGGTAGACCCGGAAGAGCATCTCGCCGCCGTAGTCGTTGACGGCGAACAGCGGTACCGGGGCGACGGACACCAGCAGCAGGGGCAGCGCGCTGCGGGTCAGCCGGCGGCGCAGCACGACGGCGGTCCCGGCGAGGACGGTGACCGCGAGCACCATCACCACGTTGGAGGTGCCCGCGAGTTCCGGCCCGGGCCCGGTGAGCTGTCCCGCGTAGCCCGCGCGGGAGTTCTCCGTCAGTTCGCCGATCGACTTCTTGATGGCGGAGAGCGTCTCGACGAACAGCGGCCGCCCCATGGTCAGGTCCCAGGTCAGCATCAGCAGCGCGGCGACGACCAGCAGCCCGTAGTTGCGGTAGCGGCGGGTGAGGCTGAGCGCGACCAGACAGATGGTGAGCATCACCGGGGTGAGCTGGTGCGTGGCGTTGATGGCGGCGATCAGCGGGGCCAGGATCACCACGCACACCGCGCGCTGCCTCCTCCCCGTGGGCGGCGGGACGGGCGCGGCCACCGGGTCGAGGAAGGTGCGGTCGCGCAGCCGTCCGGCGGATCCGGGCCGCACGAAGTGCCGCAGCACCACCGCGAGGACCGTCAGATGCAGCAGGTACGCGAGGGCCTGCGGGGCGAAGTAGTCCTGGCCCACCCAGTTGGCGAGCTGGAAGATCCACACGGCGGTCCAGATCAGCCGCCAGTCCTCGCAGAAGGTGCGGTAGATCAGGACCAGCACCGGCATCATGAGCAGGCCGACGACGATCGGCGCCCAGTTGGCGTACACGGCGGCGCTCTCCACGCCGAAGGCGCGCACCAGGCCCGCGTCGAGGGTGAAGAAGCCCGGCCACTGGTCGTACGCGGACATGTTGCCCGACAGGGCCGCGCCCGGTCGCAGCTCACCGTTGGCGAGCAGCGTGTCGACGACGGCGTCGTGCTTGGACGCCCACGGGTAGCGCACCGCGTCGTACAGCACCGCCGGTGGCGCCTTCAGTGCGAGGAGCAGCGCGGCACAGTGCGCGGCCGGCCACCACGGCGCGGTGCCCGCGCGCCGCAGACTGAGGACGAAGCCCGCGGTGAGGACCAGCAACGACAGGTAGTAGGCGACCGGCAGCCGGTCCAGCAGGCCGTAGTCGCCCATCTCGCGGAAGCCGATGCGGGGCAGCGCGTACACCCACAGCCCGGCGGCGAGCAGCAGCGTCAGCAGGCCGGCGTCCGGTGGGCGGCGCGGGATCCGCCAGGGTCTGCGGACACCGCCGGTGGTCGGGCCCGGACTGCCCGGACTGCCCGGGCTACCGGGACTACCGGGTCCGGTGGAGAGGTCAGGGGTGGGCAGCTCGCTGCTCTCGGTGCTCGGTACGGGAACGTGTTGCTGCACGTCGAGGCTCCCCTCCCTCAAGGCAACTATAGGAATTTTCTCTTCTTTTCACACCAAAATCGTCGAACTCGGCTCAACCTGCGAACACCGGCCCCTGTACGACGGCGCGGGCGCGGCGGTACCAGCGCCAGCCGACCGTCTTCGGTCCGTCGCGGTACGGGGCGACCCGGGCGCCGGATCCCGCCAGCCAGCCCCGGACGTCGGCGACGGTGTGACCGCGGCGCACGATGAGCCGGGCGATGCGGTAGTGCTCGTCGCGGTCCGAACTGAGCGCGTGCCGCACGGCGGTGGCCGTCTCGTAGCCCGCGGCCGCCGCCGTCCGCCGTACCCGCCCGCTGTTGTAGCCGTGCGGGTAGGCGAGATGACGGACCTGGTGACCGAGGGCGTCCTCCAACACTGAGCGGGACAGCCGCAGTTCGTGCGCGAGCGCGCGGGGCGCGAGGGTGTCCAGCTGGGCGTGGGTGACGGTGTGGCTGCCGATCTCCATGCCGTACCGCTCGAGTTGTGCCGCCTGCTCCAGCGTCATCATCGGCGCCGCCGGCAGCAGGCTGCGTCCGCCGCGGGTGATCGCTCCGGTGGTGAGGTAGGCGGTGGCGGACAGCCCGCGCCCGGCCAGCGCCTCGGCGGTGGCACCGGGCAGATCGGCGAAGCCGTCGTCGAAGGTGAGCAGCACCGGCCGGGGCGGCAGCGGTGCCCGCCCCGCGAGGTGGTCGGCGAGCGCGCTGATCGTGACGGGCGTACGGCCGCTGTCCACGACGGCGTCCAGATGCTCGCCGAACTGTTTCGGGCTGACGGTGAACTCGGCGATCCAGCCGGGCGGTTCCTCCATCACGGCGTGATACAGGAGGACCGGGACAATGCCGTCCCCGTCGTCGTCCCCGTTGTCGCCGCAGCCTTCTCCGCCTGCTCTGTGCGCGGACGTCGTCATCGCGCGGCACCTCGCAGCGCGCGCCGGGCCCGCAGATAGCCCACCGGCCCGTAGAGCATGCCGCGCCGCTGGAGCCGGGAGAGCCGGGCGGGCCAGGCGTGGGTCCGGGCGTCGTGACCGCCGGGCGCGCCGTCCGCCGTGGGCTCCGCCTGCCGGCTCGCCGTCAGCGTCCGCGCGTGGGCGAGCCCCCGGGGCAGCCGGGCCAGGAACGCGGGCAGCAGGCCGGGCCGGTTGACGAGGATCGCCGTGAGGTAGGCGGTGAGGCCGGCGCCGTAGCCGTACGCCTGGGTCTCCAGGTCCCGCCAGGTCTCCCGGTGGTGGTGCCAGACCAGGGCCAGCGGCGTGTAGTGCAGCCGGTGGCCCCCGGCGAGGATCCGGACGAACCCGTAGAGGTCGTCGCCGCCCCGCGCGAGCGTCCCCGCGCCGGTCGCCGGGTCGAAGCCGCCGACCGCCCGCAGCACCTCCGTACGGAAGGCCATGTTGGCACCGGAGCCGAAGCGGCCCGCGGTGAACGGGAACAGCGGTTCGTCGGCGGGCGGGTCCTGCGGGTCGTACGTGCGGGCCGTGAAGCCCTTGGCGAAGCCGCCGTGACTCTCCAGGAGGACCTGGGCAGGGGTCCGCAGCCGGGCCGGCAGGATCAGGCCGGTGGCGCAGCCGAGGCCCGGGTCGGCGGTGAACGGCGCGGTGAGTTCCGTGAGCCAGCGCGGATCCGCCACCACGTCGTCGTCGGTGAAGGCGATCACCTCGCCGCGGGCGGTCTCGACACCCTTGTTGTGGGCGACGGCGAGACCGGGCGCCGGTTCGGTGACGTACCGCACGCGCTCGGCGTACTCGAGCTCGACCAGGTCCCGGGTGGCGTCCGTCACGGGCGCGTTGTCGACGACGACGATCTCGAAGTCCGGGTGGTCCTGGGCGAGCAGCGAGTCGAGGGCATGGCCGAGCTTCTCGGCACGCTCACGGGTGGCGACCACGACAGTGGTGAACGGAACCCTGGCGGTCGGGACGGTGGCGGTCGGGACGGTGGCGGTCGGGACGGTGGTGGTCGGGACGGTGGTGGTCGGGACGGTGGTGGTCGGGACGGTGGTGGTCGGGACGGCGGTGGTCGGGACGGTGGCGGTCGGGACGGTGGTGAACGGGACGGCGGCGGTCGGGACGGCGGTGGTCGGGACGGCGGTGGTCGGGACGGCGGTGGTCGGGACGGTGGCGGTCGGGACGGTGGCGGTCGGGACGGCGGTGGTCGGGACGGCGGCGAACGGAACGGTGGTGGTCGGGACGGTGGTGGTCGGGACGGCGGTGGTCGGGACGGCGGTGGTCGGGACGGTGGCGGTCGGGACGGTGGTGAACGGGACGGCGGTGGTCGGGACGGCGGTGGTCGGGACGGCGGCCGGCGGGGCGGCGGTCGGGGCGGTCTCGTGCGCGGGCCTCGCGGAAGGCGGCCCGGGTGCCTGTTCGTGCGTGGCCAGGCTCATGAGGACGGTCTTCGGGTCCGCGCCCGCCGGTACCGACCCGAGCAGCGTCCCGATCGGCCGCCCACCCCTTCTGACCAGCACGAACACCTCACCGTGCGTGACGGGCGGACTTCCCGGCGCCGGTCTGAGGACACCCCCGTCGTCCAGTTCGAGCTCGGCGACCTGCACCGGCTCGATGTCCAGGAACCTCTGTATCTCCTGCTGTGCACGTGCCGCGCGGTACATGAACCCCCCTTGTCTCACGCCCGTCACACCGGCCGGTCGGCGCCGCCCGTCACGGTCGGCGCAGCCGGCCCGCGCCCTTCAAGGCCCGTGCGGCCGCCGCGGCGAGCCTCGGCCGGCTGCGCACGAAGTGATGCGCCCGGCGGGACGGCTCACGGCTGAGCCAGTAGAGCGCGGCGCCCACCCCCGGACGCGACCACGCTCCCTCGTACACGGGTAGCTCCCCGGTCTTCAGCGAGTCCTTGTACTCGGCCGCGCCCCGCCCCAGGTCGAGCAGGCCGATGCCCTCGGCGGCGGCCGACTCGGCCATCCGCAGATGCAGCACCAGGCCGGGTGAGAACTTCGCGAACTCCGGTTCGTACGAAGGGAACCAGCAGGCCAGGACGGTCGACGAACGCAGTCCGAAGTGCGCGGCGACCGGTTGGTCACCGGCGTACAGGACGGAGAGAGTGCCGGAGCACTCCGGCGCGCGCGTCGCGGAGAGCGCGTTCACGAGCCGGGTGATCCACTCCTGCGCGAACCGGTCCCGGCGGCCGGTCCTGCGGTACTGCGCGGACTTCCACGCCATGAGCGTGCGCAGCGCTGCCGGATCGCGTTCGTCGAACACGAACCGCAACTCCCCGACCTGACGCCCGAGCCTGCGCTCCTTGGCCAGAGTCGTCTTCAGGAACTTCGGCGACTGGGCGCGCAGCACGGACTCGTAGGTCTCGTAACCCTTTTCGACGTCGATGACATAGGAGGCGTACTCCTCGGCCGCGTGCGGGGTGAACAGCCCTTGCTCCGCCTCCAGGTTGTCGAAGGCGAAGCTCGACAGGGCACATGCCCGCATCAGTTCGTCGGCGTCCAGCCCGAGACCCGGGGCCAGCACCGCGCCCTGCGCGTCCGAGACGCCGTACGCGAGGGCCTGGCCCTGTCCGAGCAGGCCCCGCTCGTGGGGCAGGAAACCGACCGGCTCACGCCCCTCGTACACCACCGCCACCCGCGAGCGTGGCTGTACCAGGCCCACGGCGTCGGTGAACTCCGGTTCCATGAAGGGGTTTCGCGGAAGCGCCGACGCGGCACGCAGCGCGCGCCACCGCTCCCTCTCCCCCTCGCCGAGGTCCTGCGGCCTCAGCACACGAATGCGCCCACTGCTCAACCTGACCCCCCGATCAAGTCCCCCTGGACACCTGGACGGTACCGCTCCACCCGGGCGTCGCGGTAGGTAGCGTCCCATCTTGTTGCCAACCGGTGCAGAGGCCTACAACCGTCCGCAACCCGGCGATGTGCCAGAAAGCCGTTTCATCGAGTCGGCCGGCAGCCAGTCGTGAGCCTGGCGCACAAGGGGAGTTGGCAGAACAGGACAGGACCTGAACGTCGGCCGGTTCGTGTCGGACCCGGGGGGCCTGGGATCCGTATTCTCTGATCATGGCCGCACCCACCGCATATGCCGCGCGCACCGCGTACTCCCTCATCGCCACCGATCTGGACGGGACGCTGCTCCGCGGCGACGACACCTTCTCCGACCGGTCGCTCGACGCGCTCGCGCGGGTGGCGGCCGCCGGCGCACGCCACCTGGTGGTGACGGGACGGCCCGCGCCCCGGGTGCGCCCGCTGCTCGACCGGCTGCACAGCAGGGGGCTCGCGGTGTGCGGGCAGGGCGCGCAGTTGTACGACGCCGGCGCGGACCGTCTGCTGTGGTCGGTCACCCTGGACCGGGAGCTGGCCGAGACCGCGCTCGGCAAGATCGAGGCGGAGGTGGGGCAGTTGTACGCGGCCGTCGACCAGGACGGTGTCGACGGGCTGACGCTCATCGAGCCGGGCTACCGGATGCCGCACCCGACACTGCCCGCCCTGCGCGTCGGCCGGCGCGACGACCTGTGGTGCGAGCCGATCAGCAAGGTGCTGCTGCGCCATCCCACGCTGTCCGACGACGAGTTGGCGTCGACGGCCCGCTCGGTGGTCGGTTCGCTGGCCACGGTCACCATGTCGGGGCCGGGCACGGTCGAACTCCAGCCCTGCGGGATCACCAAGGCGACGGGTCTGGCCCTGGCCGCCGAACATCTGGGGCTGCGGCCCGAGGACACCGTCGCGTTCGGGGACATGCCCAACGACATCCCGATGTTCGACTGGGCGGCTCGTGGTGTCGCCATGGCCAACGCCCATCCGGAACTCAAGGCGGTGGCCGACGAGGTGACGACGTCGAACGAGGACGACGGCGTGGCCGTCGTCCTCGAACAACTGTTTCCGTAACCGGCTACCGGCTACCGGCTGTCGCCTGCCGACGCCGGCGACCGGGCCCGGGCGGGACGGTCAGTACGCGCCGAACACGTTGTCGATCGAGCCGTAGCGCGCGGCCGCGTAGTTGCAGGCGGCGGTGATGTTCGCGACCGGGTCGTACGAGTCCCACGACGTGCCGTTGACGTGGTAGGCGCGGAACGTCGGGTCGATGACCTGGAGCAGCCCCTTGGACGGGATGCCCGCGGCCGCGTTGGAGTCCCAGAGGTTGATGGCGTTGGGGTTGCCGGAGGACTCGCGGATGACGTTGCGGTAGATGCCGTTGTACGTCCCCGGGATGCCGTGCTGCCCCATGACCTGGAGGGAGGCACGGATCCAGCCGTCGAGGTTGTTGGCGTAGCCGAGGCTGGTGGCCGTGGAGACGGCCGGAGTCGCCGCGGAGGCGGTGGTCGCCCCGAGGACGGGGAGAGCGAGCACGGCCGCGCCGGTGACGGCGACGGCGAGCGTGCGGACGAAACGGTTGCGGCGCGGCTGAGCGGCAGCGGGCATGACGATTTTCCTCTCCGGCGCCTGCGAGGTGAGCTGTCGGGTTCGGGCGGGAGCTGCCCGGTCGCGTCCTGACGGTCGCGACTTGACCCCAAGCCGTACCGGCCTGTCCGAAACATCTCGGGTATCCAAGACATCCGGAAAATCCGTTTCGGCGACTTACCTGGTTCCCCCGCTCCTGCCGAGCGGTGTCGATGGGTGTGCGGGCGGCGGCAGGATTCGGCGTTCCACCCGACAGGCCGGGAACGTATGCGAGAGCACATGTCCGAAACAAGTACCGGATTCACAGATCACCCCTATTGACCTTGGTCTGTGACCTATGAGGTGCTTGATCCTTTGTGGGTGCAAACCTTCAACTTGCTTACGGGGTGCGGAGAATCGGTGAACGTCGAGGTCGGACCGGATCTCCCTGAGGGGTGAGCCAAGTCACCAGCATTCACAAGAGCGGCGAATCGGGCAATAGCCCCAACTCATCGTTAAAGGACCGGCAATGGACCGCGGAGGGAAATCGCCCGGAGTTGCCCCCGGCGCGTCGAGGGGGAGGCTGAAGGGAATGCGTGATGGTCGTCACGTGAAGAGGGGGTGACCGCGCCCGTCACCTCGACGGGCGCCCCGGTCCGGGACGTGAATCTCCGCTTCCCGGAAACTCTCTCCATGTCCGCTCATATGAGCTGATCGAAAACATATCGGGCGTGATCCGATAGCGCCTGGCCTGCGAGGCGCCTCCCGGGCGAGCCATTCGAGCCCGCGGGACGTGGGGGCTATCGGTGATCGAAACGTGACCGGATACGCTGACTTGAGTGATGGCAGAGACCTATCGACAAACCGCGTAATCGCCAGTAGACACCAGCAGACAGGAGACCCCTCGTGACCGTCGTCGGGCCGTTCGGGCTGAGCGTGCGGGACCAGGCTCTGGAAGCCGATGTCCAGGCCGGATTGGCGGCTGTCGAGGAAGGCTTGCTCGAGGCCACCAAGAGTGAGGTCCCGTTCATCACGGAGGCCGCCCAGCACCTCGTACGCGCGGGCGGCAAGCGGTTCCGGCCGCTGCTCGTGGTGCTCGCGTCGCAGTTCGGGGACCCGTACGCGCCGGGTGTCGTGCCGTCGGCCGTCGTGGTGGAGCTGACCCACCTGGCCACGCTGTACCACGACGACGTGATGGACGAGGCGGCCGTGCGGCGCGGGGTGTCCAGCGCCAACACCCGCTGGGGGAACTCCGTCGCCGTCCTCACGGGCGACTTCCTCTTCGCTCGCGCCTCCCACATCCTGGCCGACCTCGGGCCGGAGGCGGTACGGGTACAGGCGGAGGCGTTCGAGCGGCTGGTCACCGGGCAGATCCTGGAGACCGCGGGTCCGACGGACGGGCGGGACCCGGTCGACCACTACCTCGACGTGCTCGGCGGCAAGACGGGTTCGCTGGTGGCGGTGGCCTGCCGGTTCGGGGCGATGATGTCCGGCGCCGACGACACGGTCGTCGACGTGCTCACGCAGTACGGCGAGCGGCTCGGCGTCGCCTTCCAGCTCGCGGACGACGTCCTGGACATCGCCTCCGACTCGCACGAGTCGGGCAAGACGCCGGGCACGGACCTGCGCGAGGGCGTTCCCACGCTGCCCGTGCTGCGGCTGCGGGAGCGGGCGGCGCGGCTGTCGCTGCCCGAGGACATCGCCCTGTGCGAGCTGCTGGACTCCGACCTGACCGACGACGCCCGGCACACCGAGGCGCTGGAGGCGCTCCGGGCCCACCCGGCGCTGGAGCAGGCCCGCCGGGACACCGTGCGGTACGCGAAGGAAGCGCGGTCCGCGTTGGCGCCGCTGCGGGAGTGCGACGCGAAGGCGGCGCTGATGGAACTCTGCGACGCGGTGGTCCACCGGGCGGGCTGACCCCGGCGACCCCTACGGGTCGGACGGCGGCTCGTCACCTTCGTGTCATACCGCAGGCGTATGTGGAGTTGAGCCCTCGGGCTGACGCTTCCCCGTGGCCGATTTGGTCAGATGGGAACCACGGAAAACACCACTCCTCACCGATTCGGGTGAGAATGGCGGCTTGGGGTGGGGACGTACAAGCGCGAGATGACCAGCCGCCGCCGACGACGGAGGTAAGGCACACATGGCACCGAAGGCATCCGACGACACCACGACCGGCGGGGAGCCGACCGGCGGGGAAACCGACGAGCTGCGCCTCGGACGGCGCAAGGCCGCACGGTACATCGTCCCGGTCACCGTGATCGGTGTCGCGGCGGCGACGATCGGGCTGGTCCCGGCGCTCGCCGACTCCGGCGACCCCGACCTGCCGAAGATCACCGCACAGCAGCTCCTCGACAAGATCGCCGCTTCGGACGTACAGCAGCTGTCCGGAACGGTGAAGATCAGCACCGATCTCGGGCTGCCCGACCTCGGCGGACTGGAGAGCGGGCTCCTCTCGGGAGCCACCGGACAGGGCGGTGACGGCTCGTCCGCCGATCCGTCCACCAAGCTCACCGAACTCGCCGCCGGCACGCACACCCTGCGCGTCGCCGCCGACGGCCCGGACCGGCAGAAGCTCTCGCTGCTGGAGAACGCCGCCGAGTACAGCGTCATCCACAACGGCAAGGACGTGTGGGGGTACGACAGCGCGTCCAACGAGGTCTACCACTCGACCGCAGGCGAGAGCTCTGGCAAGGGCTCCGGGAAGGCGGAGACCCCCGTCCCCGCCACGCCCAAGGAGCTCACCGAGGACGCTCTGAAGGCGGTCGACGACACGACCTCCGTGACCGTCGACGGCACCGTCCAGGTCGCCGGGCGTGACGCCTACAAGCTGCTGGTAAAGCCGAAGCAGTCCGGTTCCACGGTCGGCGCGATCAGTGTGGCCGTGGACGCGAAGACGGGCCTGCCGCTGAAGTTCACGCTGACCCCGGCGAGCGGCGGCGCCGCAGTCGTGGACGCCGGCTTCACCCAGGTCAGCTTCGCCAAGCCCGCCGCGTCCACCTTCGACTTCACCGCCCCCAAGGGCGCGAAGGTCACGGAGGGCGACGAGGCCGGGGAGAGCGCCCCGGGGCACTCGGAGAAGTCCGACGACCTCGCGAAGGACCTCGAAGGCATCGAAGGCATCGAAGGCATCGAAGGCATCGAGGGCGCCGAAGGCCAGGACGGCCTCGACGGGCTCAACGTCCTCGGCGAGGGCTGGACGTCCGTGGCCGTCTTCGACACCGGCGGCGAGGGTGTGCCCTCGGGCGCGGAGGCCGGCGGCGATCTCGGCGGTTTCCTCGGTTCCTTCGGCGACAAGGTGACCGGCAAGTTCGGCTCCGGCACCGTCTTCTCCACCCGCCTGATCAACGCCCTGATGACGGACGACGGCAAGGTCTACGTCGGCGCGGTCACCAAGGACACCCTGGTGAAGGCGGCGAACGCGGCGAAGTAGGCCGGCGAAGCGGGCCATGCGGGCCATGCGGTCGAAGCGGTCGAAGCGCGCGAAGCGGTCGAAGCGACCGAGCGGTGAAGTGATGAAGTGGTGGAGCGGGTGAAGTAGGACAGATCCCGGCCTGCGGACACCGGAGGCCGGGAAGCCGGAGGGGGAGCCGATGGGGGAGCCAGTACGGGAACCCGTACGGGAGGCCGTGCGGGAGCCAGTACGGGAGGCCGTGCGGGAGCCCGGGGACGGCGACGGCGTCATCCACACCCGCGGCCTCACCAAGCGCTACCGCGGGGGACAGCTCGCCGTGGACGGCCTCGACCTGACCGTCCCTGCTGGCAGCGTCTTCGGCTTCCTCGGCCCCAACGGCTCCGGCAAGACCACCACCATCCGCATGCTGATGGGGCTCATCGAGCCCACGGCCGGCTCGGCCCGCGTCCTGGGGCAACCCATGCCGCGGGCCGCGCGCGCCGTACTGCCCCACGTCGGGACCCTCATCGAGGGTCCCGCCCTCTACGGCTTCCTCTCCGGCCGCGACAACCTCCTCCGCTACGACGCCGCCGACCCGACAGCCGATCCGCGCACCCGGCGTGCGCGGGTCTCGGCGACGCTGGAACGGGTGGGCCTGACGGCCGCCGCCGGCAAGAAGGCGAAAGCGTACTCCCTCGGCATGAAGCAGCGTCTGGGCCTCGCCGCCGCCCTTCTCCAGCCCCGTCGGCTGCTCGTCCTCGACGAGCCGACCAACGGCCTGGATCCGCAGGGCATGCGGGAGATCCGCTCGCTGATCCGGGAACTGGCCGCGGAGGGCACGACCGTCTTCCTCTCCTCGCACCTGCTCGACGAGATCGAGCAGGTGTGCACGCATGCGGCGGTGATGGCACAGGGCCGACTGCTCGTCCAGGGCCCGGTGGCCGACCTCGCCGCGGGAACGCGCGGCCGACTGGTCGTGACGACCCCGGACCCGGCGGACGCGGCCCGGGTGCTGAAGGAGCAGGGGGCGGACGACGTGGTCCTCGGTGAGGACCGCGTGAGTGCCGAGGCTCCGCCCCCGGACCGCGATCTCGCCGATCTGAACGCCGCGCTGGTGACGGCGGGCGTCCGCGTCCGCGGCTTCGCCGTCGAGCGGGCCTCCCTGGAGGACGCGTTCGTGGCTCTCACGGGGGAGGGATTCGATGTCGCGGGCTGACACGGTGGACGACCGTGAGCGAACGCCGGCACCGGCACCGGTGCCGACACCGCCGCGGACGGCGCACTGGACCTGGACCTTCGGGCTGCTCCGCAGCGAACTGCTGACCACCTTCCGGCGCTGGCGCACCCTCGCGCTGCTGGGCGTGCTGGCGGCCGTGCCGATCCTGGTCGGGATCGCCGTGAAGATCGAGACGGGCGACGGCTCGTCCGGCGGGCCGGGCGGCGGGGGAGGGGGCGGTGGCGAGGGCCCGGCGTTCATCTCCCAGGTCACCAACAACGGCCTGTTCCTGGTCTTCACCGCGCTGGCCGTGACCCTGCCGTTCTTCCTGCCGATGGCGATCGGCGTCATCGCGGGCGACTCGATCGCCGGCGAGGCGAACGCGGGCACGCTCCGCTATCTGCTGGTCGCCCCGGCTGGCCGCACCCGCCTGCTGCTGGCCAAGTACGCGACCGTCATGATCTTCTGCCTGGCGGCCACGCTCGTGGTCGCGCTCTCGGCGCTGACGGTCGGGGCGCTGCTCTTCCCGCTGGGCGACCTGACGACGATCTCCGGCACCCGTATCGGCTTCGGCGACGGGCTGCTGCGGGCACTGCTGATGGCCCTGGTCGTCGCCGCCTCCCTGACCGGCGTGGCGGCGCTCGGGCTGTTCGTCTCCACCCTCACCGGCAGCGGCATCGCGGCGATGGCGACGACGGTGGGCCTGCTGATCACGGTCCAGATCCTCGACCAGATCCCCCAACTGCACGCCTTGCAGCCGTACTTCTTCTCACACCACTGGCTGTCCTTCGCCGACCTGATGCGCGAGCCGGTCTACTGGGACGATCTGGAGAAGAACCTCGCCCTCCAGGCCCTGTACGCGGCCGTCTTCGGCTCGGCGGCCTGGGCGCGCTTCACGACGACGGACGTCACGGCGTAGGACAACACGGCGTAGGACAGCACGGCGTAGGACAGCACGGTGTGGGGCGGCACGGCGTAGGACAGCACGGTGTGGGGCGGCACGCGTAGGCCGTAGGTCTCAGTGGGTTTCGTACAGGAAGCGGGCCGTCGGCGTCTCTCCCGCGAAGAACGTCTTCGCGCGGGTCAGCGCCTCCGTGTCCCTGAGGACGTCGCCGGGCTTGCTGCCGTTGCCGAGCAGCACCCCGCCGAAGGACATCCCCAGGTACGCGGCCGAGTTGTTGAGCGTCCCGATGAGCGGATCGGCGACCACGGGCTGTTCGTCCGCGAGCGCGGTGACGCCCCAGAGGGTGCGTCCGGCGAGCGTCGCCTTGAAGTCGAGGCCGGGGATGCGCAGCCAGCCCGACCAGTGGTCCAGGTAGCGCTTGGTCTGCGCGGAGACCGAGTACCAGTACAGCGGGGACGCGATCACGAGGTCCGTCGCGGCGAGCGTGGCGTCGAGCAGCAGTGCCGCGCTCCCCTCGGTGGGGCGCACGTGGTCGCTGTCGTGCCGCTCGTCCTCGAAGTCGGGCAGCGGGTGCCGGGCCAGACTGATCCATGTCTGCTCGACGTCGGAGGGCAACTGCTCGGCGGCAGCGCGGGCCAGCAACTCGGTGTTGCCGTCCGGACGGCTGCTGCCCAGCACGAACAGGAAACTGCGGCGCGTCATGATCCATCCCCCAGGTAGTCCGCGTACGACGATAGTCTGCACCTGCATTATATGTGTGTGCAAGCATCAAGCGGGAGTGACGGCGCGAGGGCGAGGGCAAGGGAGAGCGCGGGGCTGGGGAGAGCGCGGGGCTAGGGAGAGGTCGAGGCCTGAGCGGCTCGGGCGGCTGCCAGGAGTGCCGACTCCCCGCCGTGTGCCGCGACCAGCTGCAGCCCCACGGGACAGCCGTCCGCGCCGAGCCCCGCCGGGATGCTGATCGCCGGATGCCCGCTCAGGTTGAACGCCCAGGTGAGCGCGGTCGAGTACCGCGCGCCCGGACCCTCGTGACCGTGCGCGGCGTTCGGGGTCGTCGGCGTCAGCAGCAGGTCGGCACGGGAGAAGAGGCCGGCCAGGAGCCGGTCGTTGACGTCCCGGACGCTTTCGGCGGCACGGAGGTCCGAGCCAGGTGTGCGCAGCGCGAGCCAGGCCGGTGCGGGGTCCGCCAGCCTCAGGGGCGCGTCGGAGGGCAGCAGCCGTACGACACCCGCCTCGGCGAGGCGCCCGGCGGCGGCACGGGCCAGGGCGAGCGGCTCGGGGTCGGTATCGGCGAAGCCGAGGTCGGCGGAGAAGACGGCGACAGGCAGGACGGGGCCCGCCGAGGGGATGGGATCCGCTGAGGGCATGGGATCCGCTGGTGGGACGGGGTCCGCCGGTGGGACGGGGCCCGCTGGTGGGACGGGGTCCGCTGAGGGGGCGGGGCCCGCCCCTGCCTCCGGTGTCGTCACCCGCCAGTACGCCTCCGCGTCCGCCGCGTGGTGGACGAGTACGCCGGGCGCCGCCAGTCCCGTACGGTCCCGGGAAGCCGGTGGCGGTCCCTCCCCGGGCGGCGGCCGGCGGTTCGTCGTCTTCAGGCCGATCACGCCGCACCACGCGGCCGGGATCCGCACCGAGCCCGCGCCGTCGCTGCCGGTCGCCAGGGGGACCAGACCGGCGGCCACCGCCGCCGCGGACCCGGCCGAGGAGCCGCCCGGCGTGCGGTCGGCGCGCCAGGGGTTGGCGGTCCGGCCGTGGGCGCCGAGGCCCCAGGTCTGCCAGGGAGTGCCGGGCCCCGGTACGGCCGTGGCCCCGACCGGCACGCATCCGGCGGCGACCAGCGGGCCCGCCGTGCGCAGTCCGTGACGCCCCTTCACGCCGATCGGCACCCCGGCCAGCGGCAGCCGCTCGCCCGCGGCGACCCGGGCGTCGACCTCGCGCGCCCACGCCCGCGCCGCCTCCTCCCACACCTCGGCGAAGGCGCACAGTGAACGGTCGACCCGCGCGATCCGGGCGAGCGCCTCGCCGGCCACGTCCACGGCCGACAGCCGCCCCGTCCGCACGCCCGCGGCGATCTCCACGGCCGGCGGCCACGCCAGGGGCCCGGACCTCACCCCGGCCCCCGCCTGCTCAGCGGGCCCCGGTGAGCCGGGACAGTGGTTCCGTCTCGCGTGGCGGGGTCCCGCCCAGTTCACCGAGGCGCCAGTTCGCCACCCACGGGACGCGGTACACGTCGACGACCGACTCGATCACCCGCACCCGCTGGACGAGCGGCCGGGGCAGCCGGCCCGGCGCGTCCGCGACGAGCACCACCGCGTCCAGGTCGAGCCCCCGCGGAGCCTCCCCGCGCCGGAAGACCTCCAGGGTCCGCAGGAGGGAGTCCAGCCCGGCCGCATGGGTGCGGGCGACCAGCAGCACGGACGGGGGATCACCGGCGCCGGGCCACGCGCGTCCGCAGTCGTGGCCGCCGTAGACCGCGGCGAGCGTGGAGCCGCCGGCCCCACCGTGCGTGGCGACCCAGGAGAAGCGCCGGGGACCGGCGGCGGAGGAGTACGGCATCGCCACCGGATCCGGTACGGCCACCGGCCCGCGGATCCAGATCTCCGGCCCCCGCCGTCCGTCCGTCGTCCCCATGACCCGTGGTCCTCCCCGTCGTCGCCGTCCCTCCGGGACGCCCCTGATCATGGTGGTCCCGGAGCTGCCCCGGGAGTGGGGCGTGGGTTCCTGGAACGAGGCTGTGACGTCGTGGTGACGCGCGGACCGGGAGCGCTCGGAGAGACTCAACAGTACGTGTCCACGTACACGTACCTGGACGACCGGATCGTGGCGACGCATCCGAGTGAGGAACCGATGTCTCGACTCAGCCGCGAGAAGAAGCGGGAACAGAAGTACGCCGGCCCCACGGCCGTCGTGGTTGCCCCGCTCGATGTCCATGTCCGCGGGGGTGGGACGGCGACGATAGGAGGCGTCCCGGTCGTCGCGGTCGACGGCGAGGAGATCCAGCGCGCCGTCCTGAGCCACCTCCACCGCATCGCCCTCGCCACCGGACACCCGGTCCTCGCCACGGTCCACGACGAACGCATCGGCTACGTCGTCGCCCTGCGCGTGGACCCGGACGGTTCCAGCCACTTCACAGCGGATCCCCTGCGGACGGCCGCCGCCCCGTCCGAGGCGGCCCGGGGGGAGGCGGCACGGGAGACGGCGGTACGGGGGGAGGCGGCACGGGAGACGGCGGTACGGGACACGCGGAGCTCCGAGCCCACCGCCACGCCCGCACCGGTCGCCGCCCCCGCCGACCCGCCTGCGCCCATCGACCCACCCGCGTCCGCCGCGGTCCCCGCGTCCGCCGCGGTCCCCGCGTCCGCCGCGGTCCCCGCGTCCGCCGCGGTCCCCGCGCCCGCCGCAGTCGCCACGCCCGCCGAGACGCCGGTGCCCGCCGTGGTCCCCGCGCCCGCCGACGCGCCGGTGCCCGCCGACGCGCCCGTGCCGCTCGACGCCGAACACTCCGCTCAGCCGCGACGCGACAAGCCCACGCACTTCCTGCGCCCGGTGTCCGAGCCGGTGCGGGACGCGGCCCCGACGTTCCCGTTGCGCGCGGTGCCCGAGCCGGAAGCGGAGCGGAAAACCCGGTCGGCACCGGAGTCGGCACCCACGTACGCGGGGAAGACCCCGGCGCTCGGCACGGTATCCGCCCCTACGGGTGTGTTCGGCCCGCCCCCGTCGATGGACGAGCGGCCGAACCCGAACCCGGACGCGGTCCCCGCCTCGGCCCCGACCGAAGCCCCGACCACGACCCTGACCCCGGTCCCCGCCACGGCCCCGACCGAAGCCCCGACCACGACCCCGGTCCCCGCCTCGGCCCCGACCGAAGCCCCGACCACGACCCTGACCCCGGTCCCCGCCACGGCCCCGATCCCGCTGCCGCTCCCGACACCCGCCTCCACCCCCACGCCCACCACCAGGCCCACCACCGGGCCCAGTTCCACGCCCACCCCGTTCCTGCCCGACGGCCTCATCTCCGACTCGGCCCTGGACCCGGATCCCGGCCCCAAACCGACCCCCGCCCGTGGCTTCGACGCCGTCGCGGAGGCGGTCCTCGGGGACGACCCCCGTACCCTCCACGGCGACGGCGGCACCCCGGCCCTCCTCGCGGAACCGCTCGCGCGGATCAACGAGGCCGTGCGGGCGGGCCGTACGGACGCGGCGGCCGCACTCGCGGAGCGGACCGTGCTGGAGGCGTCCGGAACGCTGGGACCGGAGCACCCCGAGGTGCTCCGGCTGCGTGAACTCACCGCGTACATCGCCTACTTGGCGGGCGACCCGCTGCGCTCGTTCCACACCTCCCTCGACCTGGCCCGCATCAGCCGCCGGAACCGGGACGCGGAGGCCGCGTACGGCAACGTCCAGAGCGCGGCAACGGCCTGGCGTGCCGTACGCGATCCCTTGCAGGGACTGAACCTGGGGACCGAACTCCTCGGCCTGTGGACGGAGCTCACCACCGAGGAGGGCCCGGCCGCCGACGACGTCGAGGAGCTGGAGTCGGCCCGCGCGCGCATGCTCCGGCTGGCCTCACGCGCCCGTAAGCCGGGCGCGTGACGACCGCCCGGCCGATCAGGAGGACAGGGCCCAGACCGCGTACGCCAGCGCGTCCGCGTTCCGGTTCAGGGCCGTGTCGTCGATGTTGGCCGTGGTGTCGCAGGAGGAGTGGTAGCAGCGGTCGAAGGCCCGCCCGGCCGTACCGCCCCACTTGGCCGCCTGCGCCGCCGTCTTGAGGTAGTCGGCGCCGCTGAACAGGCCGCCCACCGGCACGCCCGCGTTCTTGAAGGGGGCGTGGTCGGAGCGGCCGTCGCCCTCGGTCTCGATCTCCGTCGGGACGCCGAGGCCGGTGAAGTAGTCCTTGAAGGTCTTCTCGATGGCCGGGTCGTCGTCGTAGACGAAGTAGCCGGGGTTCGGCGAGCCGATCATGTCGAAGTTCAGGTAGCCGCTGATGCGGGCCCGGTTCGCCGACGAGAGGTTGTTGACGTAGTACCGGGACCCGACCATGCCCAGTTCCTCCGCGCCCCACCAGGCGAACCGCAGGTGCTTGGTGGGGTGGTAGCCGGCTCTGGACACGGCCAGCGCCGTCTCCAGGACGGCCGCCGAGCCGGAGCCGTTGTCGTTGATGCCGGCCCCTGCGGTCACGGAGTCCAGATGGGACCCGGCCATCAGCACCTGACCGGTGTCGCCGCCGGGCCAGTCGGCGACGAGGTTGTAGCCGGTGCGGCCGGAGGAGGTGAACTGCTGGATGGTGGTGGTGTATCCGGCGGCGTCCAGCTTGGCCTTCACGTAGTCGAGCGACGCCTTGTAGCCGGTACGGCCGTGCGCACGGTTGCCGCCGTTGGCGGTGGCGATGGACTGGAGCTGGGCCAGGTGGGCCTTGACGTTGGCCACCGGGAGGTCGGGAGCGGCGGCGATCGCCCCGGACTCGGGGGCGGGTGCCGCCCCGGCTATGGATCCGGTGGCGAGCAGTGTGGCGGCCGCGACGACGGCGGTGACCGTCGCCCGCCCGGAAACGGGGAGCTTCATGGTGGGGGGCTCCGAATTCCAGCGGGACACCTGCGAGCGACCGTCGAGCACCTGGAAGCCCACAGGTAATCCACAGTGAATGGGGTGACTGGATGGTGAAGCCGAGGCCAACACTCCGTCAAGAGCGCTATCCGGACAGCTGGTTCACATACCGAAGCCCGTTGTGTCCCTCAATGCACGCAGAACTCGTTGCCCTCCGGATCCGCCATGACCACCCACTGCCCGGACGGCTCCTTCACCTCTCCCAGCACGCTCGCCCCCAGCGCCGTCAACCGCTCGACCTCCCCTGCGCGCAGCTCGGCACCGGGGTGCAGATCGAGGTGGAGCCGGTTCTTCACGGTCTTCGCCTCCGGCACCCGCTGGAACAGCAGCCGCCGCCCGAGCCCGGTCCCGCTGTCGGGGTCGTACGGGTCGTCGGGGTGGCGTACGGCGATCAGGTCCCGGAAGGCCGGGCGGCCGTGGAACTCCAGCGCCGCCGCCCCCGGCAGCGCGCCGAGCTCCAGCAGTCGCTCGATGAGCGCGCTGTTGTCCTCGACCTCGTAGTGCAGTGCGCCGGCCCAGAAATCGGCCTGCGCGTGCGGGTCGGCTGAGTCGACGACGAGCTTCCAGTGCACGGGCGTGGGCCCTGCCTCGGGTACTCCAGATGTCTCGGTCATGCAGCAACTTCTAGCAGGCCCGCACGGCGTCGGCCTCCCACGCGCCGAACACCGTCGGTGCCGACCGGACCGGACCATCGTGTTCCGGTCCCGTCGACGCCGTCGTGCCGACGATGCCGTAGTGCTGGAGTGCCGACGATGCCGTCGTGCCGTCGATGTCGTCCATACCGCCGAGCGGCGGTGACGGCCGTCTACGGCTTGGTGAGGGGAGGGACTCCCGCCTCCGGAGCGGGGACGCCGAGGACGCCGGGTACGCCGAGGACGCCGAGGACGCCGGGTACGCCGGAGGCGGTGGCGACGCCGGAGGCGGCAGCGCCACCGGAGACGCCGGAGGCCACGCTCTCCGCCTCCCGAACGGCGCCCGTCACGCCGGTTGTGTCCGTCACGGCCGTCACGCCCGTCATGTCGGTCGGGCCAGGCGCCTCGGCCCTGCTCTCGGTGATCGCGGCGCCGAGCGCACGGGCCGTCCGGCGTGAGGTGCGCAGCGCGTCGCCGGTGAGCAGCACCAGCGCCAGCCACACCAGCGCGAACCCGGCCCAGCGCTCGGGGGGCATGGCCTCGCCGAAGTAGACGACGCCGAGCAGGAACTGGAAGACCGGCGCCAGGTACTGGAGCAGACCCAGCGTGGACAGCGGCACGCGGATCGCCGCCGCGCCGAAGCAGACGAGGGGGAGCGCCGTGACGAGGCCGGTGGAGGCGAGCAGGGACGCGTGTCCGATGCCCTCGGTCGCGAAGGTGAGGCCGCCGTGCGCGGACAGCCACAGCAGATAGCCGAGGGCGGGCAGGAACTGGATGGCGGTCTCGGCGGCCAGCGACTCGACCCCGCCGAGGTTGACCTTCTTCTTCACCAGCCCGTAGGTGGCGAAGGAGAAGGCGAGGGTGAGGGAGATCCACGGCGGGTGGCCGTAGCCGATGGTCAGGACCAGCACGGCCGAGAAGCCGACGGCGACCGCCGCCCACTGCACGGGCCGCAGCCGTTCCTTGAGGATCAGTACACCCATGGCGATGGTGACCAGCGGGTTGATGAAGTACCCGAGGGACGCCTCGACGACATGGCCGCTGTTCACGGCCCAGATGTAGACGCCCCAGTTCACGGTGATGACGGCCGCGGCGATCACGACGAGCCCGAGCCGGCGCGGCTGCCGCAGCAGCTCACCGGCCCACGCCCAGCGCCGTACGACGAGCAGCGCGACGGCGACGAAGGCGAGGGACCACACCATGCGATGGGCGAGGATCTCGGTCGCCCCGGCCGGCTTGAGCAGGGGCCAGAAGAGGGGGACCAGGCCCCACATCCCGTACGCGGCGAGGCCGTTCAGCAGGCCTGTCCGGCCTTCACTCTTCGACGTCCCGGCCACGGGGCCCCTCCTTCTCACGTCAGGCATGCGTGGACGAAGGTAACGCCGAGGACCCCCGTCTGTCATGCCCGTATCGCCATACGGTCATGACAGGCAGGGGTGAGGTGGCGCAGGGCGGCGCGAGGGCCCTCGGGGGAGTGTCAGCCCTTGAGCGCGGCCGTGATCGCCTCGGCGAGCGGAGTGGTCGGGCGGCCCGCCAGCCGGGACAGGTCGCCGCCGGTGACGACCAGCTCACCCTTCTCGATCGACGCGTCCACGCCGACCAGGATCGTGGCGAAATTCTCGGGCAGCCCGGCGCCGGTCAGGATGCCGGTGAGCACCTCGCCGGGCACGGAGTTGTAGGCGATCTCCTTGCCGGTCTGCCGGCTCAGCTCGGCCGCGTACTCGGCGAAGCTCCACGCCTCGTCGCCGCCCAGCTCGTACGTCTTGTTCTCGTGACCCTCGCCGGTCAGCACGGCGACGGCCGCGGCCGCGTAGTCGGCGCGGGAGGCGGCAGAGACCCGGCCCTCACCGGCGGCGGAGACGACGGCGTTGTGCTCCAGCACCGGGGCCAGCTGCTCGGTGTAGTTCTCGTGGTACCAGCCGTTGCGCAGCAGCGTGTACGGCACGCCGGAGGCGATCAGCGCCTTCTCGGTGGAGCGGTGGTCGTCCGCCAGTGCCGCGCTCAGGCTGCCCGGCGCGCTGGTGTACGCGAGGAGCGCGACCCCGGCCGCCTTCGCGGCGTCGATCACGACCTGGTGCTGGGCCGGGCGGCCCTTGTCGAACTCGTTGCCCGAGATCAGCAGCACCTTGTCGCCGGAGGCGAACAGGCTGTCGAAGGTCTCGGGGGTGTTGTAGTCGGCGACGGCGAGGCGTACGCCGCGAGCCGCGAAGTCGGCGGCCTTGGCCTCGTCGCGTACGACGGCCGTGATCTGCTCCGCCGGAACCTTCTCCAGCAACTGCTCCACGACGTGGCGGCCGAGGTGTCCGGTGGCTCCGGTGACGATGATGCTCATGGCTCAGAAACTCCTACGTGGGGGCTGCGGGTCTGGCACCGACCCTAGGAGAAGCACTAACCAAGCGAAAGTACCCACTTTGAAGTAAGGTACTGGCATGGCAGTAAGCATGCAGGTGAGCGCCTCCGAGGCGGAGGGCATGTGTCCCTACCGACTCGTCCTCGAACATGTCACCAGCCGGTGGGGTGTCCTCGTGCTGATCGAGCTGCTCGACCGCTCGTACCGGTTCAGCGAGCTGCGCCGGACGATCGGCGGGGTGGGCCGGCCGGTCAGCGAGAAGATGCTCACCCAGACCCTTCAGACCCTCGAACGCGACGGCCTGGTGCACCGCGACGCCAAGCCGGTCATCCCGCCCCGCGTCGACTACTCCCTGACCGACCTCGGCCGGGAGGCGGCCGAGCAGGTGCGCACGCTCGCCCTGTGGACACACACCCGGATGCCGGACGTGGAGCAGGCCCGCCGGACATACGACGAGGCCCGGGAACTCCGCTCCCGGGCCTCGTGAACCGGTCCTCGACAACCGTCGACAACCGTCCTCGTCTCAGCCGACGACCGTCCAGGTGTCCCCGCCCGCCAGCAGCGCCCCCAGATCGCCCTTGCCGTGCTGCTCGACCGCCGCGTCCAGCTGTTCCGCCAGCTGGGTGTCGTAGACCTGCCGCTCGACCGAGCGCAGCACGCCGATCGGCGTGTGGTGCAGGGTGTCCGGGTCGGCCAGCCGGGACAGCGCGAAGGCGGTGGTCGGGGACGCGGCGTGCGCGTCGTGGACCAGGACGTCCGCCTCGTTCTCCGGGGTCACCGTGACGACCCGCAGATCACCGCTCGCCGGGTCGCGTACGACGCCTCGCGCGCGTTCCGCCCCGAACCGGATCGGCTGCCCGTGCTCGAGCCGGATCACCGTCTCCTCGGCCGACTGCCGGTCCTTCAGCGCCTCGAACGCGCCGTCGTTGAAGATGTTGCAGTTCTGGTAGATCTCGACCAGCGCCGTGCCGGGGTGGGCGGCGGCCTGGCGCAGCACCTCCGTCAGATGCTTGCGGTCGGAGTCGATGGTCCGCGCCACGAACGACGCCTCCGCGCCGAGCGCCAGCGACACCGGGTTGAAGGGCGCGTCCAGCGAGCCCATCGGCGTCGACTTGGTGATCTTGCCGATCTCCGAGGTGGGCGAGTACTGGCCCTTGGTGAGCCCGTAGATCCGGTTGTTGAACAGCAGGATCTTCAGGTTCACGTTCCGCCGCAGGGCGTGGATCAGATGGTTGCCGCCGATGGACAGCGCGTCGCCGTCACCCGTGACCACCCACACGCTCAGGTCCCGCCGGGAGGCGGCGAGGCCGGTCGCGATGGCCGGCGCCCGCCCGTGGATGGAGTGCATGCCGTAGGTGTTCATGTAGTACGGGAAGCGCGACGAGCAGCCGATGCCCGACACGAAGACGATGTTCTCCTTGGCCAGTCCCAGCTCCGGCATGAAGCCCTGGACGGCCGCCAGGATCGCGTAGTCACCGCAGCCGGGGCACCAGCGCACTTCCTGATCGGACTTGAAGTCCTTCATGGACTGCCGGGCCACGGCCTTGGGGACGAGCGAGAGCGCCTCGATCGTGCCCGTGCCTTCCGTCGAGGTCTCAGGCATCGATGGCCTCCTTGAGCGTCGCGGCGAGCTGCTCCGCCTTGAACGGCATGCCGTTGACCTGGTTGTACGAGCGTGCGTCGACCAGGTATTTCGCCCGTACGAGGGTGGCGAGCTGGCCCAGGTTCATCTCCGGGATGACCACCTTGTCGTAGCGCTCCAGCACCGCCCCCAGGTTGCGCGGGAACGGGTTCAGATGCCGCAGATGGGCCTGCGCGACGGCCTCCCCGGCGGTGCGCAGCCGCCGTACCGCGGCGGTGATCGGCCCGTAGGTGGAACCCCAGCCCAGCACCAGGGTCCGCGCCTCGTGCGGGTCGTCGACCTCGAGGTCGGGGACGTCGATGCCGTCGATCTTGGACTGCCGGACGCGGACCATGAACTCGTGGTTGGCCGGGGCGTAGGAGATGTTCCCGGTCCCGTCCTCCTTCTCGATCCCGCCGATGCGGTGCTCGAGCCCCGGCGTGCCCGGGACCGCCCACGGCCGGGCCAGGGTCTGCGGGTCGCGCTTGTACGGCCAGAAGACCTCGCTGCCGTCGTCCAGGGTGTGGTTGGGCCCCTGGGCGAACTGCACGGTCAGGTCCGGAAGCTCGTCCAGCTCCGGGATCCGCCAGGGCTCGGAGCCGTTGGCCAGGTAGCCGTCGGACAGGAGCATCACCGGCGTGCGGTAGGTGAGCGCGATCCGGGCCGCCTCCAGGGCCGCGTCGAAGCAGTCGGCGGGCGTGCGGGGCGCGACGATCGGCACCGGCGCCTCGCCGTTGCGCCCGAACATGGCCTGCAACAGGTCGGCCTGTTCGGTCTTGGTCGGCAGGCCGGTCGACGGGCCGCCCCGCTGGATGTCCACGATCAGCAGCGGCAGCTCCATCGAGACCGCGAGCCCGATCGTCTCGCTCTTCAGCGCCACCCCGGGCCCGGAGGTGGTGGTGACGGCGAGGGACCCCCCGAAGGCCGCCCCCAGTGCCGCGCCGATCCCCGCGATCTCGTCCTCGGCCTGGAACGTACGCACGCCGAAGTTCTTGTGCCTGCTCAGCTCGTGCAGGATGTCGGAGGCCGGCGTGATCGGATACGACCCCAGGAACAGCGGCAGATCGGCCTGCCGGGAGGCGCTGACCAGCCCGTACGCCAGAGCGAGATTCCCGGAGATGTTCCGGTAGGTGCCGACGGGAAACGCTTTCGCGGCCGGGGCGACCTCATAACTGACGGCGAAGTCCTCGGTCGTCTCGCCGAAGTTCCACCCGGCACGGAAAGCGGTGAGGTTGGCGGCCGCGATCTCGGGCTTCTTCGCGAACTTCGACTTCAGGAACTTCTCGGTGCCCTCGGTGGGCCGGTGGTACATCCACGACAAGAGGCCGAGCGCGAACATGTTCTTGCTGCGCTCGGCCTCTTTACGGGTGAGGTCGAATTCCTTGAGTGCCTCGACGGTCAGGGTGGTCAGCGGGACCGGATGGAGCTGGTAACCGTCGAGGGAACCATCCTCCAGCGGCGAGGCCGCGTACCCCACCTTCTGCATCGCCCGCTTGGTGAACTCGTCCGTGTTGACGATGATCTCCGCGCCGCGCGGCACATCGCTGATGTTGGCTTTCAGCGCCGCCGGATTCATGGCGACCAGCACATTGGGCGCGTCACCCGGAGTGAGGATGTCGTGGTCGGCGAAGTGCAGCTGGAACGAGGAGACGCCGGGGAGGGTGCCGGCGGGCGCGCGGATCTCGGCGGGGAAGTTCGGCAGGGTGGAGAGGTCGTTGCCGAACGACGCGGTCTCCGAGGTGAAACGGTCGCCGGTGAGCTGCATACCGTCACCCGAGTCGCCCGCGAACCTGATGATCACCCGGTCGAGACGACGGACGTCCTTCGTCCCATCCGGTTTGCGCTGCTCTCCCACGACGGTCCCGTCGGCTCCGTCGGTTCCGTCGGCCTGTTCCGCTGGGCTGCTGACCTGACTGGTCACTGAACTGGACCTCCCTCGAGGTGGCTGTCCCGGAGGGCCTTCCCAAGGCCATCCAGGGATCAACCCTACGTCTGTAAGGGTCGCCTTACCTCGGCCATTCGTATGACGGTTCGCTGTCCCGAGACGGCCCGGCACCCCCGCTTTTCATGATTTACCGCCGCCCGGCGCGATTCCGGTAGACGCTCCGGATCACACCACGGTTCTCCACCGCCTGTTCGCCGCCTCCACCGAGTTCCCCCCCTCGACGAAAGGCACAGTGCCACCTCGCTAGGAATTGAGATAGGTGAGGACCGCCAGTACGCGGCGGTGATCCCCGTCACTCGGCGACAGGCCGAGCTTCTGGAAGATGTTGCTGACATGCTTCTCCACGGCCCCGTCGCTGACGACCAGCTGCCGGGCGATCGCGGAGTTCGTCCGCCCTTCGGCCATCAGCCCCAGAACCTCCCGCTCCCGCGGGGTGAGCCCGGCCAGCACATCCTGCTTCCTGCTCCGCCCGAGCAGCTGCGCGACGACCTCCGGATCGAGGGCGGTACCGCCCTGCGCGACCCGCACCACGGCGTCCACGAACTCCCGCACCTCTGCCACGCGATCCTTGAGCAGATACCCGACCCCGCGACTGGAACCGGCCAACAGTTCGGTGGCGTACCTCTCCTCCACGTACTGCGACAACACCAGCACCCCGAGCCCGGGATACGCCCTGCGCAGCTGTACGGCGGCCCGCACCCCTTCGTCCGTATGGGTCGGCGGCATCCGCACGTCCGCGACGACGACGTCGGGCAGCGAACCCTCGTCGCCGAGCTCCGTAATGGTCTTGACCAGAGCGTCCGCATCCCCGACCCCGGCCACCACCTCATGCCCCCGGTCGGTCAGCAACCGGGTCAGTCCCTCCCTCAACAGCACCGAATCCTCGGCGATGACCACCCGCACCCTGTCCTCCACGATCCTCGGCCCCCCAGCCGTCCACCCGTTGGTAGAACCAGTCAAGCATTCCAGCAACGGGCCCGTCTGCACCCGGCCAGAAGCCCGACCACGACGAGGACGGCTCGATCAAGGCCTTGACCCGCACGGTTTCGGCCTCGGGAAAAGCCGACGGGCGACGCCGCCCAGCCCGCCCGGGGGCAACCCCAGACGGGCGAGCTCGAAGCTGAGGCCCGTTCAGGGCCGATATCGGTGGCCGGGAGGCTTGGTGGCCCAGGCCCCTGGGGGGTTTGAGGGGCCTGTGGGACCTGGGGACCTGGGGGGGCTTGGGGACGGGAAGGGACGGGAAGGGGCGGCGGGGGCGATATGAGCTCGCCGCTCAGGCCCCGTGCCCGCGCCAGGGCAACTCCGCCGTCACCCGGGTAGGCCCGCCCGCCGGCGAATCCACCACCAGGATCCCGTCCACCGCGTCCAACCGCCCCGCGAGCCCGGCCAGCCCCGACCCCCCGCCGGAGGCATCCGCTCCGCCGCCCCCGTCATCCGCCACCTGCAACATCAGCCGATCCTCCGCCCGCCACACATCGACCGAAGCCGACCGCGCCCCACTGTGCTTGCTGATGTTCTGCAGCAACTCCGAGACGGTGAAGTACGCGATCCCCTCGATCGCCGGCGCCGGCCGCTCCACCAGATCCACATCCACCCGTACCGGCACCGTGCACCGCGACGCCACCGAGGACAGTGCCGCGTCCAGTCCCCGGTCCGTCAGCACCGCCGGATGGATCCCGCGCGCCAGGTCCCGCAGCTCCTGCAACGCCGTCTTCACCTCACCGTGCGCCTCGTCCACCATCCGTGCCGCCGCCCGCGGATCCTCCCGCAGCTTCTCCTTCGCGAGCCCCAGATCCATCGCCAGCGCCACCAGCCGGGCCTGCGCCCCGTCGTGCAGATCGCGCTCGATGCGCCGCAGATCGGCGGACGCCGTGTCCACCACGACCCCCCGGTCGGACTCCAGCTCCACCACCCGCGCCCCCAGCGACGACGGCCCGAGCAGCCCGTGCACCAGCAGCCGGTCCACCGTCGTCAGCGCCCGCACGATCCACGGCGTGGCCAGCGTGATCAACAGGCCCACCAGCGCCGTCACGGTGATCTCGAACGGGTTGTCGAGGTAGACGCTGTGCTGCTCGTCGCCGTACAGCTGAAGCCCGCCCTGACCGCCGTACATCGGGAAGACCCAGAACCACAGCGGATACGTCAGCATGGTCCAGCCGAACGACCACACCGTCACGGCGACGCCGAAGGAGAACACCGCCCACGGGAACTGCACCACCGCGTACAGCGCCTGCCGCCACGACGTGCCGCTCTTGAGGACGGCGGCCATCCAGGCCATCGCGCCCCTGCCCCGCGGCCGCAGCGGCTCGGGATCGGCGACCTCCAGGCCGAGCAGCCCGCGCGCCCGGGCCCGTTCCAGTGCTCCGAAGCCCCGGCCCGCGGCCAGCCCCGCCGCCAGCACCGGAATGCCGAGGAAGGTCACCAGCAGGCCGGCCCCCAGCGACAGCATCGTGATCATGAAGGTGAACAGCAGGACGCCGATCGGCAGACCGAGCAGGACGTAGAGGAGTTCCCGCCAGTGGCGTGCCGTGAGCGGCTCACGCAGCCCCGTCGGCAGCAGGTGACGACGCGCACCTTCGCGGCGCCCGTACTCCGGCCCGTACTGGTCATGGCGCCCGTACTCGTCATGCTGCCCGTACTGCCCGTACTGCGTGGCCATCGGCGTCGTCCGTTCTACTCGTCCTGCTCGTCGCGCAGCTGTCGATCCGTACCTCCAACCCTCCTCGGCGGCGGGCCCGTGGACCATGGAGTCCATCGGTGTCTCGGAAGGGGGGTTTTCCCTACCTCGCCCCCCCACGGCCGCCACCCCCATGCCGGCCGCCACCCCCATGCCGGCCGCCACCCCCGATGCCCCGCTTTCCGCTTTCCGCTATCCGCGGTTCCGCCAGGGCAACTCCGCGGTCACCGTCGTAGGACCCCCCACCGGCGACTCCACGATGAACAGTCCGTCGACGGCGTCCAGCCGCTCCGCCAGCCCCCGCATGCCCGACCCGCCGTCGAGCCGTGCCCCGCCCCGGCCGTCGTCCCACACCTGGACGAGCAGCCGGTCGTCGGTCCGCCACACGTCGACCGAAGCCGACCGGGCCGCGCTGTGCTTGCTGACGTTCTGGAGCAGTTCGGAGACGGTGAAGTAGGCGATGCCCTCGATGGCCTGCGCCGGTCGGGACGTCAAATCGGCGGTCACCTTCACCGGCACCGTGCAGCGCGTGGCCACCGAGGACAGTGCCGCGTCCAGTCCCCGGTCGGTCAGGACGGCCGGATGGATCCCGCGTGCCAGGTCCCGCAGCTCCTGGAGCGCGAGCTTCACCTCGCCGTGCGCCTCCTCCACCATCGCCGCCACGACGTCGTCGGCCTGCCCCTCGAGCAGCTTCTCCTTCGCCAGGCCCAGCCCCATCGCCAGGTTGACCAGCCGGGCCTGCGCCCCGTCGTGCAGATCGCGCTCGATGCGCCGCAGATCGGCGGCGGCGGTGTCGACCACGACCCCCCGGTCCGACTCCAGCTCCGCGATCCGCCGCTCCAGCTCGTCGGAGGGCGACAGCAGGGCCCGCACCATCGCCCGGTCCGCGTTGGTCAGGCCGCGCGCCAGGAACGGCAGCACCGGCCACAGCACGAACAGCGAGGGAACGACCACGCTGAACGTCAGGACGCCCCAGGGCAGCCGGATGAGGTCGTACAGCACGGTGCGCCAGGCCACCGGGTCCTTCACCGCCAGCCACATCCGCTGCAGGAGCCCGCCCGCCCTGCGCAGCGGCAACGGGCTCGGCTCGTCGATACGCACCCCGAGCAGCATCCGCGCCCGCCCCCGCTCGAACCGGCCCAGCAGCCGTGCGCCGGCCAGCCCGAGCGCGAGCAGCGGGAACCCGATCACGGTGACGGTCATCGCGGCGCCGGTGACGATCACCGTCATCACATAGGTGAACCCGATCAACGACATCGGCAGGTTCGTCAGAAGATGCGTGATCTCCTTCCACGTCTGCGGGTCGTAGGCGAAACGGGCCGGGGGCAGACGGCCGTCGACCTGCCCGGCCGTGCCCGGCTCGGCGGTCGTGAGGGGGGCGGCTCTCGGACGGGAGCCGCTCGGCTGGAAGCCGCCCGGGTGGGAACCCCCCTTGCCGGAGTTGCCGGAGTTGCCGGAGTTGCCGGAGTTGCCGGAGTTGCCGGAGTTGCCAAAGCTGTCGGGGTTGCCGGAGCTGTCGGGATAGGAGGCGGATCGGCTGGCGGAAGCGGTCATATGGGCTAGCCTGCCGCGCCCCACGGCCCCGCGCCATGAGGTCTGCTGCCTTACTCGGCCGGGGGAAAACCCCCGCCCGGCAAGACAAGGCGTGACGAGCTGCTTACCGTCCCTTTATCAGGGCCTAGACTCCCGTGCGTACAGATCGTCGAACGGGCCTGTCGTCGAAGAGACTGAGGTCAGGGAGCGAGGGACGGGCGTGTGGGAACGGACCGTCGATGTCGCGGCGCAATTCGCGGCGGACTACTTCCAGTCGTACTCCGTCGTCGGGCTGCTCGCCGTCGTCGGCGTGCTGTTCGTCGCCGTGGCCTTCGGCGCGGGACGCCTGCTGCGCCCGGTGGTGCCCACCCCGGAGAAGCTCCTGACGTACGAGTGCGGAGTCGACCCTGTCGGCGAGGGCTGGGCCCACACCCAGGTCCGCTACTACGTCTACGCCTTCCTCTACGTGATCTTCGCGGTCGACTCGATCTTCCTCTTCCCCTGGGCGACGGTCTTCGCGGCCCCCGGCTACGGCGCCGCCACGCTCGTGGAGATGTTCATCTTCCTCGGCTTCCTGGCCGTGGGCCTGCTGTACGCCTACAAGAAGGGCGTCCTGACATGGACGTGACGCCGAAAGTGAATGCGTCGGAGCAGCCGGAGCAGCCGGAGCAGCCGGAGCAGCCGGAGCAGCCGGAGCAGCCGGCACAGCCGGAGCGGCTGGAACAGGTGCCCTCGGAACCCGTTCCGCTGCCGGAGCCGAAGCGCCTGGGCACCCTGGCCCGCCTGGCCCCGGAGCCGATGAAGGTGATCCTGAACTGGGGCCGCCGCTACTCGCTCTGGGTCTTCAACTTCGGCCTCGCCTGCTGCGCCATCGAGTTCATCGCCGCGTCGATGGCCCGCCACGACTTCATCCGCCTCGGCGTCATCCCCTTCGCGCCGGGCCCCCGCCAGGCCGACCTGATGGTCGTCTCCGGCACGGTCACGGACAAGATGGCCCCGGCCGTGAAGCGCCTCTACGAGCAGATGCCCGAGCCGAAGTACGTCATCTCCTTCGGCGCGTGCAGCAACTGCGGCGGCCCCTACTGGGACTCGTACTCGGTGACCAAGGGCGTCGACCAGATCATCCCGGTGGACGTGTACGTACCGGGCTGTCCGCCGCGCCCGGAGGCGCTTCTCCAGGGCATCCTCAAGCTCCAGGAGAAGATCGCCCGGGAGTCCCTGCACGAGCGTTACGGCCCGACCCCTTCCCGCCCCTCGCCGGTGGCCCTGCAGAGCGACCTGGTGCGGCCCCCGGCCGCCGAGTCCCCTGCGGCGCCCTCATCGCCCTCATCGCCCTCATCGCCCTCATCGCCGTCATCGGGGGAGGGCCGATGACCACGATCGGCTGGCTCCCCGCCCCCGCCGACGAGCTCTTCGGTCCACAGGCCACGGCCGAGGAGTCCTATGACGTCCTGACGGTCGATGTTCCGCCGTCCTCCTGGACCGACGCCCTGCGCGTGGCCCGCGACCGCCTGACCTGCACCTACTTCGACTGGCTGAGCGCGGTCGACGAACCGGGCACGGGCTTTCGCGTCTCGGCGCACGTGGTGGCCCTGTCCCCGGTACGTCGCCTGCTGCTGCGCACGACGATCCCGCACGAGGCACCGACCCTCGCCAGCGCCATCGACGTCTACGCCGGCGCGGCCTGGCACGAACGCGAGACCCACGAGATGTTCGGCGTCACCTTCGAGGGCCACCCCGCCCTGAACCACCTCCTCCTCCCGGAGACCTTCGAGGGCCACCCCCTGCGCAAGGACTTCGTCCTCGCAGCCCGCGTCGCCAAGGCCTGGCCCGGCGCGAAGGAGCCCGGAGAGTCCGAGCACGGCGGCCCCAAGCGACGCCAGATGCTTCCCCCAGGCGTCCCCGACCCCAACGAATGGGGCCCGCTGAAGGGCCAACTCCCACCCGCCCCGGCCCGCCCGGCCCGAGCGGCGGCGGGACGTGCGGCAGGCGACCGCCCGGTCCGCCGCGCCCGCACGGCCTCAGAGGGCTCAGCAAGCCAACCGCCCCCCCCAGCCACAGAAACCTCCCCAACCTCTCCGGCTTCTTCGACCCCCTCGGCTCCGGCGGCGCCTGCAGGACCCCGCCGTGCCCGAAGCGCGAGCGCGGGCTCGGCGTCACAACGGACGGGCACCACGGAGCCCGTCGGCCCCGCAGCAACCGAGCCCGCCGAGCCGACGGAACCGACGGAACCGACGGCCCCTGAGTCGACGCCGCAACCCCCGGCAGGACCACGCCGCGCGCGCAGCGCCTCCCAGGGCTCGGCCTCCCAGCGCACCCAGCCCCCGACGACACCTCCCGACACCCCCGCCCGCCCCTCCGCGGCCCCCCGCAACTCAGACGCCCCGTGGCACCACGCCCGCCCGGCGTTCGACGAGCCACAGCAGACCCCAGAACCGAGCAAGCAACGGGAACCACAAGGTGAGCCGGGGCCGAAGCCGGACCGGGCGCCGAAGCCGGACCGGGCGCCGGAGTCAGACCAGAAGCCGGGATCGGACCGGGCGCCGGAGTCGGACCGGGAGTCAGACCAGAAGCTGGAGCCGGCCCGTGAGCCGGAGCCGGACCAGGCGTCGGGCCATAACCCGGAACCGGACCAGGAGCCGGGGTCGGATCAGGGGCCGGAGCCGGACCAGGCGTCGGGCCATAACCCGGAACCGGACCAGGAGCCGGGGTCGGATCAGGGGCCGGAGCCGGATCAGGCGTCGGGCCATAACCCGGAACCGGACCAGGAGCCGGGGTCGGATCAGAGGCCGGAACCGGATCAGAGGCCGGAACCGGATCAGAAGCCGGGGTCGGATCAGGGGCCGGAGTCGGTCAGCTCTGAGCAGGTTGCCCCCGGGAAAGCCACGCCCGGGCAGCCGGAGCCTGTCGAGAAGCCCGTGCCCACCCGTGGCGCGCCGGACCGTACCGACGGCACGGAACCCCCCGCCCCCGAGGACCCCACAGGAGGCTCGCAGTGAACGACGCTCCCGACGTCGCCCTGCGACTCCTGGTCGTCTTCGTCGTCTTCCTCACCTTCCCCCTGATCGTCGGTCAGACCGAGCACAAGGTGATGGCCCATATGCAGGGCCGCCTGGGACCGATGTACGCGGGCGGCTTCCACGGCTGGGCCCAACTCGTCGCGGACGGCGTCAAGTTCGTACAGAAGGAGGACATCGTCCCCGCGGGCGCGGACCGCCGTATCTTCCAGCTCGCGCCTGCCGTGGCTCTCCTCCCGTATCTCCTGGTCCTCCTCGCCATCCCCATCGGCCCGGGCGAAGGCGCCGTCGGCCAGGTCGTGGACGCGGGCATCTTCTTCGTGCTCGCGGTGATGGGCGTCGGCGTACTCGGCTCCCTCATGGCCGGCTGGGCCAGTGCCAACAAGTTCTCCCTTCTCGGCGGCCTGCGCACCGCCGCGCAGCTCCTCGCCTACGAACTACCGATGCTGCTCACCGCCGCCTCGGTGGCGATGGCGGCCGGCACGGTCTCCCTGCCCGGCATCGTCGACGCCTTCGAGTGGTGGTGGCTGCCCTGGCAGATCATCGGCGCGATCGTCTTCTTCGTCGCCGGTCTCGCCGAACTGCAGCGGCCCCCCTTCGACATGCCCGTCGCCGACTCGGAGATCATCTTCGGCGCGTACACCGAGTACACCGGGCTGCGCTTCGCCCTCTTCCTCCTCGCCGAGTACGCCGGAATCGTCGTCCTGTGCGGCCTGACCACCGTCCTCTTCCTGGGCGGCTGGCACGGCCCCTGGGGCGCCGACGGCCTCGGCTGGGTCTGGACCCTCCTCAAGGCGGCCGTCCTCGCCTTCGTCGTGATCTGGCTCCGCGTCACCTATCCCCGTCTGCGCGAGGACCAGCTTCAGAAGCTCTCCTGGACCCTCCTCGTCCCCCTTTCCCTCGCCCAGATCGCCCTCACCGGCATCGTCAAGGTGGTGATCCGGTAATGGCCCCCATCCCCGGCAGTGGCCTCGCCAAGGGCCTGGCCGTCACCCTCCGCACGATGACGCGGAAGACCGTCACCGAGCAGTACCCGGACGTCCAGCCCGAACTTCCGCCCCGCACCCGTGGCGTCATCGGCCTGTTCGAGGAGAACTGCACGGTCTGCATGCTCTGCGCCCGTGAGTGCCCCGACTGGTGCATCTACATCGACTCCCACAAGGAGACGGTCCCGCCCGCCGCCCCGGGCGGCCGCGAGCGCAGCCGCAACGTCCTCGACCGTTTCGCCATCGACTTCTCCCTGTGCATGTACTGCGGTATCTGCATTGAGGTCTGTCCTTTCGACGCCCTCTTCTGGTCACCGGAGTTCGAGTACGCCGAGACCGACATCCACGAACTCACGCACGAACGCGACAAGCTCCGCGAGTGGATGTGGACCGTCCCGGCCCCACCCGCCCTCGACCCCGCCGCCGAGGAGCCGAAGGAGCTCGCGTCCGCCCGCAAGGCGGCCGAGAAGCTGGCGGCAGCCCAGGCCGAGTCGTACGCACCCCAGGCAGCCGAGCCGAACGCACCCCAGGAAGGAGAATCGTGACCCTCGCTCAGGCCCACCACGGCTTTCTCTCCCCGACCGGCGTCGAGATCGCCTTCCTGCTCGTCGGACTGGTCACCTTCGGCGCCGCCCTCGTCACCGTGACCACCAGGCAACTGGTGCACGCCGCCCTGTGGCTCGTGGTCGCCCTCGGCGGGCTCGCCGTCGAATACCTCCTGCTCACCGCCGAGTTCATCGCCTGGGTGCAGGTCCTCATCTACGTCGGCTCCGTCGTCGTGCTCCTCCTCTTCGGTCTGATGCTCACCAAGGCCCCCATCGGCCGCTCCCCGGACGCGGACTCCGGCAACCGCTGGGCCGCTCTCACGGTTGCCGTCGCCGCGGCCGCCGCGCTCATCTGGGTGGTCGTCGACGCCTTCCGCGCCACCTGGATCGACCTGGACGGTCCGGCCGCCGGCTCCACCGAGGTCACCGGCGCGAGCCTCTTCCAGAACTGGGTCCTTCCCTTCGAGGCACTCTCCGTCCTTCTCCTCGCGGCACTGGTCGGCGCGATCGTCCTGTCCCGCAGGGCGAAGGCGGAGCCGAGCTCTCCCCCTGTGAACTCCCGGGCCGCCACCAAGAGTTCCCGATCCGTCACAGAGAGTTCCCTTTCTGTTTCGGATGCCCGTGAGGACCCGGCCGAGCAGGAAGGCACCCGCTGATGCACCTCGTCTATCCCGCCGTCCTGTCCGCCCTCCTCTTCTGCACCGGCCTGTACGGCGTCCTCGCCCGACGCAACGCGATCCTCGTCCTGATGTCCGTCGAGCTGATGCTCAACGCCGTCAACCTCAACCTGGTCGCCTTCGACGTCTGGCTCAGCAGGACCGCCGAGGAGACCCTCCACTCCGGTCAGGCCCTGACCCTGTTCACCATCGCCATCGCCGCCGCCGAGATCGGCATCGGCCTGGCGATCGTGCTCGCCGTCCACCGCAACCGAGGCACCGCGGACATCGACCGTCTCCGCGACACCGCCGAAGGCCACGAGAGCCCCGCGACCGACGGCCCCGACAGCGACACCCCCGCGACCGGAACGGCCGCCGAGAAGGCTGAGGCCACCGCGTGACCACGACCACCCTCGCCGTCCTCGTCCCCCTCCTCCCGTTCCTGGGCGCGGCCGCCGGACTGCTCCTCGGCCGCACCGCCCCCGGCTTCGTGCGCCCGCTCGCCGTCCTGCCGACCCTCGCCGCGTTCGTACTGGCCGCGATCGTCGCCGTACGCCAGGGCGGAGACGCCTCCGTCACCGCGGCCACCGAACTGACCCCCACCGGCTCGATCCCGATCGAACTGGCCCTCTACATCGACGGCTTCGCCGCCCTCGTCGCCGTCCTGGTCGGCCTCGTCGCCACCTGCGTGCAGATCTACTCGACCGGCTACCTGCGCGAGGACCCGCGCTACCCCTCGTACGCCTCGCTCGTCTCCCTCTTCACCTCCGCGATGTTCCTGGTCGTCTACTCCGGCGACCTGATCGTGCTGCTGGTCGGCTGGGAAGTCATGGGAATCTGCTCCTACTTCCTGGTCGGCCACTACTGGGAGACCCCGGAGGCCCGCGCCGCCTCCATCAAGGCCTTCCTCGTCACCAAGCTCGGCGACGTCCCCTTCCTCATCGGCCTGTTCGCCCTCGCCACCGACGCCGGGTCCTTCCGGATCACTAAGGTCCTCGCCACCGTCGCGCACGGCGGACTCGACCATCCGACGGTCGTCGCCCTGCTGCTCCTCGCGGGCGTGGCCGGCAAGTCCGCGCAGTTCCCCCTGCACACCTGGCTCCCGGACGCGATGGCAGGCCCCACACCCGTCTCCGCGCTGATCCACGCCGCGACGATGGTCGCCGCCGGCGTCTACTTCGTCGCCCGTCTCCTCCCGGTCTTCGAGGCGTCCGCGGCCGCGATGGTGACCCTCGCCGCGATGGCCGCCATCACCATGGTCGGCTCGGGCCTGGCCGCCCTCGCCCAGGACGACATCAAGCGCGTCCTCGCCTACTCGACGATCGGCCAGCTCGGCTACATGACCGGCGCCCTCGCCGTCGGCGACCGTGGTGCCGCCGTCTTCCACCTCCTTTCGCACGGCGCGTTCAAGGCGCTGCTGTTCCTCGCGGCCGGCGTGATCATCCACGCCGCCGGAACCAACTCGCTGGCCGCCATGTCCCGCATGAGCCACCTGCGCGACCGCATCCCCGACGCCTACTGGACGATGACCGTGGCGCTTCTCGCGCTGGCCGCGATCCCGCCGTTCAGTGGCTTCTTCTCCAAGGAGTCGGTGCTCGGCGCCGCCGAGCGCATCACCGCGGGCCACACCGGGCACGCGCCCGGCGCCGCAGGCTGGATCGTCCTGGCCGCCGGCCTGCTCACCGCCCTCCTCACGGCCGCCTACGCGACCCGCCTGTGGTTGCTGACCTTCCACGGCCGGGGCCCCGAGGCCCCCGACCACGGCCGCCAGCCCCTGACCATGACCGTGGTGCTGTGGGTTCTGGCCGTCCCGTCCCTCGCCCTCGGCGGGCTCGCCTACCGCAGCCTCCCCGACTGGTTCGACGGCAACGACCTCGCCCCGACCCTCACCACGTCCGTCCTCGGCACGGGTGTGGCCCTGGCCGGCGGACTCGTCGTGTACGCCGCCTGGCGCCATCTCACCGGGCTCGCCGCCCGCGTACCCCTGGGCGCGGTCGCCGCCCACCCCGAGGGTGACGCGGGACTCGTCGAGGCCGAGGCGATCGCGACGCACGCGCCGGCCTACGGAGACGTGGCTTCCGCCCCCGACCCGGCGGACCCCGGACGACTCCTGCTCGGCCCGCTGCACCGCCACGCGGCCGTCGGCTTCCACCTCGACGCCGTGTACGAGGCGCTGTTCGTCCGCCCGGTCCAGGCCGGCGCGAGTCTCGTCCGGTTCCTCGACCGCGAGGTCGTCGACACCTACGTACGCGGCGCGGGCACTCTGCCCCGCTGGCTGGGGACCGCCGTACGGCGCGCTCAGACCGGCAACCTTCAGACCTATGTGAGCGCGCTGCTCGCCGGCACCGTCGTCCTGGCGGTCGCCGCCCTTCTCGTCGCTTCGGGAGCGTGAGCGGGCGTGATCGATATCAACGAGTCCGTGATGCAGGTCCTTCTGGCATTCATCGTGGTCGGCCCGCTCCTCGGCGCCGTCGCCGCTCTTCTGCCGGCCCCACCCGGGCTGAAGGGGAAGTCACCCGAGCAGGCCGTGCTGCGCCACGGCATGACCGTGACCGGCGCGATCCTCATCGCCGCGGTCGTCCTCGCGCTCGGCTTCGACCACGACCATCCGTCGAGGATGCAGGCGACCACGGACATCAGCTGGATCCCCGCACTCGACGTGCGCATCCACCTCGGCATCGACGGCATCTCCCTCCCCCTGCTGGTCCTTTCCGCGCTGCTGACCTTCCTCTGCGCGGTGTACTCCTACTTCAAGCGGCAACACCAACCACCTACGCCGCAGACCGCGGACCCGTCCCCGAAGGCCTTCGTCGCACTCGTGCTCGTCCTGGAGTCCGGCACCCTCGCGGCCTTCGCCGTCCTCGACCTGCTGCTGTTCTTCCTGGCCTTCGAGATGGTCCTCGTCCCGATGTACTTCCTCATCGCCCGCTGGGGCGGCGCGGGCCGGACCAAGGCCGCCTGGAAGTTCATCCTCTTCACGCTGCTCGGATCCGTCGTCATGCTGCTCGGCCTGCTCCTGATCGGAATCAAGGCGGGCACATTCGACATGGTGGCACTCGCCACTGACAATGGCCGGTCACTGACCACATCCGTGCAGGTCATCGCCGTACTCGCAATCGGGATCGGGCTCGCCGTCAAGACCCCGATGTGGCCGCTGCACAGCTGGCTGCCCGACGCCCACACCGCCGCCCCGACCGTCGGCTCGGTCCTGCTGGCCGGAGTGCTGCTGAAGATGGGCCCGTACGGCTTCGTCCGGATCCTGCTGCCCGTCGCGCCGGACGGCTTCCGCGTCTTCGCGCCCTACCTCGCCGCGTTCGCCGTCGTCGGGATCATCTACGGATCCCTGGCCTGCCTGGCCCTCGCCAAGCGGGGTGCGAAGGGCGACCTCAAGCGCCTCATCGCCTACTCCTCCGTCGGCCACATGGGTTTCGTCCTGCTCGGCATCGCGACCATGACCCCGACCGGCGTGAACGGCGCCCTGTTCGCCAACATCGCCCACGGGCTCATCACCGGCCTCCTCTTCTTCCTGGTAGGAGCGCTGAAGGACCGCACCGGCACCACCGATCTGGACGCCCTCGCCGAGCAGACCGGCGCCGCGCTGTACGGCAGGACCCCCCGCCTCGGCGGCCTCCTCGCCTTCGCAGCCGTCGCCTCGCTCGGCCTGCCGGGCCTCGCCGGCTTCTGGGGCGAGATGCTGGCCCTGTTCGGCGCCTTCAACCCCGCCGACGGCCTCAGCCGCCCCGCCTTCCTCACCTTCACGGCGATCGCCGCGTTCGGCACTCTGCTGACGGCCGCGTACCTGCTCGCCGTGGTCCGTCGCGTCTGCATGGGCGCCGTCCCGCAGGACGCCCCCCGCCTCGCCGACGTGCAGACCTACGAGTTCGCGGCCTGGGCCCCGCTCGTCGCCCTCACCGTCGTCGCCGGTCTGTGGCCGAAGGCCCTCCTCGGGCTGACCGACCCGGCCGTGCAGCAGCTCCTCGCAGGAGGCACCCGATGAGCGCCCTGGCCCAGCCCGCGTTCCAGCCCATGGCCGGGTCGGTGGTCCAGTCCGTCGACTGGCTGGCCATCGCACCGCCCACCCTGGCGGCGGTCGTCGCCCTCGTCGTCCTCGTCGCCGACCTCTTCGTCGGCGACGCCCGCAAGCCGCTCCTCGGCTGGCTGTCGGTCGCGGGACTCGCCGCCTCCACGGCCCTCCTCCTGCCTCTCCTGGACGGCGACCGCTCCACCTTCTGCCTGACCGGCGACCCGCGCGCGTGCAGCTACACGGCAGACCGCTTCACCCTCGTGATCCAGTTCCTGGTGCTCGGGGGAGCGCTCCTGGCGGCCCTGTTGTCGGTCACCACCCTGAAGGACGCGCGCGGACGGCTCCCCGAAGGCGAGTTCTGGTTCCTGCTGCTGTCCTCCGCCGCCGGTGCCGCCCTGCTGCCCGCCTCCCGCGATCTCGCCACCCTCGTCGTCGCCCTGGAGGTCGCCTCCCTGCCCGCCTTCGCCCTCGTCGGCATCCGGCACGGCGACCGCAGGTCCTCCGAGGCGGCCCTGAAGTTCTTCCTGTCGTCCGTCACAGCGACCACCGTCAGCCTCCTGGGCATCAGCTTCGTGTACGCGACGACCGGCACCCTGTACCTCACCCAGGTCGCCGACCGCATCCAGCACGTCGACGGCCGGCTGGACACCCTGGCCCAGACCGGCGTGGTCCTCACCCTCATCGGCTTCGCCTTCAAGACGGCCGCCGTCCCCTTCCACTTCTGGGTCCCCGACACCTACGTCGGCGCCCCCCTGCCCATCGCCGCCTACCTGTCGGTCGTCGGCAAGGCGGTCGGCTTCTCCGGCCTCATCCTCGTCACCGTCATCGGCTTCCCCTCGTACGCCGACGTCTGGGGTCCCGCGCTGGCCGCGCTGGCCGCTCTCACCATGACCGTCGGCAACGTCGGCGCCCTCCGCCAGCAAGCCACGCGCGCGTACAGCGCCGTACGCCTGCTCGCCTGGTCCTCCGTGGGCCAGGCCGGCTACCTCCTCGTCCCGATCGCCGCCGCCGCGTACTCCGACGACGCCGAGCACGCCATCGGCTCCACCGTCGCCTACGCCCTGATGTACGCCGCCGTGAATCTGGGCGCCTTCGCGGTGGCCGCCCTGGTGGGCCGTACCAGCGCGACCAACCGCATCACGGACTACCGGGGCCTCTACGCGAAGAACCCGGCGGCAGCCCTCCTCCTGGCCTTCTTCCTGCTCTGCCTCGCCGGAGTGCCGCCGGGCGTCATCGGTCTCTTCGCGAAGGTCACCGTCTTCTCGGCAGCCGTCGACGCGGGCCTCGGCTGGCTCGCGGTCGTCATGGCCGTCAACGTGGTGATCGCCCTGTACTACTACCTCCAGTGGACGGCCCTGCTCTTCCGCGCCCCCGAAGGCGAGCCCGAGAAGCACCGCGTCCCCGCCCCGCTCACCGTCGCGATCGCCCTCACCGCGGCCCTCGGCATCGCCCTCTCCGGAGCACCCCAGCTGGTCCTGCGCTTCACCGACACCGGCCTCTTCTGAGCCCGCACGCGCGCGTGCGCCCCCGTCCTCACCCGGACGGCCCACACCCATGCCCGCAAGCACAAGGGAACTAGTGCCTCCCGCCTGGCGTTGACCAGTACGGGAAGGTGCACTGGATGTGACACCACGGCACAGTGCCACCGGACACGAGCAAGATCCGCAAGCAAAGGGTTCCCCTGCTGCACGACTTGGAGGGCGTACCGTGCACCGCCGGCACAACGGGCTCAGGACCGCAGTACTCCTCGGGGGACTGTCCGCACTCATCATCGTCATCGGCAGCTTCTTCGGCCGCATGGGGCTGGTCGTCGCCGTCCTGATCGCGCTCGGCACCAACGCGTACGCGTACTGGAACAGCGACAAACTGGCGCTACGCGCGATGCGCGCCCGCCCGGTGAGCGAGTTCGAGGCTCCCGCCCTGTACCGGATGGTCCGCGACCTCTCCACCCAGGCCCGTCAGCCCATGCCCCGCCTGTACATCTCCCCGACCGAGGCGCCCAACGCCTTCGCCACCGGCCGCAACCCGCGCAACGCCGCCGTGTGCTGCACGGAAGGCGTCCTGCGCCTCCTCGACGAGCGCGAACTCCGCGGCGTCATCGGCCATGAGCTCAGCCACGTCTACAACCGGGACATCCTCATCTCCTCGGTCGCCGGCGCGCTCGCCTCCGTGATCATGTTCCTCGTCAACTTCGCCTGGCTGATCCCGATCGGCCGCTCGGACGACGACGACGGCCCCGGCATCCTCGGCATGCTCCTGATCATGATTCTCGGCCCGCTCGCCGCCGGCCTCATCCAACTCGCCATCAGCCGCTCCCGGGAGTACGAGGCGGACGCCTCGGGCGCCCAGCTCACCGGTGACCCGCTGGCCCTCGCGAGCGCGCTGCGCAAACTGGAGACAGGCACCAAGCAGCTTCCGCTGCCCCCGGAGCCTCGCATCGAGACCGCGAGCCACATGATGATCGCGAATCCCTTCCGCCCGGGCCAGGGACTCTCCAAGATGTTCTCGACGCATCCGCCGATGGCGGACCGTATCGCCCGGCTCGAGAAAATGGCAGGTCGCCACCAGTGAAGACCATCCTGAACGTCATCTGGCTGATCCTGAGCGGATTCTGGCTGTTCCTCGCCTACCTGGCCGCAGGAGCCCTGCTCTGCATCACGATCATCGGCATTCCCTTCGGCATCGCTGCTTTCCGAATCGGCGTTTACGCCCTCTGGCCCTTCGGCTACACGACGATCGAGCGTCGGGACGCGGGCGCACCCTCCTGCCTCGGCAACGTGCTCTGGCTGGTCCTCGCCGGCTGGTGGCTGGCCATCGGACACATCGTCACCGGCCTCCTTCTCTGCCTGACCATCATCGGCATCCCGTTCGGCATCGCGAACTTCAAGCTGATCCCGGTCTCGCTGTTCCCGCTGGGCCGCGAAATCGTGCCCACGGACCAGCCGTTCGCGGCGCGCTGACGGGCCGAGCCCGATCCGCTCGTGCCCACAACCCGTCAGTGACCCAGCAGCCGACCGCTCGACGGCAGTCCGCCGCCGGCCGGTTGTCCACAGGCGGGGAGTTGTCCACAGGCCGGCGCGGTTGTCAGTGGCGGCTTGCATCATGAACGCATGACCGAGAACGAGCAGTTGCGGGCAAGGGTGGCGGCCAAGGCGGCCACCACCCGCCCCTGGGGTTGGCCTTCGCTCCCCGACCCTGTGGACGCGGCCACCGTGGCCCGTGCCGAGGCCGCCCTCGGCTTCCGCCTGCCTCCACTGCTCGCCGACCTCTACCTGCGTGTAGGTGACGGCGGATTCGGCCCGGAGTACGGCCTGCTGCCCCTGCTCGACAGCTCTCCGGCCGGTGAACCCGCCGCTGTCACGCAGTACCTCACCTTTCGCGCAAGCGGTCGCGAGGACCCCGACTGGCCCTGGCCCGAGGGCGTCCTGCCGATATCCCACTGGGGTTGCGCGATGTACGCCTGCGTGGACTGCCGCTCCCCGCAGGCGACGGTCCTGCTCTTCGAACCGAACCCCGGTGACCCCGACCACGCCTGGTTCGTCGACGCCCCCAGCCTCACGGCCTGGCTGCACGCCTGGCTCGACGGCACGGGCTGGTACGACACCCTGGACGATGACCCGGAACCGACCCCCTGGAACGAGTTCCGCATACGCACGGCGGCACCTGGGGCGACGACGCGGTAGCGGTCTGCTGACACGCCCCCGTCGCCCGGCCACCGCCCCCGTCGGGCGTCCGTAGCCGCCGTCGTACGGCTACCGCGCGCCTGCCCAGCGCCTACCGCGCGCCTGCCCAGCGCCGCCGTACCCCGTAAGCGAGCACGCCCACCGCCAGCACCCCCGCCCCCACGAGCACCGAGGTCCTCGGCAGCGCGAACACGAGAACCACGCAGCCCAGGAACCCCACCGCGGGCAGCACCCGCTTCGCCGGGGCCGGATCGAGCGTCCAGGCCGACGCGTTGGCCACCGCGTAGTACGTCAACACACCGAAGGAGGAGAACCCGATCGCGCCCCGGACGTCCACCGTGGCGGCCAGGACCGCGACCACCGCGCCCACGGTGAGCTCGGCCCGGTGCGGTACCCGGAAGTGCGGATGTACGGCGGCCAGGGCGCCCGGCAGATGCCGGTCCCGGGCCATGGCCAGCGTCGTGCGCGAGACGCCCAGGACGAGGGCGAGGAGCGAGCCCAACGCCGCCACGGCCGCCCCGATCCGTACCACCGGCACCAGCCCGGGCACCCCCGCCGCCCGCACCGCGTCGGCCAGCGGGGCCTCCGCCCGCCCGAGATCGCCCGACCCCAGCACGGAAAGGACGGCGACCGCCACACACGCGTACACGACCAGCGTGATCCCCAGGGCCAGGGGAATCGCGCGGGGGATGGTGCGCGCCGGGTCCCGCACCTCCTCGCCCAGGGTCGCGATGCGCGCGTACCCGGCGAAGGCGAAGAACAGCAGGCCGGCGGCCGTCAGCACCCCGCCGACATCCCCGGAGATCCCGACGTCCAGCCGCCCGTCCTCGGACGCACCGGACCCCAGGCACACGACCACCACGGAAGCGAGGACCGCCAGGACCACCGCAACGATCGCCCGCGTCAGCCAGGCCGACTTCTGGACGCCGCCGTAGTTGGCCGCGGTCAGGGCCACCACGGCCGCGACCGCCACCGCGTGCGCCTGCCCCGGCCAGACGTACGCCCCGACCGTCAGAGCCATCGCCGCACAGGAGGCTGTCTTCCCGACCACGAACGACCAGCCCGCCAGATACCCCCAGAACGCGCCGAGCCGCTCGCGCCCGTACACGTACGTGCCGCCCGAGGCCGGATACAGGGCGGCGAGTCGCGCCGACGACATGGCGTTGCAGTAGGCGACCAGCGCGGCGAGCGCGAGTCCGAGCAGCAGCCCGGAGTCCGCTGCCTGCGCGGCGGGAGCGAGGGCCACGAAGACGCCGGCACCGATCATCGAGCCGAGCCCGATGACCACGGCGTCGCCGAGGCCGAGCGTCCGCCGCAGTTCGGTGCGCGATCCGGGCTGTGTCATGGGCCGCACCCTACTGATCGACGGAACCACCGCGTGCCGTCGTGACGTCGTCCTCATCGACACGACCGAACCCGCGTGCGGCGCAGGACGCGGGGCGCGACGGAAACGAGCACAGCCCGTCCGGAGCGAGCGACATCACAGTGTCCGGACAGCGCGGGCACAGCACGGAAGGGCAGGTTCAGGGCATGAGCATCATCAGCTGGATCATCCTGGGGTTGTTGGCCGGAGTCGTTGCCAAGGTCCTGCTGCCGGGCCGCGACCCGGGCGGCTTCATCGGCACGACCCTCATCGGCGTCGCGGGCGCGTTCATCGGCGGCTGGATATCGGCCCGCTGGCTGGACCACCCCATCACCAAGGACTTCTACGACGGCGCGACCTGGGCCGCGGCGATCGGCGGTTCGCTGGTGCTGCTGATCGTCTATCGCCTGCTGTTCGGCAACTCGCGCGACTGAGTGCCTCTGAGTGCCTCTGCGGCGGGCCGGACGAGAAGGGTGGGCACCCGACGGGCGCCCACCCTTGCTCGTGGCTGTCCGGCTCGAGTCCGGCCGCCGGTCGTCCGCCCGGTCGTCCGGCCGACTACCGGTAGTTCACGAACTGAAGAGCGAAGTCGAAGTCCTGGCCCTTGAGCAGCGTGATGATGGTCTGGAGGTCGTCGCGGCTCTTGGAGCTGACACGCAGTTCCTCGCCCTGCACCTGGGCCTTCACGCCCTTGGGGCCCTCGTCGCGGATGAGCTTCGCGACCTTCTTCGCGTTCTCCTGGGAGATGCCCTCCTTGATCTCCGCGAAGAGCTTGTACTCCTTGCCGGAGAGCTGGGGCTCGCCCGCCTCCAGGGCCTTGAGGGAGATCCCGCGCTTGATCAGCTTGGACTGGAAGACGTCGAGGACGGCGTTCACCCGGTCCTCGGAGTTCGCCTCCATCAGGATCTTGTCACCGGACCACGAGATCGAGGCGCCGACGCCCTTGAAGTCGTAGCGCTGCGAGATCTCCTTGGCGGCCTGGTTGAGGGCGTTGTCGACCTCCTGCCGCTCGACCTTCGAGACGATGTCGAAACTGGAGTCGGCCATGTCCTGTGGCTCCTTGTATCGGGGTGCGTGTCAGGTGCGTATCGGCGTGCGTGGGGGCGACCGCCGAGCCCGGCGTGATCCCGGGCCGCATCCGCACAAGCCTAGTCACCCCGCTCCCTCCGGGCGGCGAGGAATCAGGTGGCGAAGCACCCCTGGGCATCGGGTATCGTTTACGTCGTTGCCAGGGAGCACCGCCGAAAAGCGGTTCGAACAGGCAGCAAACCCGGCGGTGTGCCCGAGCGGCCAAAGGGAGCAGACTGTAAATCTGCCGGCTCAGCCTACCCAGGTTCGAACCCTGGCGCCGCCACGCTGAGAGAAGGAACCCCTCCGAACTGCGGAAACGCAGAGCGGAGGGGTTTTTTCGTATGCGGAGAGAAGCTCGGACGGCGGCGCGTCTCACTTTCCTTCGGCGGAGTCCTCCGGGGGGTCGGAGGCTTCCGGCGAGGGGGTCTTCGCCGCTCTTTTCACCTCTGCCTCGATGTCGTTGCGTGGTCTGTTCTCGTCTTTGGCATGTTCGGTCACCGCGGCCTGTACGTCGCGGGCGAGGTCGCGCCAGGCGCGCCAGGCGGTTTCGTAGGTGTCGGTCTGGATCTCCGGCCAGGGGGTGGCCGTGGGTGCGCCGTACGTGTCCCGCAGCGCTTCGACCCTCGCGTGTGCCTCGTCGGCCGCGCGTTGCTTCTCCACGAGTTCCTCGAAGGTATGTGCCACGTGTACGGATGCTAGGGAGGTCATCGCACTTCCGCGCGGCGAGCGGCGCGCGTCCCGCCGTGGGGTACCCGCGTGGCCCACTGGGGCAGACTGACCACATGTCCAGCGCGTCCAGCCGTCGTAGAACCTGCCCCGTATGCCGTCGCGAGATCGCCGTCGTCGCCGGACGGTTCGCCCGGCACGACCCGCGGGGTGCGCGCGGAACCGGGGAGCTCGTCTCCTGCCCCGGCTCCCGCAGCGCGGCACAACTGGGCTCGGCCCAGCCGTCGTTGGACGGGTATGTGGTTCCTGAGTTTCCGGGGCAGTTGCCCCTCTTCTAGCGGGTGGGCTTCCTCAGTTCCCCGCCACCGCCTTGACCGCCACCGGTACCGGCGCCGGGCCGCCGACGAGCTCCAGGGTGAGGCCGGACGTCGCCGGCGTGTCCAGCAGTTCGGCCAGCACGGCGGCCACGTCGTCGCGCGGGACGGGACCGCGGCCCGTGCGGGCCTCCAGGCGGACCAGACCGGTGCCGGCGTCGTCCGTCAGCGCGCCGGGACGCAGGATCGTCCAGTCGAGGGAGTCCAGGCCCTGCACATGCGCGTCCGCCTCGCCCTTGGCGCGCAGATAGACGTCGAAGACCTCGTCGCCCCGGTGGCCGGGGTCCGCGCCCATGGACGACACGAGCACGAAGCGCCGTACGCCCGCCCGGACCGCCGCGTCCGCGAACAGGACGGCCGCACCCTTGTCCACACTGTCCTTGCGGCCCACCCCGCTGCCCGGGCCGGCACCCGCCGCGAACACCGCCGCGTCCGCGCCCCGCAGCCGCTCCGCGACCTCCTCGACGGACGCCGACTCCAGGTCCAGGACGACCGGTTCGGCGCCGGCCGCCCGCAGGTCGTCGCCCTGTTCCGCCTTGCGGATGATCCCCGCGACCTCGTCCCCGCGCGCGGCGAGCAGACGCTCCAGCCGCAGCGCGATCTGACCATGACCACCAGCGATGACAATGCGCATGCTTCCGACCGTACGCCCGGACAACCGCATCCGCCGCATGACTTCGTCCGGGGCCCGGCCCGGCTCGACCCAACTCCCCGCGCCGTCCCCGCCGTCCTACGACAGTCCCCCTCGTCCCTGCCTCGGCAGGCCCCACTCCGGGGCGGCCGTCGAGCCGCGGTACTCGCGGACCGCGCTCGTGCGGGCCACCACGCGGCCCTGGTGGATCACGATCCTGCTGTACGCCAGGGACAGGGCGCCCGCCAGCCGGTCGCCGCGGACGGCCAGGAGGTCGGCGGGGAAGCCCGCCTCCACACGGACCTCGGGGAGCCCCAGCGCGGCCCGCGCGGACGTGCTCACGGCGTCGTAGGCGTCCTCGGCGCGCAGACCGTGGCGGGAGGCGAGCAGGTAGGCCGCCTCCAGGGGGTCGCCGCGGCCGACCGGGTTGGAGACGTCCCGCAACGCCCCGCTGCCCGCCGCGACCCGCACGCCGGCGGCGCGCAACAGCCGTACCGGCGGCGCGTCCCGGTGTTCGACGGTGCCGCAGCCGCCCTGGGGGAGGCAGACCACCGTCACGCCGGCGGCGGCGAGTTGGTCGGCGGTTCGGGTGGCCGCTTCGGCGGGGAGGCCGTCGAGGGCGCCGCAGGGACTCAGGGTGACGCCGGGGCGCAGGCCGCCGGCCATCGCGGCGAGGCGGGCGAGACGGGCCGGATCGGCGGCGTCCGTGTGCAGGTCGACGGGGCAGCCGTGCTCGGAGGCGACCTCCAGGACGGCCTCCACGTAGCCCGTCGGGTCGGGGTCCAGGTCCGGGCAGCCGCCCACCACCGAAGCGCCCATCTTCACCGCGTCCCGCAGCATCGCGAGCCCGTCCGCCCCGGCCGCCCCGGTCAGTACCCGGGGCATCGCCACCGTCGTCAGTTCGGCCAGCCCGCGCAGCGAACGCCGGGCCTGCAGTACGGCGGCCAGCGCGCCGAGGCCCTGGACGTCGCCCACGTGCACATGTGCGCGCAGTGCCGTCGCGCCGTGGCCCAGTTGCAGCAGCGCGGCCTCCGTGGCACGGCGTTGGACGTCCTCGGGGGCGTACGAGACCGGGCCGTCGACGTCGGCCGTGAGCGCGGTGTCGGCGTGCGCGTGCGGCTCGGCGGGGGCGGGGAGCAGGAGGTAGCCGCCGAGGTCCACGCGCGTGCCGCCGCGGGCGGGGCCGGTCGTCAGGCTGCCCGCCGTGCCGACCGCCTCGATGCGCCCGCGGCCCAGCCGTACGTCCACGGTCCGGCCGTCCGTCAGGCGCGCCCCGCACAGCAGGAGGGCGGCCGGGTCCGGCGAACCTCCCGAAGCGCCGGACGAGGACGACGGCCAAGGAGGCGGCTGCGGCTGGCTGTCGGGCATCGCGCTCCAGGGGCTCGGCTCGGGACTGCGCGGGGACACGGATGACGCGGGTGACACGCGGTCACGGGGAAGCAAGATCACGCAGAGTGCTTCGAGCCTAGGACGGCGTTTCGGCGCGAGCGGGGAGGAGCGCAATAGTCGTACCGGTGTGGTCCGGCGTGCGGGAGGGGCTCGGGAGACCGCTGGGACCTTGGGGAATCGGGGTTCAGGCGGCCCCGGAAGGCCTCAGGAAACGGATTTGGGTGAACGGCTGCGGACCGTGTAATGTCTTCATCGCTCGCCCCAATAGCTCAGTCGGTAGAGCGTCTCCATGGTAAGGAGAAGGTCTACGGTTCGATTCCGTATTGGGGCTCTGGTGGGTGAGGTTCCCGTCGCAAGGCGGGACCTGATCCCATCAAAGCGGTGTAGCTCAGTCGGTAGAGCAAGCGGCTCATAATCGCTGTGTCACCGGTTCAAGTCCGGTCACCGCTACTGACAGTAGCCGATTGTGGGGTCGGTCCTTCGATCGGCTACTCTTCTATGCGTAATATTGTCCCATCCGTTCGTCAAGGAGCACTCCTGTGGCTGCCACCGACGTCCGCCCGAAGATCACGCTGGCCTGCGTGGAGTGCAAGGAGCGGAACTACATCACCAAGAAGAACCGGCGTAACAACCCGGACCGACTGGAGATGAAGAAGCACTGCCCGCGTTGCAAGGCGCACACCGCGCACCGCGAAACGCGATAAATCAGGCTCGTATGCGAGGCCGTCCCCGAGTGATCGGGGGCGGCCTCGTGTCGTTGAACGCCCCGTACCGGTCAGTAGAGCAACGCTGAGCAGTAGAGCCAAGCAGCAGAGCAACCAGGAGGTGCCGAGGCCATGGCGCTCGACCAGTCCTTCGTCGGGCGGACCTACCCGCCCACCGATCCCTATGAGGTCGGTCGGGAGAAGATCCGCGAGTTCGCCGAGGCCGTGGGCGACGCCAACCCGGCGTACACCGACCCGGACGCCGCCAAGGCGCTCGGGTACGCCGATGTGATCGCGCCGCCGACCTTCGTGTTCTCGATCACCTTCAAGGCGGCGGGACAGGTCGTCCAGGACCCTCAGCTGGGCCTCGACTACAGCCGAGTGGTGCACGGCGACCAGAAGTTCGCCTACCGGCGCCCGGTGACCGCCGGTGACCGGCTCACGGTCATCTCGACCATCGAGGCGGTCAAGTCCATGGCCGGCAACGACATCCTGGACATCCGTGGCGAGGTCCACGACGAGAGCGGCGAGCACGTCGTGACCGCCTGGACCAAGCTCGTCGCCCGCGCGGCGGAGCCGGCGGAATCCGTGGACGCCACGGACGGGAAGGCGTGAGGAACCGATGACGGCGAAGATCGCTTACGACGATGTCGAGGTCGGCACCGAACTGCCGGCCCGGTCCTTTCCCGTGAGCCGCGCCACGCTGGTGCAGTACGCGGGTGCCTCCGGGGACTTCAACCCCATCCACTGGAACGAGAAGTTCGCCAAGGAGGTGGGCCTGCCGGACGTCATCGCGCACGGCATGTTCACCATGGCCGAGGCGATCCGGGTCGTCACCGACTGGATCGGCGACCCGGGCGCGGTCGTCGACTACGGCGTCCGCTTCACCAAGCCCGTCGTCGTCCCGAACGACGACCAGGGTGCCGTGATCGAGGTCACCGGCAAGGTGGGTGCCAAGCTCGACGACAACACCGTGCGGGTCGACCTGACCGTGACCAGCGGCGGGCTGAAGGTCCTCGGGATGTCCCGGGCGGTCGTACGGCTGGCCTGAGCGCGAAGCGGCAGATGACGTAAGGGGCGCCCTCCATGAGGAGGCGCCCCTTACGCGTTGGCGCCCCTTGACGTAGTTAGTGATTGAGTACTAACTTAGCCGCATGGTCAGGATGAGCGCAGACGAGAGGCGCGAGAGCGTCATCCACGCGGCGACGACCGAATTCGCGCGGGGCGGCTATCACGGCACGTCCACCGAGTCGATCGCCAAGCGGGTGGGTGTCTCGCAGCCGTATCTCTTCCGGCTCTTCCCGGGCAAGAAGGCGATCTTCCTCGCGGCGGCAGAGCGTTGCATGGAGGACACCATCCATACGTTCGCGGAGGCCGCCAAGGGGTTGGAGGGCGAAGAGGCCCTGCACGCCATGGCGAACGCGTACACCAAGCTCATCGCGGAGCGGCCCGAGCGGCTGATGATGCAGATGCAGATGTACGTCGCGGTGTCCGCCGCCGAGGCGGAGGGTGACCGCGGGTTCGGCGAGGCCGTGCGCGCCGGATGGATGCGGCTCTGGGACACCGTCCATCTGCCCCTCGGCGCCGACGTGAACGAGACGACGACCTTCATGGCGTACGGCATGCTCGTCAACTGCCTGGTGGCCATGGGGTTCTCACCCGAACACCGGGTCTGGGAAGGGCTGTATCCGTCGGCTCGGCTCAAGGGCCGGCTGGAGAAGTAGTGCGACGAGGCGGTTCGGCGTCGTCTCCGCAGGATGCCTTTGGCGGGCGCCTTCTCATGGGCGCAAAAGTTAGTCATCGATAACTAATCGAAGTTGGACCACCCGCTGGGGGAGCGATGTCACAGCAGACAGCACGTCGCGGGGGAGCCGTCTGGGCCCTCGTCATCACCAGCGTCGCCGGATTCATGGCGGCACTCGACAACCTCGTCGTCACCACCGCCCTGCCGTCCATCCGTGAGGATCTCGGCGGCGGGCTGGGCGACCTCGAATGGACCGTGAGCGCCTACACGCTCACCTTCGCCGTGCTGCTCATGTTCGGTGCGGCGCTCGGCGACCGGTTCGGCCGTCGGCGGATGTTCATCGCCGGGCTCACCGTCTTCACCGCCGCCTCCGCCGCCGCGGCCATGGCGCCCGGCATCGGCTCCCTCATCGCCGCCCGCGCGGTCCAGGGCGTCGGCGCCGCCGTCATGATGCCGCTGACGCTCACCCTGCTCACGGCCGCCGTGCCCGCGGCGAAGCGTGGGATGGCCTACGGCATCTGGGGCGCCGTCAACGGACTCGCGGTCGCCTCCGGGCCGCTCATCGGCGGCAGCCTCACCGAACACGTGTCCTGGCACTGGATCTTCTGGCTGAACGTTCCGCTGGGTCTCGCCCTGCTGCCGCTCGCCCGGCTGCGCCTCGCCGAGTCCTACGGCACCGGTGCCCCGCTCGACTTCCCCGGCACCCTGCTCGCCAGCGGCGGCCTCTTCGGGCTCGTCTACGGCCTGGTGCGCGGGCCGGCCGACGGCTGGACCAGCCCGCTCGTGCTGACCGGTCTGTCCGCTGGCGCCGTCCTGCTCGTCGGATTCGTCCTGCACGGGCTGCGGGCCAAGAACCCCATGCTGCCGATGCGTCTCTTCCGGTCCCGTGCCTTCGCGGGGATCAACGCCGCGAGCCTGCTGATGTTCCTCGGGATGTTCGGCTCGATCTTCCTGCTCAGCCAGTACATGCAGGGCGTCCTCGGCTACTCGCCCACCGAGGCGGGCCTCAGGATGCTGCCCTGGACCGGTATGCCGATGCTCGTCGCGCCGATCGCCGGCATCCTCTCCGACCGTGTCGGAGGCCGGCCGGTCGTCGCCACCGGGCTCTTCCTCCAGGCCGCCGGTCTCGGCTGGATGGCCGCCGTGGCGACCGTCGACGCCTCCTACGCCGTCCAGCTGCCCGGCCTGATCATCAGCGGCATCGGCATGGCGCTGTTCTTCGCCCCGGCCTCCAACCTGGTGATGTCCAGCGTCCGACCGCAGGAACAGGGGATCGCCTCCGGCGCCAACAACGCGCTGCGGGAGGTCGGCGGGGCCCTCGGTATCGCCATCATGGCGTCGATCTTCTCGGCGCAGGGCGGCTACGAGTCCGGCCCAGCCTTCGTCGACGGACTGCGGCCCGCGCTGGTCACGGGCTCGGCCGTGGTGGCCCTCGCCGGGATCGCCGCCCTGCTGATACCGGCCCGGCGGGAAGCGGCCCTCGCCACGACGGACTCCCCGGCGACGTCTGAGGCGGACTCCGCGGCGGCACCGGTGCTGGAGCCCGCCGCCCGTTGAGACACACGGCACAGGAAGTGCCCGGACACACCCGGCACGCGCGCGTACGGTCCCGTCCACCTCGGCGGGACCGTACGCGCGCGTGCCGTGACGGCGGGTGGGGGAGCGGGCTGTCGGAGCCGGGGGAGGGCGGGGCTGTCGGTGGTGTCTCGTAGGCTTGGGCGCGTGCAGGAACTCCACGATGCCCCGCTCGCCCCGCTGACCACCTTCCGGCTGGGCGGTCCCGCCACCAGGCTGGTGACCGCGACGACCGACGCCGAGGTGATCGCCGCCGTGCGCGAGGCCGACGCCGACGGCACGCCGCTGCTGATCGTCGGCGGTGGCTCGAACCTCGTCATCGGCGACAAGGGCTTCGAGGGCACCGCCCTGCGGATCGCCACGCGCGGCTGTGAACTCGTCGGGACAGGACTGGAGCTGGCCGCCGGCGAGATCTGGACCGACGCCGTCGCCCGCACAGTGGAGGCCGGGCTGGCCGGCGTCGAGTGCCTGGCCGGCATCCCCGGCTCGGCGGGCGCGACCCCGATCCAGAACGTCGGGGCGTACGGCCAGGAGGTCTCCACGACGATCACCGAGGTGATCGCCTACGACCGACGGGCGGGTGAGACGGTCACGCTCACCAACGAGGAGTGCGCCTTCTCCTACCGGCACAGCCGCTTCAAGGCCGACCCCGAGCGGTATGTCGTTCTGCGCGTCCGCTTCGAACTCGAGGACGCGGACGGGCTGTCGGCGCCCCTGAAGTACGCCGAGACGGCACGCGCGCTGGGCGTCGGGCCCGGAGACCGGGTGCCGCTCGCCGAGGCCCGCGAGACCGTGCTGAAGCTGCGCGCCGGGAAGGGCATGGTCCTCGACCCCGAGGACCACGACACCTGGTCGGCCGGCTCCTTCTTCACCAACCCGATCCTCACCGACGCCGACTTCGCCGTGTTCCACGCGCGCGTGCGGGAGCGCCTGGGCGACGGCGCGGAGCCGCCCGCCTACCCCGCGGGGGAGGGGCACACCAAGACCTCCGCGGCCTGGCTGATCGACAAGGCGGGCTTCACCAAGGGGTACGGCAGCGGGCCCGCCCGTATCTCCACCAAGCACACCCTCGCCCTCACCAACCGCGGCGCGGCCACCACGGAGGACCTGCTGGCGCTGGCCCGCGAGGTCGTGGCCGGGGTCCGCGAGGCCTTCGGGGTCACGCTGGTTAACGAGCCGGTGATGGTGGGCGCCGGGCTGTAGGGCCTGGTCGGCCTACGGCTCGTACGCCAGCCAGTCGTCCACACCCGCCAGCAGCTTCGCCCTGACGTCCTCCGGGGCCGCGGACCCCCGTACAGACTGCCGGGCCAGTTCCGCCAACTCCTCGTCCGTGAAGGCGTGGTGGCGGCGGGCGATGTCGTACTGGGCCGCCAGGCGTGAGCCGAACAGCAGCGGGTCGTCGGCACCCAGGGCCATCGGCACCCCGGCCTCGAAGAGCGTCCGCAGCGGCACGTCCTCCGGCTTCTCGTACACCCCCAGCGCCACGTTCGACGCCGGGCACACCTCGCAGGTCACCCCCCGGTCGGCGAGCCTCTTCAGCAGCCGTGGATCCTCGGCCGCCCGCACCCCGTGCCCCAGCCGGTTCGCGGCCAGGTCGTCCAGGCAGTCGCGGACGGACGAGGGGCCGGTCAACTCGCCGCCGTGCGGGGCGGACAGCAGGCCGCCCTCCCGCGCGATCGCGAAGGCCCGGTCGAAGTCCCTCGCCATGCCACGGCGTTCGTCGTTCGACAGCCCGAAACCGACCACCCCCCGGTCCGCGTACCGCACGGCCAGCCGGGCCAGTGTGCGGGCGTCCAGCGGGTGCTTCATCCGGTTCGCCGCGACCAGTACCCGTATGCCGAGCCCGGTGTCGCGCGAGGCCGTCTCCACCGCGTCCAGGATGACCTCCAGAGCCGGGATCAGCCCGCCCAGCCGGGGCGCGTACGACGTCGGGTCCACCTGGATCTCCAGCCAGCCCGAGCCGTCCTTCACATCCTCCTCGGCGGCCTCCCGCACCAGCCGCTGGATGTCCTCCGGCTCCCGTAGGCACGACCGCGCCGCGTCGTACAGGCGCTGGAAGCGGAACCAGCCCCGTTCGTCCGTGGCCCGCAGCTTCGGCGGCTCCCCGCTGGTCAGCGCCTCGGTCAGCGCCTCCGGCAGGCGCACGCCGTACTTGTCGGCCAGTTCCAGCACGGTGGTGGCCCGCATCGACCCGGTGAAGTGCAGGTGCAGATGGGCTTTCGGCAGCTCAGAGACATCACGTACACGCTCCATTCCAGGATCCTGCCGTACCTTCCGGTCGTCCCGGTAGCGCTTTCCCCGATAGTGGTCTTGCTCGCACTCAGACACGAAGAAAGCGCGGACACGAAAAAGCGGGCCGCCTCCTCTGGGGGAGACGGCCCGCGCGCGCGTGAGGACGAGGACGTCAGTCCCTGGCCTCCGCCAGCAGCTTCTGGATGCGGCTCACGCCCTCGACGAGGTCCTCGTCGCCCAGCGCGTACGACAGCCGCAGGTAGCCCGGGGTGCCGAAGGCCTCACCCGGAACCACCGCGACCTCCGCCTCCTCCAGGATGAGCGCGGCCAGCTCGACCGAGTCCTGCGGACGCTTGCCGCGGATCTCCTTGCCGAGCAGCGCCTTCACGGACGGGTACGCGTAGAACGCGCCCTCGGGCTCCGGGCAGAGGACGCCGTCGATCTCGTTCAGCATCCGCACGATCGTCTTGCGACGGCGGTCGAAGGCCTCGCGCATCGTCTCGACGGCCGACAGGTCACCGGAGACGGCGGCCAGCGCGGCGATCTGCGCCACGTTGGAGACGTTCGAGGTGGCGTGCGACTGGAGGTTCGTGGCGGCCTTGACGACGTCCTTCGGGCCGATGATCCAGCCCACCCGCCAGCCGGTCATCGCGTACGTCTTCGCGACGCCGTTGACCACGATGCACTTGTCGCGCAGCTCGGGGAGGATCCCCGGCAGCGAGGTGAACTTCGCGTCGCCGTAGACGAGGTGCTCGTAGATCTCGTCCGTCATCACCCACAGGCCGTGCTCGACGGCCCAGCGGCCGATCGCCTCGGCGTCCTCGGCGTTGTAGACCGCGCCGGTCGGGTTGGACGGGGAGACGAAGAGCACGACCTTCGTGTTCTCCGTGCGGGCCGCCTCCAGCTGCTCGACCGAGACCCGGTAACCGGTCGTCTCGTCGGCCACGACCTCCACCGGGACACCGCCGGCCAGCCGGATGGACTCCGGGTACGTCGTCCAGTACGGCGCCGGGACGATGACCTCGTCGCCCGGGTCGAGGATCGCGGCGAAGGCGTTGTAGATCGCCTGCTTGCCGCCGTTGGTGATCAGGATCTGCGAGGCGTCCACCTCGTAGCCCGAGTCACGCAGCGTCTTCGCGGCGACCGCGGCCTTCAGCTCAGGGAGACCACCGGCCGGTGTATAGCGGTGGTACTTCGGGTTCTTGCAGGCCTCGACGGCCGCCTCGACGACATAGTCCGGGGTCGGGAAGTCGGGTTCACCCGCGCCGAAGCCGATCACCGGACGTCCGGCGGCCTTCAGGGCCTTGGCCTTGGCGTCCACGGCAAGGGTGGCGGACTCGGAGATCGCGCCGACGCGGGCGGAGACCCGGCGCTCGGTGGGAGAGGTTGCAGCGCTCATGGCACCTATGGTTTCAGACCGGAAACGGGCCCGGCACACGGGTTTCACGGACTGGTCAGCCGATTGAACATCAGAGTGATTCCGATCAAGGCCGCTTTCCGTTCGACGAGGCGCTCAAGACCACGTACACTCACACGTCGTTGGCCTTCAACAGCCGCGCCCCAGCAGGTGCACACCGAGCACTCGGTCGGATGCGGTACGTTGGGGAACACACAAAGGGTCGTAGCTCAATTGGTAGAGCACTGGTCTCCAAAACCAGCGGTTGGGGGTTCAAGTCCCTCCGGCCCTGCTACACACTCCTTCACCAGGATGTGTGCGCAGCGCATGTACGTACAGCAATGCATCGCCGTGCGGCTCAGACCGGGCGCGGCACGGCCACGACCCGGGAACAGGTGAGGACGAATGGCGGATGCCGTGGGCTCCATCGACACGCCTGATGCCCAGGACGAGTTGCCTGAGGCGCAGAAGAAGACCCGCAAGGGCGGCAAGCGCGCCAAGAAGGGCCCGCTGAAGCGTCTCGCGCTCTTCTATCGCCAGATCGTCGCCGAACTCCGCAAGGTCGTATGGCCCACGCGGAATCAGCTGACGACGTACACGACCGTGGTGATCGTCTTCGTCGTCATCGTGATCGGCCTGGTGACCGTGATTGACTATGGACTCAGCCACGCCGCCAAGTACGTTTTTGGCTGAGCCTAGAGCGAAGGGCGCCGAGGTATCCGGCGCCCCTTTCGCATGTTCCACCCCTATGTATCCAGGAAGAAGCAGCCACCGTGTCTGACCAGAACCTGAACGACGCCATCGAGCCGGACGAGTCCGTGGACGACGAGCTCGAAATCGTCGAGGGCGCGGACGAGGTGGACGAGTTCGAGGCTGCCGAGGCCGAAGCGGGCGAACCCGCGGAGGAAGCCGCACTCCACGTCGAGGACGAGGAAGCCGACGCGGACGTCGAGGCCGCGGACGTCGAGGCCGAGGACATCGAGGCCGAGGACGTCGTCGACGAGGCCGAGGAAGAAGCGCCGGCCGAGCCCGTCGACCCCGTTGTCGCCCTGCGCGAGGAGCTGCGCACCCTCCCCGGCGAGTGGTACGTCATCCACACGTACGCCGGCTACGAGAACCGCGTGAAGACCAACCTGGAGCAGCGCGCCGTTTCGCTGAACGTCGAGGACTACATCTTCGCGGCCGAGGTGCCGCAGGAAGAGGTCGTCCAGATCAAGAACGGCGATCGCAAGACCATCCGTCAGAACAAGCTCCCCGGCTACGTGCTGGTGCGCATGGACCTGACGAACGAGTCCTGGGGCGTCGTCCGCAACACTCCCGGCGTCACCGGCTTCGTGGGCAACGCGTACGACCCGTACCCGCTGACCCTGGACGAGATCGTCAAGATGCTCGCTCCGGAGGCCGAGGAGAAGGCCGCGCGTGAGGCCGCCGAGGCCGAGGGCAAGCCGGCTCCGGCCCGCAAGGTCGAGGTCCAGGTGCTGGACTTCGAGGTGGGCGACTCGGTCACCGTCACCGACGGCCCGTTCGCCACGCTCCAGGCCACGATCAACGAGATCAACGCCGACTCGAAGAAGGTCAAGGGCCTTGTCGAGATCTTCGGTCGCGAGACCCCGGTCGAGCTGAGCTTCGACCAGATCCAGAAGAACTAGCCTCCTCTGGAGCACAAGCCTCCGATCAGGTCAGACGGGCTCTCGCAGCCCGTCTGACCTGCTCGGTTTTTGGCCGCGCATGGATACCCGTTATCGTTGTGCGGTATGCCTCCATCCGGATCATCCGGACCGGACGGCTGAAAACTCTCACTAGGACCCGGAGAGAGCAATGCCTCCCAAGAAGAAGAAGGTCACGGGGCTCATCAAGCTCCAGATCAACGCTGGTGCGGCCAACCCGGCCCCGCCGGTCGGCCCCGCGCTCGGCCAGCACGGCGTCAACATCATGGAGTTCTGCAAGGCCTACAACGCCGCGACCGAGTCGCAGCGTGGCTGGGTGATCCCGGTGGAGATCACGGTCTACGAGGACCGCTCCTTCACCTTCATCACCAAGACGCCGCCGGCCGCGAAGATGATCCTCAAGGCCGCTGGTGTCGAGAAGGGCTCGGGCGAGCCGCACAAGACCAAGGTCGCCAAGATCACCGAGGCGCAGGTCCGCGAGATCGCCACGACCAAGCTTCCCGACCTGAACGCCAACGATCTGGACGCCGCGTCGAAGATCATCGCCGGCACCGCCCGCTCCATGGGCATCACGGTCGAGGGCTGATCACCAGCCCCGTAGCACTTTCGTAGCACCGTGGCAGGGCCTGCTCGGCCCGTACCACGACTCCTCAGAACACATCAGGAGCAGTAGTGAGCAAGCGCAGCAAGTCCCTCCGCGCTGCGGACGCCAAGGTCGACCGGGAGAAGCTCTACGCCCCGCTCGAGGCCGTCCGTCTCGCCAAGGAGACCTCCACGAGCAAGTACGACGGCACCGTCGAGGTCGCCTTCCGCCTGGGTGTCGACCCGCGCAAGGCCGACCAGATGGTCCGTGGCACCGTGAACCTGCCGCACGGCACCGGCAAGACCGCCCGGGTCCTGGTCTTCGCGACCGGTGACCGTGCTGCGGCCGCGGAGGCCGCGGGCGCCGACATCGTCGGCTCCGACGAACTGATCGACGAGGTCGCGAAGGGCCGTCTGGACTTCGACGCCGTCGTCGCCACCCCGGACCTCATGGGCAAGGTCGGCCGCCTCGGCCGCGTGCTCGGTCCGCGTGGTCTGATGCCGAACCCGAAGACCGGCACGGTCACCCCCGACGTGGCCAAGGCCGTCACGGAGATCAAGGGCGGCAAGATCGAGTTCCGCGTCGACAAGCACTCGAACCTGCACTTCATCATCGGCAAGGTGTCCTTCGAAGACACCAAGCTGGTGGAGAACTACGGCGCGGCCCTGGAGGAGATCCTCCGTCTGAAGCCGTCCGCCGCCAAGGGTCGTTACATCAAGAAGGCCGCGATCAGCTCCACGATCGGCCCCGGCATCCTGGTGGACCCGAACCGCACCCGCAACCTTCTCGTCGAGGAGGACCCGGCCGCGGTCTGAGCCCCACAGCTCACCCTCAGTCGGTGACGAGCCCCGCAACCTTTCGAGGTGCGGGGCTCGTCCCTTTTGCCGTACGTCTCTTTTTCGTACGACTGTCAGTGCTGTGCGTTAGCGTTCAGTGACAGGAATCCATGGGGGTGGGACGAATGAAGTGCACGACCCTGCGCCGTGCGGGCCTCTCGGTCGCCGTGGCGGCCCTGCTGACGGGCGTGACGGCCTGCGGCGGTGGCTCCGGCGGTTCCGACGGTTCCGGCGGCTCCGAGAAGAGCGGGGACGACAGTCCCCGGCTCAGCCCCGTCGCGGCCCTGCGCACCGCCGAGAAGTCCACCGACGGCGCCGACTCCGCGAAGGTGGAGTCGACCACGAGCATGGGCTCGGTGATGTCGATGACCGCCGACGGCGCCCTCGGCTGGGGGGACGGCCTCACCGGCACGCTCACCATCACGTACACCGGCGGCACCATGGCCGACACCATGCGCCAGATGGGCACCACGTCGATGGAGGCCCGTTATCTGCCCGACGCCTACTACGCCAGGATGGGCGACACCTTCGCGGAGCAGGCCGGCGGCAAGCACTGGATCAGATACGCGTACGACGACCTGGAGAGCCTCGGCGGCAGCTCCGGCGCGTATCTGAAGGACCAGATGCAGAACACCACCCCGAACCAGTCGGTGAAGCTGCTGCTGGCCTCCGGGGACGTGCGGGAGGTCGGCGAGGAGAAGGTGCGGGGGCAGCGGACCACGCACTACTCGGGGTCGGTCGAGGTGGCGGACCTCGCCGAGAAGAACTCCAACCTCAGCCAGAGCCAGCTCGACGGCCTGAAGAAGACGCTGGAGCAGGCCGGCGTCACCACCGAGACGGTCGACATCTGGGTCGACGACCGGGATCTGCTGGTCAAGAAGGTCGAGAAGGGCGAGACCACGGCGGGCGCCTACACCCAGACCGCGTACTACACCGACTACGGCACCGTGGTCTCCGCCGAGGTGCCTCCGGCGAGCGACACCGCGGACTTCTCGGAGCTGGTGAAGCAGCAGGGGGCGGGTACCGGCTCGTAAATCACGGGACCTCTCCCGCTCCTCTGGGATACGTTCACGGTCTTGCTGTGAATCGGCCGTGTGTTCGCTGTATCGGGTTCTGGGGGAAGTTGGATGAGGTCTTCCGTGGGTGTCCTCGGGCTGTCCGCGCTGCTCGTCGCCGGGTGTGGGGCGGCGGGCGGCACGGAGGACGGGGGTGGTTCGGCCGCCGAGGCCGCCGTCACCCGGGCCGCGGAGAAGGCGGAGCAGGCCGTGTCCCTGCGCTACCGCATGACCGGCCGGACTCCCGAGGAGGGCCGTATCAAGGCCGAGGCCGCGATCGGCACCGAGCCGCCGGTCATGAGCCTGAAGTCCACCGTGCTCAGTGGACCCGATCAGGGCACGGGAGAGTTCCGGCTGGTCGGCGGGGTGCTGTACGTGGGTTCCGACGAGGCCGGCGAGGACGGCAAGCACTGGGTCAAGTTCGGGGCGCCGGGCAGCTCCGACACCCCCAGCGGAATCAAGGTCGACACCGGCACGATGGTGGACCGGGTCCGGGACAACCCCTCCCACGAGGGCGGCTTCCTCGCCGCGGCCGACGACCTGAAGAAGGCCGGCTCCGAGACCGTCGACGGCGTCGGCACCACCCACTACACGGGCACGGCCACCGTCGACGACATCCGCGCCTCCTACAAGGACGAGGACAAGAGCGTCCGGCAGCGGACCGAGAAGAGCCTCGCCCAGTACGAGAAGCAGGGTGTGGACGAACTCACCATGGACCTGTGGGTCGACGCCGAGGACCGTACGCGGCAGCTGCGGGTGCAGGGCTTCGGACGGCACGGCGAGCTCGACCTCACCATCACGTTCCTCGACTTCGGCAAGCCCGTGACCGTGAAGGTGCCGCCCGCCTCGGACACGCTGGACATGGCCGAGGAGCTGAAGAAGGCCCGGGACTGAGGTCCGTACAGCCCCCGTACGGGCGGATTTGCTTGACGGCGCCCCGTTCACGTACTCTCCTCGAGAAGCCAAAGACCGCTGGTCGTTGCCGTGCTCTCGCAAGAGGGGGCGGTGGCCGAAGGATCCGCTGCAATGCGGACGACCCGCGCAGGTGTCAGTGGATACGCTCCCGGACGGAAATCCTTCCACGGAATTCAGTCGGTCGAGCTACGCCCCGTGCGCCTGCGCCGGGGCGTTTCGTTGTCCCAGCCCCTTCTGAGCGGTCCTCATCACCCGGAAGGAGGCCGACGCTCTATGGCAAGGCCCGACAAGGCTGCCGCGGTAGCCGAGCTGACGGACGCGTTCCGCAGCTCGAACGCCGCCGTGCTGACCGAGTACCGGGGTCTCACCGTGGCGCAGCTCAAGACGCTGCGTCGTTCGCTCGGTGAGAACGCCCAGTACGCCGTGGTGAAGAACACGCTGACCAAGATTGCGGCCAATGAGGCCGGGATCACGACGCTCGACGACCTGTTCAATGGTCCGACGGCAGTCGCCTTCATCACCGGTGACCCGGTGGAGTCGGCGAAGGGTCTTCGTGACTTCGCCAAGGACAACCCGAACCTCGTCATCAAGGGCGGTGTCCTTGACGGCAAGGCGCTGTCCGCCGACGAGATCAAGAAGCTTGCGGACCTCGAGTCCCGCGAGGTTCTGCTCAGCAAGCTGGCGGGTGCCTTCAAGGGTAAGCAGACTCAGGCTGCTCAGCTCTTCCAGGCGCTTCCCTCGAAGCTCGTCCGCACCGTGGACGCTCTTCGTGCCAAGCAGGCCGAGCAGGGCGGTGCCGAGTAACTCGGCTCGCACTTTGACCGCCGCCTGACGTGGCGGTCGACGCGGGCCGAACGTACGCCCGCCGACATGTACATCCGGCACCTGCCGAATTGAATGGAAGGATCGCCCACCATGGCGACGAAGCTGTCCCAGGAAGAGCTGCTCGCGCAGTTCGAGACCCTCACCCTCATCGAGCTCTCCGAGTTCGTGAAGGCGTTCGAGGAGAAGTTCGACGTCACCGCCGCCGCCGCGGTCGCCGCTGCCCCGGCCGGCCCGGCCGCCGCCGCTGAGGTTGCCGAGGAGCAGGACGAGTTCGACGTCGTCCTCACCGGCGCCGGCGAGAAGAAGATCCAGGTCATCAAGGTCGTGCGTGAGCTGACCTCCCTGGGTCTGAAGGAGGCCAAGGACCTCGTCGACGGCGCTCCGAAGCCCGTCCTCGAGAAGGTCGCCAAGGAGGCCGCCGAGAAGGCTGCCGAGTCCCTCAAGGCCGCCGGCGCCTCCGTCGAGGTCAAGTAACACCTCCCGGTCGGCGACGACCGGACGCGAAGGCTGAATCAGTCCCTCCGGGGCTGTAACGCTCACGCACCGAAGAGCGATCATCCATCTGGGTGGTCGCTCTTCGGCGTTCCTGGGAGCGCGGCCACGGTTGCCTAACACCTGCTTGACCGGGGGGTATGGTGATCTTCATCGTGTCTCCGAGCGCCCGAGTTCGCGCAGGGGGGCCTTGACGAACCGCACGCAGCGCGCAATTCTCAGGACGCGTCGTCACAAGGATCCGAATCCGAGGCATGGATCGACGGCAAAGAGGGCAGTATCACCGTGCGTTGAGGACTAGCAGACCGAGGGCGTTGAGAGCTACGAGGGTCTCGAAAAACCCGCACTGGACATCAGTGTGCCAAGTGGCTACACTGACCCTTTGCGCTGCCTGTTAGCTGTTCCCTGCCCGTCACCAGGGGCATGCCCTCACTTGAGCCCGGACGATCAGACAATCCCTCACCTGGGATTTCTGTCTCTGTGCGCAGGAGGGGAGCCGGTACGCGCGTAGTGAGTCCGAGCCCTCGGAAGGACCCCCTCTTGGCCGCCTCGCGCAACGCCTCGATCGCGAATACGAACAACGCCGCCAGCACCGCCCCGCTGCGCATCTCCTTTGCAAAGATCAGGGAGCCCCTCGAGGTTCCGAACCTTCTCGCGCTGCAGACCGAGAGCTTTGACTGGCTTCTCGGCAACGACGCCTGGAAGGGTCGCGTCGAGGCCGCTCTGGAGTCCGGTCAGGACGTCCCCACCAAGTCCGGTCTGGAAGAGATCTTCGAGGAGATCTCCCCGATCGAGGACTTCTCCGGGTCGATGTCGCTGACCTTCCGCGACCACCGTTTCGAGCCTCCGAAGAACAGCATCGACGAGTGCAAGGACCGCGACTTCACGTACGCGGCCCCGCTCTTCGTGACGGCCGAGTTCACCAACAACGAGACCGGCGAGATCAAGTCCCAGACGGTCTTCATGGGCGACTTCCCGCTCATGACCAACAAGGGCACCTTCGTCATCAACGGCACCGAGCGTGTCGTGGTGTCGCAGCTGGTCCGTTCGCCGGGCGTCTACTTCGACTCCTCGATCGACAAGACGTCCGACAAGGACATCTTCTCCTCCAAGGTCATCCCGTCCCGGGGTGCCTGGCTGGAACTGGAGATCGACAAGCGCGACATGGTCGGTGTCCGTATCGACCGCAAGCGCAAGCAGTCCGTCACCGTTCTTCTGAAGGCTCTCGGCTGGACCACCGAGCAGATCCTCGAGCAGTTCGGCGAGTACGAGTCCATGCGCGCCACCCTGGAGAAGGACCACACCCAGGGCCAGGACGACGCGCTGCTCGACATCTACCGCAAGCTGCGTCCGGGCGAGCCGCCGACCCGTGAGGCCGCGCAGACGCTGCTCGAGAACCTCTACTTCAACCCCAAGCGCTACGACCTGGCCAAGGTCGGCCGCTACAAGGTCAACAAGAAGCTCGGCGGCGAGGCCCCGCTCAACGCGGGTGTCCTGACCGTCGAGGACGTCATCGCGACCATCAAGTACCTGGTCAAGCTGCACGCCGGGGAGACCGAGACGGTCGGCGAGTCCGGTCGCTCGATCATGGTCGAGACCGACGACATCGACCACTTCGGCAACCGTCGTATCCGCAGCGTCGGCGAGCTCATCCAGAACCAGGTCCGCACGGGTCTGGCTCGTATGGAGCGCGTCGTGCGTGAGCGCATGACGACCCAGGACGTCGAGGCGATCACGCCGCAGACCCTGATCAACATCCGGCCGGTCGTCGCCTCCATCAAGGAGTTCTTCGGCACCAGCCAGCTGTCCCAGTTCATGGACCAGAACAACCCGCTGTCGGGTCTGACGCACAAGCGTCGTCTCAACGCCCTCGGCCCGGGTGGTCTCTCCCGTGAGCGGGCCGGCTTCGAGGTCCGTGACGTGCACCCGTCCCACTACGGACGCATGTGCCCGATCGAGACTCCCGAAGGCCCGAACATCGGTCTGATCGGTTCGCTCGCCTCCTACGGCCGCGTCAACGCGTTCGGTTTCGTGGAGACGCCGTACCGCCGGGTCACCGAGGGTGTCGTCACCGACGAGGTCGACTACCTGACGGCCGACGAAGAGGACCGGTTCGTCATCGCGCAGGCCAACGCCACGCTCGACGACGACCTGCGCTTCACCGAGAACCGCGTCCTGGTCCGCCGCCGTGGCGGCGAGGTCGACTACGTCCCCGGTGACGACGTGGACTACATGGACGTCTCGCCGCGCCAGATGGTGTCGGTCGCGACCGCCATGATCCCGTTCCTCGAGCACGACGACGCCAACCGTGCCCTCATGGGCGCGAACATGATGCGTCAGGCCGTGCCGCTGATCAAGAGCGAGGCCCCGCTCGTCGGCACCGGCATGGAGTACCGCTCCGCCGTCGACGCCGGCGACGTGGTCAGGGCCGAGAAGGACGGTGTGGTCCAGGAGGTCTCCGCGGACTACATCACCACGACCAACGACGACGGCACGTACATCACGTACCGCCTGGCCAAGTTCTCCCGCTCCAACCAGGGCACCTCGGTCAACCAGAAGGTCATCGTCAACGAGGGCGACCGGATCATCACCGGTCAGGTCCTCGCCGACGGCCCGGCCACCGAGAACGGCGAGATGGCCCTGGGCAAGAACCTGCTCGTGGCGTTCATGCCGTGGGAGGGTCACAACTACGAGGACGCGATCATCCTGTCGCAGCGCCTCGTGCAGGACGACGTCCTCTCCTCGATCCACATCGAGGAGCACGAGGTCGACGCCCGTGACACCAAGCTCGGCCCGGAGGAGATCACCCGGGACATCCCGAACGTCTCCGAGGAGGTCCTCGCCGACCTCGACGAGCGCGGCATCATCCGTATCGGTGCCGAGGTCGTCGCCGGTGACATCCTCGTCGGCAAGGTCACGCCCAAGGGTGAGACCGAGCTGACGCCGGAGGAGCGCCTGCTGCGCGCGATCTTCGGTGAGAAGGCCCGTGAGGTCCGTGACACCTCGCTGAAGGTGCCGCACGGCGAGATCGGCAAGGTCATCGGCGTCCGCGTCTTCGACCGTGAGGAAGGCGACGAGCTGCCGCCGGGCGTGAACCAGCTGGTTCGGGTCTACGTGGCGCAGAAGCGCAAGATCACGGACGGTGACAAGCTCGCCGGCCGCCACGGCAACAAGGGTGTCATCTCCAAGATCCTGCCCATCGAGGACATGCCGTTCCTCGAGGACGGGACCCCGGTCGACATCATCCTCAACCCGCTGGGTGTGCCCTCCCGAATGAACCCGGGACAGGTGCTGGAGATCCACCTCGGCTGGCTCGCCAGCCGCGGCTGGGACGTCTCCGGTCTCGGCGAGGACTGGGCGAAGCGCCTCCAGAGCATCGGCGCCGACCAGGTCGCCCCGGGTACCAACGTGGCCACCCCGGTCTTCGACGGTGCGCGTGAGGACGAGCTCGCGGGTCTGCTGAACCACACCATCCCGAACCGCGACGGCGACCGCATGGTGCTCCCGACCGGTAAGGCCCGGATGTTCGACGGCCGCTCCGGCGAGCCGTTCCCGGAGCCGGTTTCGGTCGGCTACATGTACATCCTGAAGCTGCACCACCTGGTCGACGACAAGCTGCACGCCCGTTCGACCGGTCCGTACTCGATGATCACCCAGCAGCCGCTGGGTGGTAAGGCGCAGTTCGGCGGTCAGCGTTTCGGCGAGATGGAGGTGTGGGCGCTGGAGGCTTATGGCGCCGCGTACGCCCTCCAGGAGCTGCTGACGATCAAGTCCGACGACGTCACCGGCCGCGTGAAGGTCTACGAGGCCATCGTCAAGGGCGAGAACATCCCCGAGCCTGGCATCCCCGAGTCCTTCAAGGTGCTCATCAAGGAGATGCAGTCTCTCTGCCTGAACGTGGAGGTGCTGTCCAGTGACGGTATGTCCATCGAGATGCGTGACACCGACGAGGATGTCTTCCGCGCTGCGGAGGAGCTCGGCATCGACCTGTCCCGGCGCGAGCCGAGCAGCGTCGAAGAGGTCTGACGGGAGTTCGGCAGGGCTCACGAAGTTGAGCCCTGCCGGCCCCAGGACCCCCGTATCAGACCCCAAGACTTACAACCCTGAGAGGGATTGACGCATAGTGCTCGACGTCAACTTCTTCGACGAGCTCCGGATCGGTCTGGCTACCGCTGACGACATCCGTCAGTGGAGCCACGGCGAGGTCAAGAAGCCCGAGACGATCAACTACCGCACGCTCAAGCCCGAAAAGGACGGACTCTTCTGCGAGAAGATCTTCGGTCCGACCCGGGACTGGGAGTGCTACTGCGGCAAGTACAAGCGTGTCCGCTTCAAGGGCATCATCTGTGAGCGCTGCGGCGTCGAGGTGACCCGCGCCAAGGTGCGTCGTGAGCGGATGGGCCACATCGAGCTCGCCGCGCCCGTGACGCACATCTGGTACTTCAAGGGTGTCCCGAGCCGTCTGGGCTACCTGCTGGACCTGGCTCCCAAGGACCTCGAGAAGGTCATCTACTTCGCGGCGTACATGATCACGTACGTCGACGACGAGCGCCGTACCCGTGACCTGCCCTCGCTGGAGGCGCACGTCTCCGTCGAGCGTCAGCAGATCGAGAACCGTCGCGACTCCGACCTCGAGGCCCGCGCCAAGAAGCTCGAGACCGACCTGGCCGAGCTCGAGGCCGAGGGCGCCAAGGCCGACGTGCGCCGCAAGGTGCGCGAAGGCGCCGAGCGCGAGATGAAGCAGCTGCGTGACCGCGCCCAGCGCGAGATCGACCGCCTCGACGAGGTGTGGGCCCGCTTCAAGAACCTCAAGGTCCAGGACCTCGAGGGCGACGAGCTGCTCTACCGCGAGCTGCGTGACCGCTTCGGCACGTACTTCGACGGCTCGATGGGTGCCGCGGCGCTGCAGAAGCGCCTGGAGTCCTTCGACCTCGACGAGGAGGCCGAGCGTCTCCGCGAGATCATCCGTACCGGCAAGGGCCAGAAGAAGACCCGTGCGCTCAAGCGCCTCAAGGTCGTCTCCGCGTTCCTGCAGACCAGCAACAGCCCCAAGGGCATGGTGCTGGACTGCGTGCCGGTCATCCCGCCGGACCTTCGCCCGATGGTGCAGCTGGACGGTGGCCGCTTCGCGACCTCCGACCTGAACGACCTGTACCGCCGTGTGATCAACCGCAACAACCGTCTGAAGCGCCTTCTCGACCTCGGTGCGCCCGAGATCATCGTGAACAACGAGAAGCGCATGCTCCAGGAGGCCGTCGACGCGCTGTTCGACAACGGTCGTCGTGGCCGTCCGGTCACCGGTCCCGGTAACCGCCCGCTGAAGTCCCTCAGCGACATGCTGAAGGGCAAGCAGGGTCGATTCCGTCAGAACCTGCTCGGCAAGCGTGTGGACTACTCCGCGCGTTCCGTGATCGTCGTCGGTCCGCAGCTGAAGCTGCACCAGTGCGGTCTGCCGAAGGCGATGGCGCTGGAGCTCTTCAAGCCGTTCGTGATGAAGCGCCTGGTCGACCTGAACCACGCGCAGAACATCAAGAGCGCCAAGCGCATGGTGGAGCGCGGCCGCACGGTCGTGTACGACGTCCTCGAAGAGGTCATCGCCGAGCACCCGGTTCTGCTGAACCGTGCGCCCACCCTGCACCGCCTCGGCATCCAGGCCTTCGAGCCGCAGCTGGTCGAGGGCAAGGCCATCCAGATCCACCCGCTCGTCTGTACCGCGTTCAACGCGGACTTCGACGGTGACCAGATGGCCGTCCACCTGCCGCTCTCCGCGGAGGCGCAGGCCGAGGCCCGCATCCTGATGCTGTCCTCGAACAACATCCTGAAGCCCGCCGACGGCCGTCCGGTGACGATGCCGACCCAGGACATGGTCCTCGGTCTGTTCTTCCTCACCACCGACGGCGAGCTGCGTGACACCAAGGGTGAGGGTCGCGCGTTCGGCTCCTCGGCCGAGGCGGTCATGGCGTTCGACGCCGGCGAGCTCGCGCTCCAGTCGGCGATCGACATCCGCTTCCCGGTGGGCACCATCCCGCCGCGCGGCTGGACCCCGCCGGCCCGCGAAGAGGGCGAGCCGGAATGGCAGCAGGGTGACACCTTCCGGCTGCGGACGACCCTGGGCCGCGCGCTCTTCAACGAGCTGCTGCCCGAGGACTACCCGTTCGTCGACTACTCGGTGGGCAAGAAGCAGCTCGGTGAGATCGTCAACGACCTCGCTGAGCGCTACCCCAAGGTCATCGTGGCGGCGACGCTCGACAACCTGAAGGCGGCCGGCTTCTACTGGGGCACCCGTTCCGGTGTCACCGTGGCCATCTCCGACATCGTCGTTCCCGAGGCGAAGAAGGAGATCGTCAAGGGCTACGAGGCGCAGGACGAGAAGGTCCAGAAGCAGTACGAGCGCGGTCTGATCACCAAGGAAGAGCGCACGCAGGAGCTCATCGCGATCTGGACCAAGGCGACCAACGAGGTCGCCGAGGCGATGAACGCGAACTTCCCCAAGACGAACCCCATCTTCATGATGGTTGACTCGGGTGCCCGAGGAAACATGATGCAGATGCGGCAGATCGCCGGTATGCGTGGTCTGGTGTCGAACGCGAAGAACGAGACCATCCCGCGTCCGATCAAGGCCTCGTTCCGTGAGGGCCTGTCCGTCCTCGAGTACTTCATTTCGACGCACGGTGCCCGTAAGGGTCTGGCCGACACCGCCCTGCGTACCGCCGACTCGGGTTACCTGACCCGTCGTCTGGTGGACGTCTCGCAGGACGTCATCATCCGCGAGGAGGACTGCGGCACCGAGCGCGGTCTGAAGCTGCGGATCGCCTCGCACGACGAGGCCGGCGTGCTGCGCAAGGCCGAGGACGTCGAGACCAGCGTCTACGCCCGCATGCTCGCCGAGGACGTCGTCATCGACGGCAAGGTGATCGCGCCGGCCAACGTGGACCTGGGCGACGTGCTCATCGACCAGCTGGTGCGCCACGGTGTCGAGGAGGTCAAGACCCGTTCGATCCTGACCTGTGAGTCCCAGGTCGGCACCTGCGCCATGTGCTACGGCCGCTCGCTGGCCACCGGCAAGCTGGTCGACATCGGTGAGGCGGTCGGCATCATCGCCGCCCAGTCCATCGGTGAGCCCGGTACCCAGCTGACGATGCGTACCTTCCACACCGGTGGTGTGGCCGGTGACGACATCACGCAGGGTCTGCCGCGTGTCGTCGAGCTCTTCGAGGCCCGTACCCCGAAGGGTGTCGCCCCGATCTCCGAGGCCCAGGGCCGGGTGCGGATCGAGGAGACCGAGAAGACCAAGAAGATCGTCATCACGCCGGACGACGGCAGCGACGAGACGGCGTTCCCGATCTCGAAGCGCGCCCGTCTCCTGGTCAGCGAGGGCGAGCACGTCGAGGTGGGCCAGAAGCTCACCGTGGGTGCCACCAACCCGCACGACGTGCTGCGCATCCTGGGTCAGCGTGCCGTCCAGGTCCACCTGGTCGGCGAGGTCCAGAAGGTCTACAACTCGCAGGGTGTGTCGATCCACGACAAGCACATCGAGATCATCATCCGGCAGATGCTGCGCCGGGTGACGATCATCGAGTCCGGCGACGCCGAGCTGCTGCCCGGTGAGCTCGTCGAGCGCTCGAAGTTCGAGGTCGAGAACCGTCGTGTGGTGCAGGAGGGCGGTCACCCGGCCTCCGGTCGTCCGCAGCTCATGGGTATCACCAAGGCCTCGCTGGCCACGGAGTCCTGGCTGTCGGCGGCGTCCTTCCAGGAGACGACCAGGGTGCTGACGGACGCGGCGATCAACGCCAAGTCCGACTCCCTGATCGGCCTCAAGGAGAACGTCATCATCGGTAAGCTCATCCCGGCCGGTACGGGTCTGTCCCGCTACCGCAACATCCGGGTCGAGCCGACCGAGGAGGCCAAGGCCGCGATGTACTCGGCCGTCGGCTACGACGACATCGACTACTCGCCGTTCGGCACGGGCTCCGGCCAGGCCGTTCCGCTGGAGGACTACGACTACGGTCCGTACAACCAGTAAGGCGTACGTCTGAAGTACTGAAGGGCGGTCACCCCGTTGCGTACGGGGTGGCCGCCCTTCGGCATGACCGGGGACAGGACCTAGCGGCCGGTCAGCTCCCAGGCGGTGACGGCGACCGTCGCCAGGGCGGCCAGGGCGCCGATGCTGGCGAGCGGCCAGCGGGAGCGTTCCAGGGCGTCGAGGCGCTGTTCGTGGTCGGCGATCTGTTTGTCGGTCTGGTCGCTGCGCTGGACCAGCAGGGCGAGCGAGCCGTCGACGCGGGCGAAGCCGGCCTCGACGGTGCCGCGCAGCCGCTCCAGTTCCAGGGCCACGGCGGCCGGGTCGGAGAAGGGTTCGTTCACGCGTCGCTCGTTTCGCTGGGGTTTCCGCCGGCCGGGATGTCCGTGCGTAGCCACGCGGGCAGCAGGGTCTGCACGGCGGGCAGGGCCATGACCCTGGTCACGCCGGCGGCGGCGGTGAGCGCCGCGGCGACCCAGGGCAGGGTGCCCGGTATGCCGGCGGTGCCGACGGCCGTCGGCAGCAGGACGCACAGGCCGACAGCGGTCTGGAGAACGGTACGGAGGGTGCGCTTGGCGGCCTCTGACATCGGGAACCTCGATTCTCAGGAGCTGTACGGGACCTTCAGGGCCGCCCAGGACTTGGCGCCCGGCCAGCCGTCGGCGGAGGAGCCGGTGTAGCCGAGGCTGCGCTGCCACTTGGCGTAGGAGAGACGGTCGGCCTCGGTCCACTGCGGGCCGGGGCCGGAGGTGTAGGCGGAGCAGCCGACGGCGACCAGCCGCTTGCCCAGCGCGGTGACGATCGCCGACTTCGGGTTCTTCCGGAACCAGGCGGCGCCCGGGAAGGGCTGGTACTGCGGCTTGCTCGTGCCGGTGCCGGTGCCGGTGCTCGGGGTGGTCTGCTTGCCCAGCCGGGTCGCGACCCTGGCGCGGAAGTCGGCCATGGTGAAGCCGCGCGGGTCGATCTTCGTGCTGGTCCACTCCTTGTGGCCGATCACGGAGGCGGCCGACCAGCCGTGCGCCCGGCACAGCGCGGTGGAGGCGCGGACCATGGCTTCCAGCTGGACGTCCGGCCACGGATCCTTGCCGTCGCCGAGGTTGACGCACTCGAAGCCGTAGAAGTGGACGTTGCCGTCCGTGTCGTTCCCGTTCGGCGCGGGCAGCGCCTTCTCGGCGATGACGGCCTTCAGGACGTCGCCGTCGCCGCTTCCCGCGTGATTGGCGCGGCCGTTGCCGACCAGGTGGACCGTGCCGTCCTTGGCGATCACGCCGTGGCAGAGGGGGCCGGGCAGGGCGGAGTGGCCGTTGAAGCAGAGGCTCACGCTGTTGCTGGTGCCGGAGGTGACGGTGTGGTGGACGATCACGCCATTGACCGGTCCCCAACTTCCCTTCTGGTTGCGGTTGTTGGTGCGCCAGCCGGAGTGCTCGACGACGGTGACGCCCTCGGCCCGCAGTGCGGACACGAGGGCGTCGGCGGAGAGGGGGTTGGCCATGGTGGTGCCTCCCTGGGGAGTGTTCGGGCATGAGAAAACCCCGGCCGGCGGGGGAGCGGCTCGGGGTGGCGGGCGTGGTTCTTCTGGGGGGCTTGTGCGGGGGCGGGGCTCAGACCGCGGTGTGCCTCAGGCCGTGGTTTCCGGGTCGGGATCCGGGTCCGGGGTGGTGCCGTCGCCGGTTCCGTCGTTCGGCTGCCATTGGGCGCACAGGGCGACGCAGGCCGCCGCGTTGGCCGCGAAGTCGGTCAGGGCCGCGGCGACCGCTCGCTGGACGGCCGTCGGGTCGGGGGCGACCGGGTCCGTACCGACGGGCATGATCGTGATGCGGCCGGTGCCGCGCAGGACCGCGCCGCCCTCGCCGGTCTCGGTGAACTGGGCGGTGACGTTGACCGGCGAGTAGGTGCCGCTGATCGAGTCGGGGCCGATGACCGAGCTGAGGCTGGTGTCGGAGACGTTGACGTGGATCGTGTGGCCGCTCTCGGTGAGGGTGGCCCGGCCCGCGTAGTCGATCGCGAGGCCCCAGGGCTGGGTGGGGTCGATGTCCATGGACGCGCTGCCTTCCTGTGGTGTCCGGGGTCAGCTCTGGCGGCCGTGCATGAGGACCGGGGTGGCGTAGACGGTGCCGGAGGTGCTGGTGACGATGGCCTGGATCTCCACCTTGAGCGTGGTGGTGTACACGGAGGAGAAGGTGGTGCTGATCAGGTCCGTGTAGTCGAACTCGGTGCCGGCGGCGACCGCGGGGCCCCACTGGGCGCTGTTCACCAGCACCCGGACCTGGCCGGTCGCGCCGGAACTGGCCGCGGTGCTCAGCCTCAGCCGCATCTTCGGCTGCCAGACCGGGTTGTACGACATCGCGATCGTCGCCCAGGACGTCGAGGCGGTCTGCGGCCAGCGTGTCTGCACCGAGTCCTGCGGGGGCAGCATGGCCAGCCAGGGCCGGGCCAGGCCGCCGCTGTTGACGTCGTCGGAGAAGATCTCCCGGTTGCCGCTGTCGTAGATCCGCAGCGGCTGCAGCGAGTTGGCGTTGCCGTCCCCGTTGAACAGGGTCATGGCGAGGCTGCCGGTCTGGCGGTGGATCTCCAGGCCGTACTCGGCGTCCTTCCACGAGCCGACCCGGAACATGGTGTCGGTGCTGCCGGGACGCTGGACCAGCAGGGTGCCGCCGTCGGTGACCTTCAGGGTGCCGTCCTTGATCTCCACCTCGCCGCCGGTGATCGTGTTGAGGGCGGGGCGGGTGTTGACGGCGGTGGACAACTGCTGGATACGGCGTTCCATCTGGGTGAGCCGGTCGATGATGTCTTCGGGGAGCTGGGGCATCAGGCGTCCTCCAGGTAGAGCTCGGCGGTGTCGGGACGGCCGCGCTGGGCCGGGCTGACCTTGACGCCGATGATCCGGTAGCGGGCGTCCAGGCCCTCGGTCCACCACTCGTCGGTGATCCGGAGGCGGACGGTGCGGCCCAGCAGCGCGGACGGCACCAGGTCGTCGAGGCGGACGCTGATCTCGGGGATCACCACGGCGCCGGTGCCCTCGGCGAGTTCGGCGTTGGCCAGGGACCGCAGGATCGTCGTGCTCGCGATGTCGTTGTGGTCCGAGGCGAGGTCGATCCGCGGATAGCCGACCTTGATCAGGTCTTCGCCGTCGGGGATGTCGGCATCGGCGAACAGCGGGCGGGACTCGACGGCCTGGTTGGTGTTGTCCGTGGCGCCGCGGGCCCGGGCGGTGGTCCCGCCGCGGGTGGCGTCGCGCGGGAAGGTGTACGACAGGATCGTGCCGGGCCGGTCCATCACCAGGTCGGTGCTGCCGGTGGTGATCTTCGGGCTGCCCAGCCGGAGCCGGCGGACCCGGGTGCCGGTGACCGGGTCGCGGTAGACGGCGATGTAGTGCTCGAAGCCGTTCTCCAGGGCGGCCAGGGCGTCGATCGCCTCCAGGTAGACGGTTTCGTCGCCGTCGCGGTACGACACCGAACGCGCCACCCCGGAGAGCTCCTGTCCGAAGGTGACGCCGATGTCGCCGCCGGTCGGCGCGGGAGGCGTGCCGTCGTCGACGAGCTCGCCGGTCTGGAGGTGGCGCCACAGCCGCCGCGCCACCTCCAGCTGGTCGTCGCTCCCGGAGAACGTGAGGTCCTGGCGGACACGGCGGCGGCCCGCGTACGACTCGAAGGTGGCCGCCTGGATGCCGAGGGTGAGCACGCCCCGGTCGTCGCTCTGCAGGGTGGACGTCCAGATGACGCCGCCCCACCACAGGTCGTTGCCGCGCTGGAGGTAGACCGAGGTGCGGCCCTCCTCGATGCGGCGGACCCGGGCGGCCATCTCCGCGTTGGGGACGGGGACGGTGCCGGAGAGGGATCCGGCCTTGCCGATGTAGTCGTCGACGGTGACGTCCCGCAGGGGCAGGATGTCGATGGTGTCGTCGGTGCGCAGATCGCAGAAGATCGCGCGGTAGGGGGTGGTGGTCGTGGTCATACGGCGGTCAGCTCCCAGGGCCGGGTCGGTCGGCGCTCACAGCACGAAGCAGGCGGAGAAGCGCAGGACATTGCCGACCTGGATGACACCGCTGGTCGACCAGGTGACCAGCTGGACCGAGCCGTCGGCGGCGATCCGGACGGCGCCGTCGGCGAAGCCGTCGCTCGCGGACGCGTAGGTCTCGACGACCGGCCGCCAGCCCGCCGGGAGTGCACAGATCAGCTCGTCGCCGACGTTGCCCGGGTTGGTGGTGCCGGCGGCCGTCGCGGTGAGGACGCTGGTGGTGCGGGTGAGCCCGACGCTGAACGAGCACACGCCGCGAGTACGGCGGGCGCCGAACCACGACAGCGACCAGCTGCCCTGGGCGGTGACCCCGGTGGTGGTCGTCTCCACGACGAGCGGCGGCTGGTAGTCGGCCCAGGCGGTGCCGGACCAGCGCTGGATCACGCCGTTCAGGTCCCGGTACTGGCCGGGGTAGGCGCCGTTGGAGGTGTCGCTGGTCACCGGGAGGATGCCGCCGACGCCGACCGTGGCGGTGCGGCGGCCGACCAGCGCCGTGGCCCAGGCGATGCCGCCGGTGCCCGCGCTCGCGTTGGCCGGGACGGTGACCTCGTACAGCGGCAGCGACAGGCCGGGCGCCGCCGGTACCGTCGGGGCCGCGGCCGGGGTGCCCGGGACGATCTCGACGACGGCCTCGGTGCGGCCGAGACCGTCGTAGGGGTCGTCGTAGATCCGCAGGACGAGCAGGTCGATGCGGGTGTACTGGGCGTTGCCGTCCGCGAACGTCACGGGCAGGTACTCGGTGAGGGCGACCGGGTAGGCGCCCCTGGCGTCGGTGCTCTGGAGCACGGCACGGCCGGGGCTGACCGTGGCGGACATGCTGTTCGCCGTGCCGGTGAGCGTGAAGCCGGAGATGCGGGAGGCGCCGTCGGAGGAGCCCGGCAGGATGCCGGAGCGGGTGGCGACGGGCGAGGTGGGGGTCAGGGCGCCGAGCGAGACGAGGCGGGTGTCCTCACGGGACTGGCCGTCGGGGGAGAGCCAGCCGGAGCGCACGGGCATGGTCGACTCCTTTCGGGAGAACGGGCGGGAACGGGACGGTGGTTCAGGCGATCGGGTCGACGCGCAGGAAGATGTTGTCGAACGTGCAGGTGAAGCTCGCGTTGCTCGACCGGTGCATCACGGTGACGGTGTAGGTCGAGCCGGCGGTGAGGGAGCTCAGACGCAGCTGGGTCGACGTCGACTTGGACACCGCGCCCGAACCGGACGCGGCCCGCTCGTCGTCCGCCGCCCAGATCACCGTGGAGCCCAGCGTGACCTGCGGGGACATGTGCGCCTGCGCGGTCTCGCCGCCCGAGGACATCCGGGCGCCCAGGCCGATGATCACGGAGCCGGACGGCGGAGCGGTGAAGTTGAGCCACAGCGCCGTGACGGTGGTGGAGGCCAGGGCGGCCGTGTACGTCGTCGAGGCGGTGGTCCCGGCGTCCAGCGACTGCACGAAGGCGGGCCCCGGAACGGCCGGCTGCCAGGCGCCGCCGTTCCAGCGCTGGAGCTGGCCGAGGGAGGAGTCCCGGTACTGGCCGACGTAGCCGCCGGTGGTCAGTACCCCGGCCGGGACGAGTCCGCCGACGCCCTTGGGGTAGGGCACCCAGGCGGTGGAACTCCAGCGCTGGAGCGTGTCGTTGACGTCCCGGTAGTGGCCGGGGTAGCCGCCGGGCGCGGTGTCGTCGGAGCGGGTAGGCAGGATGCCGCCGAGCGGGACGGTGGTGGGGCGCAGATCGACGCGGGCGCTGTCCCAGTCGATGCCGCCGCTGCCGGCGCCGGCGTTCTTGGCCACGGCCACGGTGAACAGGACGAGGGAGGCGTCCGGGGCGGCGGGGGCCACCGGGGTGGCGGCCGCGGCGCCCTTGACGATCTCGACGGCGGCCGCGGTGCGGTCGGAGCCGTCGTAGTCGTCGTCGTAGATCCGCAGGACGACGAGGTCGACGCGGCCGAACTGGGAGTCGCCGGCGTCGAAGGTGAGCGGGACCGGCTCGGTGACGGCGACCGGGTAGGCGCCGCGGGCGACGGACGTCTGGATGACGGCCCGGCCCACCCCGACGGTGGCGGTCATACCGCCGGTGGTGCCGTTCAGCCAGAGTCCGGTGACCCGGTACAGGCCGTTCTCGGAGCCGGGCAGGACACCGGAGCGGCCCTTGATGTCGGTGACCGGGGTGACGGCCCCGATCTGGGTGACCCGGGTGTCCTCCCGGGTCTGCCCGTCGGGCGACAGCCAGGCGGAACGTACGGCCATGGTGGTTCCTTTCGTCAGGAGGCCGGTCAGGAAGCCGACTCGTAGGTGCCGTGGAGGGAGAGGATGTCGTTGACGGCCCAGGTGAACGGGGCCGACTTGTCCCACGGGCTGGTGCCGGTCTTGAGGGTGTCGCGCAGCGAGCGGACGACTCCGCCGTTGGCCACCGCGAGGAGCCCGCTGCCCTGGTACATGAGGACGGCGGAGTCGTCGAAGGCCTCCGCGCTCAGCACCCGCCCGTCCAGCTTCCAGGCGGTGGAGACCGGCGCGGCCGGCAGCGAGAAGGTCCAGTCGCCGTTGGCGTCCTGCGCGGACAGGTTGGTCGTCGAACCGATCTTGAGGTAGATCCGGAAGGTGACGACGGTGCCCGTCTTCACGTACGCCCCGGCCAGCGTGCCGTTGCCGAGGGTGGGCGCCACGCCGGTCTCGCAGCGCCAGACCGGCGTGTAGTTCGTCCAGGTCGGGACCGGCTGGTACGTCACCCAGGCGGTGCCGTTCCAGCGCTGGAGCCCGGCGGGGGTGTCGCGGTACTGGCCGGTGTAACTGGCCGTGGCGACCGTGCCGGAGGGGGCGATGCCGCCCAGGGCGCTGGGGTAGGACACCCAGGCGGAGCCGTCCCAGCGCTGCAGGGCGCCGCCGGAGTCGCGGTACTGGCCCGGGTAGGCGCCGTTGCCCGTCTCGCCGTAGACGGGCAGGATGCCGCCGACCGCGACGGTGGGCGTGCGCAGGTCGCTCACGTCGGTGCTCCAGTTGATCCCGCCCTTGCCGGCGCTGATGCCGGCCCGGACGGCGACCTGGTAGACCGGCAGCGCGATCTCCGGGAGCGCGGGCACGACGGGGGTGGCCGCCGGGGTCCCCCGGACGATCTCCACGGCGGCCTTGGTGAAGCCGGAGTCGTCGTACAGGTCGTCGTAGACGCGCAGGACGACGACGTCGATCCGGCCGTAGGAGGCGTCGCCGTCGGCGAAGGTGAGGGTGATCGGCTCGGCCAGCGTGACCGGGTAGGCGCCCTGGTTGCTGTCGGCCTGGACGACGGCCCGGCCCTCGTGGACGGTGGCGGTCATGGTGCCCGCGCCGCCCTCCAGCCAGAAGCCCGAGAGGCGGTACTGGCCGTCGTAGGAGCCGGGCAGGATGCCGGAGCGGACGTCCAGCGGGTTGGCCGGGGTGGTCGCGCCGAGCTGGGTGAGGCGGGTGTCCTCGCGGGTCTGGCCGGTCTCGGCCACCCATGAGCTGCGCAGGTTCATCTGCTGGTCTCCTGTGGTCTTCGGAGGCGAACTCCGGGAGGTGCGGGACGTGCGGGAGGTGCGCGGTGAGGTGAGAGCCCGTCAGGACACGTCAGGACCTGAGCCATTCGGCGGTGAAGTTGGTGTAGTAGCCGGAGCCGCCGAGGGTGTTGATGGTCACGCTGGAGCTCTGCAGCCCGTAGAGCGCGAGCTTGTCGCCGGCGGCGCACCTGATCAGGGCGCTGCCGCCGACCGAGGTCGCGCCGGGGCCCGCGCCGATCAGCCACGTGGCGCGCGCGACACCGCTGCCGTTGAGGTAGATCCGTGCGCCGCGCGAGCCCGTGGAGGGCTGCAGGAGCCAGGTGACGGACCCCGACACCCGCCACCAGCCGGCCCTCGGCACCGTGTAGGTGTTGGACCCCGACCAGCCGGCCGCGTCGTCCACGTCGGTGCTCTGCAGGGTCATCTGCGTCCACGTGTTGGGGACCACGGATTGCTCGCTGGTCTGCGAGACGCTGAGCAGCAGGGTCGTGCGGCCCTCCGCGTAGATCCAGGCCGAGCCGTTCCAGCGCTGGAGCAGACCGGCGGAGTCCTCGCGGTACTGGCCGGGGTAGCCGCCGGTGGCGACGGCGCCGGAGGGGGCGATGCCGCCGACGGACTTCGGGTACGCGACCCAGGCACTGCCGTTCCAGCGCTGGAGCGGACCGGTGGGGTCCTCCTGGTACTGGCCCGCGTAGCTGCCCGCGGTCAGGGTGCCGGCCGGCGGGATCCCGCCGACGCCCTTGGGGTACGCGACCCAGGCGGTGCCGTCCCAGCGCTCCAGGACGCCGGCGTTGTCCCGGTACTGGCCGGCGTACGCGCCGCTGAAGCCGGCGGCGGGGACGATGCCGCCCAGGGCCACCGTGGCGTAGCGCAGGCTGGTGACGGCGGAGTCCCAGGCCAGTCCGCCGGAGCCGGCCGACGCCCCGGCGGGCACCAGGATCCGGAAGAGCGGCAGGGTGCTGCCGTCGGGGCCGACCGGCTGCTGGGGCGTGGCCGCCGGGGTGCCCTTGACCAGACGCACGCGGGCCACGGTGTCCGCGGTGCCGTCGTAGGCGCTGTCCTGGACGACGAGTTCGACCAGGTCGATCCGCTGGTGCGTGGCGTCGCCGTCGTCGATCCTCAGGCTCTCGGGTTCGGTCACCGCCACGGGGTAGGTGCCCTGGCCGGTCCGGCCGCCCTGCACGAAGGCGCGGCCGGTGCCGATCGTGAAGGTCATGCCCCCGGCGGCGCCGGTGAGCGCGAAGCCGCCGGGGACGATGCCGCCGCGGGCCTTGAGCGGGATGTTCTCCGCGACCAGGGCGTTCGGGGTGAGGAGTCCGGACAGGGTGACCCGGGTGTCCTCCCGGGTCTGGCCGGTCTCCGTGAGCCAGGCGGCTCGTACGGTCATGGGGTCACCACTCCGCTTCTCGCCAGCGCACCGTCATCTGGGCGCCGGAGCCGTAGGTGTCGGGTCGGAAGGCCAGCTGGGCCCGGCCCGGGGCGAACGCGAAGAGTTCCTCGGGGCTGCTGTCCGCGGCCGCGGTGTGCCGGCGGGAGGCGGTGCCGTTGAGGGTGACCGTGCCGGCGGCGGTGTCGACGACGAGCTCGTCGCCCGAGGCCAGCGCGATCTCGTAGCGCAGCCGCTGCGCCGAAGTCCGGTCGGTCACCGTCGGGTTGGCGCACGGGCCGGTGAAGGTGATCACCGGATGGGTGGGCGCCGAGCCGCCGTTGTCGGCGTTGACGTCCCCGGTGGAGGCCGCCTGCCCCCAGTACAGCGGCCAGGTCAGCGGCCAGGTCAGACCGCTCTCCGGCTGCGGGGCGCCGGTGACGGCGGTCTGCTCGGTGACCGAGTAGCGCCGCGGGTCGGTGGCGTACCACTGCACGGACGCCCGGGAGACGCCCTGGGTGGTGTACGTCCGGTCGGCGGCCAGCACCCGCTGGCTGACCCGGGCCCGTACGGCCAGCGTCTCGCCGTGCAGCCGCACCGCCAGCCAGCGCTCCGCGTCGCCGAGCAGCAGGGCCTGGCGCAGGACGCGGGTGGCGCTGAGCGCCGAGGCGGAGTCGTCCTGCGCCGGGACGGTCCACACCGTGCCGCCGACCTTGCGCGGCTTGGCGTAGCGGGCGCCCGGCCAGGCGCCGTGCGCGGTGGGGTGGTCGGCGTCGGAGGAGTCGTACTCCGGCAGGTCCTCCCAGCCGCTGAGGCCGCCGCGGTCGATCTCGTACGGGGTGCCGGGGCCCATCAGCAGTCCGGCCCACTGCATCTGCCCGTCGCGGGTGATGAGTGAGCCGGGGGCCACGTCGTCGGTGTATGCGGTTGTCGTGATCTCGGCCATGGTGGCCGTCACCTCACTCTCATGTGCAGGCGTGGGCGGAGGCGAGGAAGAGCAGGTCTTCCGCGGTGCCGCGGGCGCCCGTGCCCGCGCTCTCGTGGAACTCCTTGACCCGGTGGGGCGGTCGGGACGTCGGCGCCCCGTTGCGCCGGGCGAGCGCCCGCTGCCGCTCCAGGGTGGTCAGCGGCAGCACCCGGCCCGCGCCCCGGGCGGCGCCGGGGACGGCGATGCCGCCTTCCGCGAGCATCGGGATCTTGTCCAGGTGGATGCCGAACTTCTTGCCGAGGATCGAGAAGCTCAGGGAGTTGAGCCCGTCGATGACCCAGTTCGCGAAGGCGATGAGTCCCTGGATCGGCCCCTTGACCACACCGGCGACGGTCTGCGTGCCGGTCGTCACGAACCTGCCCAGCGCGTCGAGGGTGCGGGAGGTGGCCTCCTTGATCCGGGTGAACATCCGGGGGACGTCCCTGGTGATCCACTCCAGCGCCGGCCGTACCGCGTCCTTGAACCCCCGCCAGACCGATGACACCTTGCCGCTGAGCGCCCGGGTGTCCCCGGTGGTCAGCGCCTTCAGGACGGCGAAGCCGGTACCGAGGAGCGTGCCGATCGCGGTGAGCGCGGTGGTGATGACGGCCAGGTATCCGGTGACGTACGTGTTCACCGCGCTCGCGATGCCCTTGAGCAGCGGCGTCATGACGGTCAGATAGCCCTCGACGTACTTCAGTACGAGGGTGGCGAGCTGCTCCATCAGCCGTTGCCCGGTCTCGGAGTTCAGCGCGAGATCGATCAGCCAGCCGGCGACGGGCAGGAGGAGACCGGTGACGAACCCGATGGGGTTGGCGCGGGTGAGGGCGTTGATGACCAGCATCACGCCGGAGCCGATGGTCATGGCGGTGCCGAAGGCGCCCATGAGGTCGCCGAGCACGCCGGAGGCCTCGATCAGCGCACCGACGATGGCGAGGACGCCGCCGAACGCGGAGTTCAGGGTGCCGAGCGATTTGCCGGCGCCCTTGGCCCGGGTGCCGGCCGACTTGATGCCGGAGGCGGCGGTGGTGGCGGTCTGTCCGGTCTTGGCGACGGAGCGGCTCGCGGCGTCGGCGCCGGTCTTGACCTGACGTACGGCGGTGGCGTCCTGGGAAGCGGCGGAACGGACGGCGTCGACGCCGGTGGCGGCACTCCTGATCCGGCCTGCGAGGGAACGCACCGTGGTGTCGCTCTGCTCCACCCGGGAGCGGAAGGCCCGCAGGGCCGGTGCCAGCCCGGCGAGCAGGTCGGCCGGCCCGCTTCCCGCGGACAGCGCGGCGGCACTCATCCGCGTGCCTTCGCCAGGAACATCAGCGCGTCGGCGGTGCGCTGCGGGCTGCTGGTCTCGGCCGCGTAGTAGTGCTCGATGTGCAGCGCGCCGCCGGCCCCGGCGGCTCCGGCGTACGCCGGGCCCTGGGCGGCGGCCCGCCGCAGCAGCCGGTCCAGCTTGCTCAGCGGCAGGACGGCCTCCGCCTCGCCGGCTTCGGCGAGGATCGCGGGGACACCGCCGGAGCGGGGCATGACGACACCGCCGGTGGCCAGCATGGGGATCCTGGGCAGGCTGACGCCGAAGGTCTTGCCGCCGACGCCCGGGACCCAGCCCGGGATCGACACCTTGATGCCGTTGAGGGCGCCGATCGCGCGGTTGATGATGCCGATGACCGCGTTGATCGGGCCCTTCACCGCGCTCTTGATGCCGTCGAAGGCGCGGCCCGCGATGCCCTTGAGGCCGCCCCAGATGCTGGACAGCTTGTCCTTGACGGCCTTGAAGGCGTTCGGGATCGCGGACTTGACCCAGCTGACGACCGGCGAGATGACGGCCTTGATGCCCTTCCAGACGCTGGAGACGACCGTCTTGATCGCGTTCAGCGCGGTGCTGATGACCTTCTTCCAGATGGCGACGTAGGTCTTGATCACCGTGGCGACGGCCTTCACTACGGCCGAGATCGCCGTCTTGATGCCGGTCCAGACCGACTTGATGAGCTTGGCCGCGTTCTTCATGATCGGCCCGATGGCCTTCATGACGGTGCCGATCACGGACTTGATGACGTCGAAGGCGGTCTTGAGGACCTTCTGCATGGTCTTCGACTTGGTCGCCATCTCGACGACCTTCTGGATGAGCGGCGCCAGCAGGTCCATGAGCATGCCGAAGAAGTTGCCCTTCATCGACTTGTTCATCTTGTCCTGGCCCTTGGCCGCCTTGCCCGCCCCGGACTCGTACTTACCGAGATTCGTGCCGGCACTGGACCCGGTCTTACCGGCCTTCCCGAGTGACTTCTCGGCCTGGTCGGAGGCGGTCTTGAGGCTTTTGAGTTCGCTTCCCGAACCCTGTGCCGCACTCTTGAGCTGTTTGAGCTGACTTTCTGTTCCGCCGGCCTTCTGCTTCAACCCGTCTGTCGCTCGACCGGCATCCTGCGCTCGGTCCTTGAAGTCCTTGAATGACGAGGATGCTTTACCCAGGGATCGCACCAAAGACATTTTTAACCAATCCTTAAAATCGAGGATGAATCCTTTGGTCAGCCAATGGCCGCGACCAGTGCGTCTACGCGCGCGTGCAGGTTGTTGAGCTCGTCCGCCGCGTTGTGCGCCTGAGGGATGGAACCCGGTGAGGTGGGTACCGAGCCCATGCGCCCGCGGGCATCGCTTCGAGACCGATCGATCCTGGCGACCTTCAGCTCGACCGCCCCGATTCTTTTGTTCGCGTTCTTCATCAGGCGCGACAGGCGGTGCTCGATCGTGGAGAACCGTCGATTCAGCTTTCGCTCGTCCTTCTGTTGTGCGGTCAGGAACTGGCGGTCCCACTGGGTTCTTTTCGTGATGAAGTTCACGAGTCGGAGGGTGAGCCGGTTGACTTTCTCTGTGACGTCGAATATCGCGAAGTCGTACTTGATGACCGTGATGCCGATGAGGCTGCCCGTGAGTCCAGAGACGAAGCCCATGAACTCGGGCGTCTTGTACCATCGGCTGTCGGGTTTCCAGGCCGACTCGCCGGCCTTCTCGACCTCATCGGCGACGAGCTTGTTGAGAGACTTCGCCCGCTCCGCTTCCGCCTGCTTCCTGGCCGGTTCCTCCTTTTTTCGTTCTTCGGCGAAGAAGGTGGGGAATTCCTCCTTGTCCACCTTCTTTTTGATCTCGCCGCCTAGCCTCCTGTCCTCTGCGGTGAGGTCTTCCTTGAGTTTCTGTATCTGCTCCGTTGGCGTGGACATGGTGTCAGCCGGTCCCTCCTGCTAGGATCACGCGAATGGGCATCCAGGGCGGAAAATATGCGGGGCGGGGCGAAGCGGGTGGGTACCTGCCCATACGTCATTTACTTGTGATCTGCGGAGTGTTCATCCTTTATTGGGGAGCCACACTCCTCATCGAGCTTTTCAATCGACTGGGTGAATTCGGAAACTGCGGTTACCGTCTCGGGCCCGCCTGTGAAGGGGGTCGTTGGGCTCTGGCGATCGGAGCCCCCGCGCTGATCCTCGGAATCTGCATCGTCGCCTGGCTGCACGGGCTGCGCGGATGGGTGGGCCCGGTGGCGACGTTCGGCGGATTTTCTTTTCTGTACGGCACGGGTGGGGCTGCTCTTGCCTTCGCGTCCCATGTGCTGGATTCCAAGGGGGTCGGCTGGACCGTGATGAACGGGGTGGCCGCATTATTGTTCCTCGGCCTCTTCGTGTTCTTGCTCAGGGAGGTTGTTTCCGGCGTTCGGCAGGACGGTTTTGAGCCCGCGATGAGAAATCTCTTCTGGTTCCTGGAAGTCCTTCCGGAATCCAAGAAGCGGCGCCGGAGGGCGATGCGCGAGCGAGGTATTTCCGCCGAAGAGGTGAGGGACGGCCGTGTCGTCCCGGAAACGCGACGACAGAAGGGGCACTGGGTTCTCTTCGTGTCGGAGGCCGTGCTGGCGTTGATCGGTGGGATCGCCGCGGGGCATGCGTTCATCGCGTTCGCCGCGTGAAACCGTTTCCCCGGCCGCCTTCCCCGTCATAAACCGATCGACGCCGCGCAGACGGCCATCGCCCCACCCGTGGCACGGATCTGGCCTCCGAGATGTGCCGGCCCGTGCCTGGCGCGCCGTTCGGGCGGCGGGCCCCGTGGTATCGGCCGCTAGGGCCTGCGGCGGCACTGCACCCGCCGCGCCTCCGTCAGGGCGTCCGACCAGCCGGCCGCGTAGGCGCGCGACTCCCGGGCGAGCAGTTCCTCGTACACCTGGTCGAGCAGGGCCTCGCGGTCGGGGGGCGTGGTGTGCAGGAGGTGGGCGAGGCGGGTGTAGGTGTCGATCGGCTGCTTCGGGGAGTTGCTCGTGCCAGTCACCATGTCGGCCTGCTTTCCGGTCTGTCCGCTGGGCTGTGGTACAGGTGGCGCCTCTGGGGGGCGTTCGAAAACGTGTGTTCGAACTAGTGTACGAGTAATCCTGTGGTGTCGTTCCGTGTTTGGCGAGGAGCACCCGTCGTTCAGCGGTCGGGACCTGCGGTGATGCCGGGGTGCGGCCGAAGTGCCGCCCAGGTTCGTGGAGTAGGATCCGGCCGTTCTCCCGTCGGATTCGAAAAGGTGAACAGCGGCACTCCGCAAGGGAACTGAGTGACCGCCAGACGACGGTGGACGGCGACGGGCAGCCGTCCTCGCGCGGGGGCGCGATGGGGCCAGGGGACGAGAGCAAGGCCTACGGGGTGGACGGGGACGCGAGCAACGTGCGGCGCGAGCATGTGATCGATTGGCTCGAACAGGCCTCCGATCTGCCGCATCTCATCGCCCGGGTCTCGGAGCTGGTCCTGCTGCTCGGCCATGAACCGGACGACCTGGTGGTCCTTCCCCGCAGCGAACTCGACCGGCGGGAACTGGCCGCGTACAGCGCGGGCTGGGCCGACGTGGTCGACGAACAGCTGCCCGCGATCCGCCGCGCGTACGAGGAACGGATCACCGCCGCCTACCTCCAGGGCCAGGAGGACGCCCGCACCGGCCACCGCCCCCGCCGGGCCCGACGGGCCGAGGGGGAGCGCGAGCACGAGCGCGGCGGCGAGGTCATTCCGCTTCCCTATGTCGAACTGCTGCGCCCTCCCTCCGCATGGACGCGCGTGGAGGAGCGCGGCGAACGAGAACGATCGGTGGCGGACGGGACCCCGGTGCCGTCGCCTCCACCGGGAGGGGGGACGGACGGGGGCGAGGAGGCTTCGTACGGCGACCCGCGCGGCCCGGTCAACGTTGTCGGGACGACGAGCGCGACGAGCGCGAGTGGCCCGGTCAGGGGTTCGCACGAGGGGGACCGGGACGTCGTTGACGAGGTCGGAGGCGCCGGTGGGGCCGAGGCCGGCTCCGGTGCCGAGGGGGACATCCTGCTCTCCGCCCGTGAGGTGCGGGGGAAGCGCGTCACGTCCTCCGACCGGCGGCCGGTGGTCCGGCGCAACGGCCGGCCGAGCGTGCCCCCGCTGGCCCTGCCCGGCGAGATCGGAGTCGCGGGACGGGAGAAGGCACGCAGGCCGGACGGCTCCGGGACCGCGGAACGGCCACCGCAGGAGCGGCCCGAGCGGGCTGGCCGGGCCGGGCAGGCTGGCCGGGCCGAGTGGCCGGAGCCGGTCGAGCCTGCCCGCCCGCAGGACGCCCGCGACGAACCCCGGCCCCGGCTGCTTTCGGACAAGGCCCGGGCCCTCGCGGACGAACTGGAGGGCCGGGCCGGCCGCCGCCGGGACGAGCAGAACGGCCCGCCGGACTCCCGTTGAGCGGAGCCGACGGCTACGCGTGAGCAGTCGTCCGGCGGCCGTCCGGTGGGCAACCGGGCGAATCGGCGGATGAAGCAGATCAGCCGACGAAGCGGGTCAGCCGACGAAGCGGGTCAGCCGAAGAAGCGGGCCAGTTGGAATGCCGACGGGGCTCCGTCCGGCGCGGCAGCCCGCGACTGGTCCGCTGCGGTGTCCGGCCCCGGGGCCGACCGTCCGACGTCCCCGGAGCGCTCGCCGGACTCGCCGGACCTCCCGTGACCCTCCTCGGAGTACGCGTCGCCGTCGCCGTCGCCGTAGATGTCGTTCTCGGTCAGGTCCGTCGGACGCGGCACCGGAGCCGGGGCGTCCGGCTGCTCCCCCTCCTCCGAGTTGACGCAGGCGAACATCCAGTTCGCCGCCGCCAGATGGTCCACGGCGGCGGCCAGCAGATGGTCGCTCACCGACCACTCGGCGGCCTCGCCGTGCAGTTCCCGGTTCAGCGCGCTGTCGCGCGGCAACTGCTTGATGAGCACCGCGAGCCGCCGCGCGGAGAGGCGCTCGCGGTGCCAGTCGAGCAGATCGATCCCGTAATAGCGGAGCAGGTCCGCCTCGAGGGCCTCGGCGTGTTCGTCGACGAACCCGACGAGGCTCAGCCTTCCCCCAGGCCGAGCCCGGTCTCCTTGCCGTAGGCCTCCAGGATCGCTGCGATGTCCTGCATGGTGACCTCGTGCCGCTCGAAGCGGGCGAACTGCTTCTCGCCCATGAGCAGGCCGAGCAGCCCGTCCACGTCGTTGTCGTCGAGCTCTCGCAGCGCCTTCGCGGTGGCGCGGGTCAGCTCCGTGGGCAGGGTGAAACTCTCGTCGTCGAGCTCGAACGACCAGGTGCGGCCGAGCGCTTCGAGGCGCTGGGCGCGGGCTGCGTTGACGTCGAAACGGGCCATGGTGATAGGTGCTCCTCGGGTCGGTGAGGTGTCCGTGCGGTGGGTTGAGCGCAGGGGTGGGGGCCCGGGGTGGAACGGGCACGGGACCCGCCCCACCCCGGTGGCCGGTGGGTCAGGACGCGGCGTACGCGGCGTCCTTCATCACGAAGCTGGCCAGCGCCGAACCGTCGGCGGCGGCCATCGCCGTGTAGGTGATGCCGAGCTGGGCCGCCGACTTGCGGGCCAGCTTGATGTCGTCCGCCGCCGTGACCTGGCCGCGCGGCACACCGAAGCGGTAGGTCACCGTGGCGCCGTCGGAGGCGCGGACGTCCGTGAACTCCAGGCCGAGGGCGCGCACGTCGGCGTACGGGCGGTCGGCGATCTCGTACTTGTAGACGCCGGTCGAGCCGGTGACCGCCTCGACCGCGCCGCCGCCCATGAAGAACGGCAGCGTGTCCTCGTTGAACTGCATCAGCGAGAACTTCAGGGTCAGGTCGCGGTCCGAGTACACGAAGTGCACCGGGCTCACGGCCTGCCACACGTCGACCGGCTCCAGCTTGTCCTTCTTGCTGAAGGTGACGCCCTCACCGGAGGTGAAGCCGAGGTTCTTCCAGCCGGTGGCCCAGTCGGTGGACGGGTCGGTGGAGAAGGTCGTCGGAACCTTGGTGTCGGCGGCGGCGACGTAGAGCCGGCCGACACCTGCGATGCGGATCTCGGAGGAGTTGGTTCCTGCCATGGGTGGGTCTCCTTACAGAGGGGTGTGGAGTGGTGCTGGGTGCCGTCGCCCGGTGGACAAGCGCTCCGGGTACGGCGAAGGCCCCGCCGTGTGGACGGCGGGGCCTTCGGTCGGTGGGCGCGGAGCGGGAACCGCCCGCGCGGGGTGCGTCGGCGGATGTCTCGGCCGATGTCTCGGCCGGATGTCCCAGCCGGCTGTCTCAGTAGACGTCGAGGAACACCTTGAGGACGCTGACGTAGCGGTTGGCGGCGGAGTAGAGGTAGTCGGGCAGCCAGCGCGGGCCGTCCTGCTCCTCCACCTCGGTGATGAGGTTCGTGCCGTACCGCTTGCCGGCCGCGGCCAGCAGTGCGCGGCGGGCGGAGTTGGCCAGGACGTGCGCGGCCTGCTTGGTCGGGCCGTACACCTCCAGCTCGATCAGCGGCTGGTCGACGTGCAGCTCGCCGATCCACGCTCCGCCGCGCCGGTTGACGAGGACGGCGGCGGTCCTGCCGTCGAAATTCGCGGGCGGTTCGACGGCGACGAGCGCCGTGGAGAGCGCCGAGTCGGCCTCCAGGATGTCGACGACCAAGGCCTCGACGTCCGGGAAGGCGCTCGGTGGGGTGGGTGTGGTCATGCCGGGTCACCTCGCCGGGAAGAAGGGGAAGTCGCCGGGCGGGCGCCGCGCGGGGGCGGGGAAGGGGAGGTGCGCGGCGCCTCGGCCCGGCCTACGGCGGTGGGTGCGGCCCGCTCGGGGCTCGCGGGCACAGCTCCGCCGCTGCACCAACTGTGACAGACGAGCGTGCGCGCACGCAACTAAAACGGCGAGAGAGATGTGGGAGGAGGTACGGGAGGGGCGGGGGTGCAGGGGCGGCGCAGGGGTGAGCGCAGGCCAGGGAGGGGAGGGGGAGCGCGGAGGGGAGCGGGGGGAGGGCGGAGCGCAGGCGCCAGCCGTGGTGCGGGTCGGTGAAGCCGTGGGGGTGCGGGTCGTTGGAGCCGTGGTGCCGTCGACCGGAGCCCCCGTCGGCCCACGGGCGCCCTTCGATCGGAACCGGCACGGCATGCGTGACCGGTGGTTCCGGCTGGGTCAGTCGGCGGTGGGCGCGGCCGCGGCCGTCTCCACCAGGACCCGCCGGTCCTCACGCGCCTGCGTCGCCCCGGCCTCGGCCTCGCTCGGCAGGAACTGCTCCACCACCCGGACGAACATCTCCCGCCGGTCGGCGGGCACGCCCAGCAGGTCGGCGACCTCCTCCAGGGTGGGGCGGCGGCCGAACTCGGCGCTGGGCGCGGGCGAGGCCAGGTAGTCGTGCGGGTCGGCCAGTTCCTCCGCGGTCAGCCGGCCGGAGCGGATGAGCATGTCGCGCACCGGCACGCCGAGCACGCGGGCGAGCCTGCGGGTGGTCTCGAGGTCCGGCATGCTCTGCCGCTGGAGCAGTCGGGTGACCGCGGCGCGGTGCACGCCGGCCTCGTCCGCGATTCTCGACTTGCCGCCGCCGCGTGGGCTGTCGATGTCGTAGCCGCGTTCGCGCATGAGGTCTTCGACCCACGCGGCGAATGCGTCCAAGCCCTGGTTGGTCATGTCTTTCTCTCTTCCTTCGGGGGTGGGCAAGAGTTTAGCTTGCTTGCGCGCGCGGAATTACGTGCTCTCGAGCAAGCACTGAGGAAAATTCGTGCCGTTCGTGGAGATTCGGGGGACGCCGAAGATCCTGCTCCGCCTGAATTTCGTTGCGGGCGCGCACGCAATCTGTAGTCTAGGGGGCGTTCACCCAGTACGGCTCGTTCACGAACCCAGGGGGGTCCCATGTCCATGCCCGAAACCAATTCCTGCCCATCAGCCCCCGGTTGGCAGTCCGCGGCCGCCTGTGGCGGGCTCTCCCCACGGGTCGTCTTCTCCAAGAAGGCCAAGATCGCCGCCCCCGCGCTCCGGGCCTGCGCCGGCTGCCGCGTGCGGCGGGCCTGCGAGGAGACGGTGGCACCGGCCGACAACTGGTTCGACGGCGTCTGCGGCGGCCGTCTCTGGCGCTCCGGCCGCCCGGTCCCCGTACCCGCGCATCTCCTCCCGCCGGCCCCGGCCGCCCGCCTCGCCCACCTCCCGGCCCAGGGCGGCACCCGTGGCTGAAGCCTGCGAGGGCCGCCCCACCGCCCAGGCCGCCCTCTGGATCGGCACCCTTCTCCAGCAGTTCCCCGAGCTGTCCACGGAACTGGTCCCCGGCCGCACGACCCCCGCCCACCGCCCCGCCGGACCGCGGCCCCCCGCCGATCTCGGCGCCCGCCTGCGCGAGGAGCGCGAGGAACAGCTGCTCCTCCAGCAGCGGCACGGCCTCGTGGCCCCCGGTCACGGCGCGGCCCCGCTCCGCCTGCATGTCTCCGACGCCATCCGCGACATCACCGACGGCGTGCTCGAACTGGAGGAGGCGGTACGCGACCGGCTCGGTCTGCCCCGTCCGCGCCGCGCCCCCGTGCCCGAGCGGCTGCGCAGGATCGCGTCCCTGCTCGACCGCGTGGCCGCCGACACCGTCCTGGCCGCGCACGTACGCGACGAGACCCGCCGGATGGCCCGCCGCTGCGCCCGTGCGCTGGGCGACACCGAGACCGTCGTACGGGTCGCCGGCCGCTGCCCCTGGTGCGACTCCGTCTCCCTGCGGGCCTTCCCCGACCGCGCGGCCGTCCTCTGCGTCAACCCGGCCTGCCGCTGCCCGGAACCGGACTGCGGCTGCCACGACGACCCGGCCTACCGGCACACCTGGGACGAAGGGGAGTGGGCGCGCGCATGAGCACCACGGACCGACGCACTCCGGACCGACGCGCTTCCGACCGACCAGCCCTCGATCGGCGCGCCACCGGGCAACCGACCCTGATTCCGGGCCCCCTCGCGGCCCAGGAGGTCGGTGTGGCCCCCGCCACGATTCGCAAGTGGGTCCAGCTGGGGCACCTCGAGCCGGCCGGCAAGGCGGGACGGGCCCAGCTCTTCCGCCTGGAGGACGTGTTCGCCGCAGAACGCGCCACCCGCAGGGCCCGGTGACCTCCGGACCCTGCGCCGAACCGGATCACCGCACCGGGTCTACGGAATGCCCAACTCGAAGATCACGTAGTGCGCGTACCACCCCGACGCGAGGGCCGCCGTCCCGAAGAACACCGCAAGGCTCGGCCACTTCAGCCGGCTCAGCGCCGCCGCCGGGGCCAGCAGCAGCGGGAAGACCGGCAGCAGGTACCGCCCCGTGTTGCCGAACATCTGCTGGGTGCCCAGCACGGTGATCACGCTCGCCAGCGTGTACGCCACCAGCACCAGCGGCGGTTTCCTGCGGAGCATCAGCGCGATCAGGAAGGGCAGCGCCAGCACCAGCTGTACGCCGAGGAGGTCGGGGACCGAGAACGCGAACAGATAGTCGTGGCGGCCGGTCGCCGTGTTGCCCAGCACGTCGAGCGTGTAGGAGCCGAAGTCGAAGTAGTGCGCCCACCCCTCGCGCTGGAGCGTGAAGTACGCGGTGAGGTCGCCCATGCTGAGACCGACCCAGGTGACGTAGGTGAGCAGGCCGAGCGGCGCGGCGAACATGGCGTACAGGGGTCCCGACACCCCGTGCTCGCGCCTGCTCTCCCGCCGGGCCAGGGCGACGATCGCGGCCAGCCCGACCGCGCCGATGAGCGCGGCGGAGGTCGGCCGGTTGAGCCCGGCCACGAAGGCGAGCAGCCCCGCCGCGACCCATCGCCGCTTCATCACGCAGTAGCAGCACCAGGAGGCGATGGCGACGAAGACCGACTCCGAGTAGACCGCCCACTCCACGCCCGCCCCGGGTACCACCGCCCACAGCCCGGCCGCGATCGTGCCCGCCCGCACTCCGGCGAGCGTGGCGACCACGGCGTAGATGCCGGCGGCCGCGACGAAGGAGGCGAGCACCGAGACCAGGAGCCCGGAGCCGAACAGCCCCAGCCCGGTGATCTCGGACACGCCCCGGATCAGGCCCGGGTAGAGCGGGAAGAAGGCGACCGAGTTCTGCTTGACGGTGAACAGGCCGCCCGGGGCGAGCTGTTCCAGCGGGCGGGGGTCGTACCCCTTCTCGGCGACCTGGAGGTACCACCAGCCGTCCCAGGTGGCCAGGACGTCCCACCAGTGGGCGCCGCCGCCGAAACGCGGGTTCTTCTTCTGGTATTCGTCGGCCGACTCCAGGAGCCAGGCGAACACGGTCAGGCCCACGAGCTTCGTGACGCCGTAGAGGAGCAGCGGAGCGAGGTACGGTCGTACACCGTCCGGCAGGCTGAGGCGGCGCAGTCTCCGCGAGCGCTCCTGTGGCCCGTCGGGCACGGCGGAGTCCGTCGCCGTGTCGCTGGAAGCCGTGCTCATGGCTGGGGTCCCCCCTCGGCCGATCGCCGGACACCCAGGGGCGGCACCGCTGTCCGGATGATCGTGGAGTGTGGTCATAAGAGTGCGGTCATAAGATCGCAACAGAGTCGCACATGTGCGCCACAGGTTGGGGGAGGACGGGTGACCGAAGCGCCGAACGCCACGGCCGCGGCGACCGTCTTGTCGGTCGTCATACCCATGTACAACGAGGAAGAGGTTCTTCCCGCGCTGGTCAGCCGGTTGCGCCCGGTCCTGGCGGACCTCGGCGTCGGCTACGAGGTGGTCGCCGTCGACGACGGCAGCACCGACCGCACGGCCGAGCTGCTGGCCGCCTTCCGGCTCGGCTGGCCGGAACTGCGGGTCATCGGCCTGCGCCGCAACTCCGGCCACCAGGCCGCCCTCACCGCGGGCCTGGACCGCGCGCACGGCGCGTACGTCGTCAGCATCGACGCCGACCTCCAGGACCCGCCCGAGAAGATCCCCGAGATGCTGGCGCTGGCCCGCGCCGAGGGCCTCGACATCGTCTACGGCATCCGCGCCGACCGGGCCAGCGACACCGGCTTCAAGCGGTGGACGGCGGGCCTGTACTACCGGCTCGTCCGCCGTCTCGCCGGACCGTCGGTGCCGGCCCAGGCCGGCGACTTCCGGCTGTTGAGCCGGGCCGCCGTGGACGCGCTGAAGGCCCTGCCGGACCAGCAGCGGGTCTACCGCCTCCTCGTGCCCTGGCTGGGCTTCCCCAGCGGAGAGGTCCGCTACGAGCGCGCCCCGCGGCCGGCGGGCCAGAGCAAGTACCCCCTCGGCCGGATGATCCGGCTGGCCGTCGACAGCGTCACGGGCTTCTCGGCGGCGCCTCTGCGCATCGCCACCTGGCTGGGCGGCTTCGCGTTCCTGGTCTGCCTGGCCCTGATGATCTACACCCTGAGCGCCCACGCCTTCCAGCACACCGTCCCCGGCTGGACGTCCCTCTTCACCGGCGTGCTGTTCATCGGCGCGGTCCAGCTGATCTGCGTCGGCCTGCTCGGCGAGTACGTCGGCCGCATCTATACGGCCGTCCAGAACCGTCCGACGTACTTCATCGGTCACGACACGGCGGCGGGTGCGGCTGCGGGCGTGGCGGCGGAAACGCCGGGAGATCCGGCGACGGGCGCCGCGAGGCGGCCGCTCCGGGCCGGCGACCCGGCCGTGCCGTCCCCGGCGTCGCCCCCGGAGGGCTCCGCCGACGCTGCGGCCCCGGTATCACAGGGGCTGGGGCGGCGCTCGTAAACCTCCGGCGTGTCGAAGGCGGAGGTTCTGTTTTGACCGGAGTGAATGCGCTAGGTACGCTCAGACCTTGTGCCTGGGGTGTGCCCTGGCCCTCGTGCGTGTCTTCAACCGCACACGGGGCCTAGCTAGCGGCCACCGTGATCTGCGCCTCTTCCTGCCTCACGGCGGAAGTTCGCCGGATCCGACACACCCGACCGCGTGGGTCGGCGAAGTTCCAGGTTAGCTTCACCATTCGGCACACAGAAACCGGAGAAGTAGTGCCTACGATCCAGCAGCTGGTCCGGAAGGGCCGGCAGGACAAGGTCGAGAAGAACAAGACGCCCGCACTCGAGGGTTCGCCCCAGCGTCGCGGCGTCTGCACGCGTGTGTTCACGACCACCCCGAAGAAGCCGAACTCGGCCCTGCGTAAGGTCGCGCGCGTGCGTCTGACCAGCGGTATCGAGGTCACTGCTTACATTCCGGGTGAGGGACACAACCTGCAGGAGCACTCCATCGTGCTCGTGCGTGGTGGCCGTGTGAAGGACCTGCCCGGTGTTCGCTACAAGATCATCCGCGGTTCCCTTGACACCCAGGGTGTCAAGAACCGCAAGCAGGCCCGCAGCCGCTACGGCGCCAAGAAGGAGAAGTAAACAATGCCTCGTAAGGGCCCTGCCCCGAAGCGCCCGGTCATCATCGACCCGGTCTACGGTTCTCCTCTTGTCACGTCGCTCATCAACAAGGTGCTGCTGAACGGCAAGCGCTCCACCGCCGAGCGCATCGTCTACGGTGCCATGGAGGGCCTGCGCGAGAAGACCGGCAACGACCCGGTCATCACGCTGAAGCGCGCCCTCGAGAACATCAAGCCGACCATCGAGGTCAAGTCCCGCCGTGTCGGTGGCGCGACCTACCAGGTCCCGATCGAGGTCAAGCCGGGTCGCGCGAGCACCCTGGCGCTGCGCTGGCTCGTCGGTTACTCCCGCGCCCGTCGCGAGAAGACCATGACCGAGCGCCTCCTCAACGAACTTCTCGACGCGTCCAACGGCCTCGGCGCCGCTGTGAAGAAGCGCGAGGACACCCACAAGATGGCCGAGTCCAACAAGGCCTTCGCGCACTACCGCTGGTAGTCGCTACCCACATCGAGACCGAGAGAAGACGAAAGCCTCATGGCTACCACTTCACTTGACCTGGCCAAGGTCCGCAACATTGGGATCATGGCCCACATCGACGCGGGCAAGACGACCACCACCGAGCGGATCCTGTTCTACACCGGCGTCTCCTACAAGATCGGTGAGGTCCACGACGGCGCCGCGACCATGGACTGGATGGAGCAGGAGCAGGAGCGTGGCATCACGATCACCTCTGCTGCCACCACCTGTCACTGGCCGCTGGCCGACGTCGACCACACCATCAACATCATCGACACCCCGGGCCACGTCGACTTCACCGTCGAGGTGGAGCGTTCGCTTCGCGTGCTCGACGGTGCCGTGACGGTGTTCGACGGCGTCGCGGGTGTCGAGCCCCAGTCCGAGACCGTGTGGCGTCAGGCGGACCGCTACGGCGTCCCGCGTATCTGCTTCGTCAACAAGCTCGACCGGACCGGTGCGGAGTTCCACCGCTGTGTCGACATGATCAGCAGCCGCCTCGGTGCGACGCCGATCGTCATGCAGCTCCCGATCGGTGCCGAGGCCGACTTCAAGGGCGTCGTCGACCTGGTCACGATGAAGGCCTTCGTGTGGTCCGCCGAGGCGGAGAAGGGCGAGATGTACGACGTCGTCGACATCCCGGCCACCCACACCGAGGCTGCCGAGGAGTACCGCGGCAAGCTCGTCGAGACCGTCGCCGAGAACGACGACGAGATCATGGAGCTGTACCTGGAGGGCCAGGAGCCTTCCGTGGAGCAGCTGTACGCCGCGATCCGTCGGATCACCATCGCGTCCGGCAAGTCCAGCGACATCACGGTCACCCCGGTGTTCTGCGGTACCGCGTTCAAGAACAAGGGCGTTCAGCCCCTGCTCGACGCGGTCGTGCGCTACCTCCCCTCCCCCCTGGACGTCGAGGCCATCGAAGGCCACGACGTCAAGGACGCGGAGCTGGTCGTCAAGCGCAAGCCGTCCGAGGACGAGCCGCTGTCCGCCCTCGCGTTCAAGATCATGAGCGACCCGCACCTGGGCAAGCTCACCTTCGTCCGGGTCTACTCGGGCCGCCTGGTGTCCGGCACTGCCGTGCTGAACTCCGTCAAGGGCAAGAAGGAGCGCATCGGCAAGATCTACCGCATGCACGCGAACAAGCGTGAGGAGATCGAGGCGGTCGGCGCCGGCGACATCGTCGCCGTCATGGGTCTGAAGCAGACCACGACCGGCGAGACGCTGTGCGACGACAAGCAGCCGGTGATCCTGGAGTCCATGGACTTCCCGGCTCCGGTCATCCAGGTCGCCATCGAGCCCAAGTCGAAGGGCGACCAGGAGAAGCTGGGCATCGCGATCCAGCGCCTGGCCGAGGAGGACCCGTCGTTCCAGGTCCACTCGGACGAGGAGACCGGCCAGACCATCATCGGTGGCATGGGCGAGCTGCACCTCGAGGTGCTGGTCGACCGTATGCGCCGTGAGTTCAAGGTCGAGGCCAACGTCGGCAAGCCGCAGGTCGCCTACCGTGAGACCATCCGCAAGGCGGTCGACCGGGTCGACTACACGCACAAGAAGCAGACTGGTGGTACCGGCCAGTTCGCGAAGGTGCAGATCGCGATCGAGCCGATCGAGGGCGGCGACGCCTCGTACGAGTTCGTGAACAAGGTGACCGGTGGTCGTATCCCGAAGGAGTACATCCCTTCGGTCGACGCCGGTGCGCAGGAGGCCATGCAGTTCGGCATCCTCGCCGGTTACGAGATGACCGGCGTGCGCGTCACCCTGCTCGACGGTGGCTACCACGAGGTGGACTCCTCCGAGCTCGCGTTCAAGATCGCCGGTTCGCAGGCCTTCAAGGAGGCCGCGCGCAAGGCCAGCCCCGTGCTGCTCGAGCCGATGATGGCCGTCGAGGTCACCACGCCCGAGGACTACATGGGCGAGGTCATCGGCGACATCAACTCCCGCCGTGGTCAGATCCAGGCCATGGAGGAGCGGGCCGGTGCCCGCGTCGTCAAGGGCCTGGTGCCCCTGTCGGAGATGTTCGGCTACGTCGGCGACCTCCGCAGCAAGACGTCGGGTCGCGCAAGCTACTCGATGCAGTTCGACTCCTACGCCGAGGTTCCGCGGAACGTCGCCGAGGAGATCATCGCGAAGGCCAAGGGCGAGTAACACACTCGGTTTACACGCCGTAGGCTTGACTCCGGAGCCTCAAGGGGCAAACAGCCGCATCCCCGGATGTTTGCCCCCTGGACCCGGGCTTTCCAGCAAAGATCACCTGGCGCCGATGAAGCAAGGCGTTCCAGAACCACTCCCAGGAGGACCCCCGTGGCGAAGGCGAAGTTCGAGCGGACTAAGCCGCACGTCAACATCGGCACCATCGGTCACATCGACCACGGTAAGACGACCCTCACGGCCGCCATTACCAAGGTGCTGCACGACAAGTACCCGGACCTGAACGAGGCCTCGGCCTTCGACCAGATCGACAAGGCTCCCGAAGAGCGTCAGCGCGGTATCACCATCTCCATCGCGCACGTCGAGTACCAGACGGAGGGCCGCCACTACGCCCACGTCGACTGCCCGGGTCACGCGGACTACATCAAGAACATGATCACCGGTGCCGCGCAGATGGACGGCGCGATCCTCGTGGTCGCCGCCACCGACGGCCCGATGCCGCAGACCAAGGAGCACGTGCTCCTGGCCCGCCAGGTCGGCGTTCCGTACATCGTCGTCGCCCTGAACAAGGCCGACATGGTGGACGACGAGGAGATCCTGGAGCTCGTCGAGCTCGAGGTCCGTGAGCTCCTCTCCGAGTACGAGTTCCCGGGCGACGACCTGCCGGTCGTCAAGGTCTCGGCGCTCAAGGCGCTCGAGGGCGACGCCGAGTGGGGTCAGTCGGTTCTCGACCTCATGGCCGCCGTCGACGAGGCGATCCCGACCCCCGAGCGTGACGTCGACAAGCCGTTCCTCATGCCCGTCGAGGACGTCTTCACGATCACCGGTCGCGGTACGGTCGTCACCGGCCGTATCGAGCGTGGTGTCCTGAAGGTCAACGAGACCGTTGACATCATCGGCATCAAGCAGGAGAAGACCACCACCACGGTCACCGGCATCGAGATGTTCCGCAAGCTGCTCGACGAGGGCCAGGCCGGTGAGAACGTCGGTCTGCTGCTCCGCGGCATCAAGCGCGAGGACGTCGAGCGCGGCCAGGTCATCATCAAGCCGGGTTCGGTCACGCCGCACACCGACTTCGAGGCCCAGGCCTACATCCTGTCCAAGGACGAGGGTGGCCGCCACACGCCGTTCTTCAACAACTACCGTCCGCAGTTCTACTTCCGTACGACGGACGTGACGGGCGTTGTGACCCTCCCCGAGGGCACCGAAATGGTGATGCCGGGTGACAACACCGAGATGAAGGTGGAGCTCATCCAGCCCATCGCCATGGAAGAGGGCCTGAAGTTCGCCATCCGCGAGGGTGGTCGCACGGTGGGCGCCGGCCAGGTCACCAAGATCACCAAGTAGTTCTTGCTGATCGACCTGGTAGCTCCAGCCTGAGCTGAGCACCTGAGAGGGCCCGTACGACTTCGGTCGTACGGGCCCTTTCGTATGGGCGGGCGGCGAGTGGCTTCGTCCCGCCGGGCGACTCAGTTCCGCTCGCCGGCCTTGTCGACGACGACCGTGGCGACACGGGTGGCCGTGGCGATGACCGTCCCCTTCGTCAGGAACGGGCCCCCGGAGGCCTTGCCGCCCACGTAGTAGCCCATTCCGGCCACCCAGCGGACACCGCGATAGGCGAAGGTGTGCGGGTCGAGCAGCACCTGCATGCTGTTGCGCTCGTATGCGTAGTCACGGAAGTTGCCGTCGATGCCGATCGCCAGGACCTCCCGTCCGGCGCCGTCGGTCACCTCGACCGGCTCGGTCGCTCCCTCCAGGCCCGTAATGATCCGGTAGATCGTCCGAGCCTTGTCGGCCGGGACGGTGGAGGCTCCGGAGAGCACCTCGACCACCTCGTCGAAGTCGCGCTGGGCCTGGGTCAGCCGGTACGCGCTGGTGATGCGGGTGGGGACGGACTTCTTGAGGATCGCCTTCAGCGCGGAGCCGGGGGCGTCGGGCAGGGCGGCCAGCAGGGCGTCCGTTTCCCGGGGCGCGAGCATCTCCGTTGCCGACGGGCCGCTGGGGTCGTTCCACACCCGCACGTCGTCCGGATCGCTGGTGTTCTGTTCCGGCACGGCCGTGGAAAGACCGTCGTAGCGGATCCAGTGGTCATCGTCGATCGACCTGGTCGTCTTCGGGTCGCACGGTCGCGGTCCGGCTGACAGAGCGAGCGAGCCGACCTCGCTGTACGCGGAGCCACTCCCGCCGGCGGGGCAGTTCAGCAGGACCAGCCGCACCCGTTGGTACACCCACGAGTCCGGCCGGGCGGTCGCCGTCGGAGCAGGCTGCGTCGGTGTCCTGCCGTCCTCGTGCAGTGTCAGGGTGGAGAGCAGTGCCGCGGCCGTCACCGCGGCGACCGCTCCGGCGGCTTTGAGCTGCCATCCGGCGCGTCCGCGTCGGGGCTGCCCGGCGATCTCGTCCAGCAGCCGCTGACGGGCCGGGGTGAGCCGGGCGTGGTCGGGCACGGGAGCGTCGGCGCGCAGCTGACGGACCGCTGTCATCTCGTCCATCGCCGGTTCAGCCATGGCCGATCACCTCCGCGGAGTCGTGTACGAACATGGGGTCCGCGTCACCGAGGGCGAGGCGTACCTTTCTGCGGGCCCGGTGGAGGCGGGAGCGCACCGTGCCCACCGGGATGGACAGCGCCTCGGCGACCTCCTGGTAGCCGAGGTCCGCCCAGGCGACCAGCAGCAGGACGTCCCGGTCGCCGCGTGAGAGACCGGCCAGCGCGCCGGCCAGGCGGCCCTGTGCGGCCTGGGCGGTGACCCGGCTGTCGCTGCGGTCGGTCCAGGAGTCGGCCACGGGGTCGTGTCCCGTGCGGGCCAGGGCTCTGAGCGCCCGCACCTCGGTACGGCGCTGCTTGCCGATGAGGTTGGCGGCGATTCCGTACAGCCAGGGCCGGGCGCCGGCGCGCGAGGCGTCGTAGCGTCCCCGCGTGCGGAACGCGGCCAGAAAGGTCTCGGCGGTGATGTCCTCGGCCGCGTCCTCGCCCAGTCGTCGGGCCGCGTACCGGTGGATCACCGCCGCGTGCCGGTGGTAGAGCTCCCCGAACGACTCGGGCCGGGTCAGGGAGTCGGCGATGACGGAGGCGTCCTCGTCATGTCTGCCAGGGGGGCTGTTCACGCGGGCTCCGTGTCTGCCGTCGGTCGGATACACCCGTTGTTACCCGTAGCCCTCGAACGGGTTCACGGTGACCGGCCTCACAAGCGGGCCCCGAAAGGCCCCGGTTGGAGCGGCTGGTCGTTTGACCTACGTCACGTTCGGGGTATTGTCTCCGGCTCGATTGGCGGAGGCGGTGCCCCATATGGCAGACTGTCGGAGTTGCTCGGTCGAGTGTTGATGCTGTGCGCCTCCCGCCGGGAGGACCGAAAGCGAGTCCCACAGTACTCGTCGCCCTAACTGCCTGTTGGCAGCGCTGGGGCGGACGTACGGGAATCTTTCGGGAAGTTTCAGTGCAGCGCCGACCAGGCACCCGGTGGGCCTTTCGTCCCCGGCTTGCGGTTCCGGAAGGGCCGTGCTTTCCCAGCAGGGATGTTCGAACAAGGGGCATCTGTGTCGGTGACAGCGCGACACACCCGACCGCGTGGGTCGGCGGAACGAAGTGAACAGACCATCTGGTTCCAGAGCGTTAGAAGAGACAGGACTACTGAGTAGCCATGGCGGGACAGAAGATCCGCATCCGGCTCAAGGCCTACGACCACGAGGTCATCGACTCCTCGGCGAAGAAGATCGTCGAGACGGTGACCCGCACTGGTGCGTCGGTCGCGGGCCCGGTGCCGCTGCCCACTGAGAAGAACGTGTACTGCGTCATCAAGTCGCCGCACAAGTACAAGGACTCGCGCGAGCACTTCGAGATGCGCACGCACAAGCGTCTGATCGACATTCTCGACCCGACGCCCAAGACCGTTGACTCTTTGATGCGACTCGACCTCCCGGCCGGTGTCGACATCGAGATCAAGCTCTAGGGGCCGGTGATCTGAAGAATGGCTAAGCAGATCAAGGGCATCCTGGGCGAGAAGCTCGGCATGACGCAGGTGTGGGACGAGAACAACCGTGTTGTTCCGGTCACCGTCGTCAAGGCCAGCCCCAACGTCGTGACCCAGGTCCGTACGAACGACAGTGACGGCTACGAGTCGGTCCAGATCGCCTTCGGCGAGATCGACCCGCGCAAGGTGAACAAGCCCCTCAAGGGTCACTTCGCCAAGGCCGACGTCACCCCCCGTCGCCACCTCGTCGAGATCCGCACCGCGGACGCCTCCGAGTACACGCTGGGCCAGGAGATCACCGCTGAGGTGTTCGAGGCCGGCGTGAAGGTCGACGTGACCGGCAAGAGCAAGGGCAAGGGCTTCGCCGGTGTCATGAAGCGTCACAACTTCAAGGGCCTCGGCGCCGGACACGGCACCCAGCGCAAGCACCGCTCGCCCGGTTCCATCGGTGGCTGCGCCACCCCGGGCCGCGTGTTCAAGGGCCTCCGCATGGCGGGTCGCATGGGCAACGAGCGTGTCACCACCCAGAACCTGACCGTCCACGCCGTTGACGCGGAGAAGGGTCTGCTGCTCATCAAGGGCGCTGTCCCCGGTCCGAACGGCGGCCTCGTCCTGGTCCGCACTGCGGCCAAGGGGGCCTGAGGTACCGATGAGCACTGTTGACATCCTTTCGCCTGCAGGCGAGAAGACCGGAAGCGTCGAGCTCCCCGCGGAGATCTTCGGCGTGGAGAAGATCAGCATCCCGCTGATCCACCAGGTCGTCGTCGCGCAGAACGCCGCGGCCCGTCAGGGCACGCACAAGACCAAGCGCCGCGGTGAAGTCCGCGGTGGCGGTAAGAAGCCTTACCGTCAGAAGGGCACCGGCCGCGCGCGCCAGGGCTCGACCCGCGCGCCGCAGTTCGCCGGTGGTGGCGTCGTCCACGGCCCGCAGCCGCGTGACTACTCGCAGCGGACCCCGAAGAAGATGAAGGCTGCCGCTCTGCGTCACGCCCTCACCGACCGGGCCCGCCACAACCGCATTCACGTCGTCACCGGCGTGATCGAGGGCGAGGCTCCCTCCACGAAGGCCGCTCGTACGCTGTTCGGCAAGATCTCGGAGCGCAAGAACCTGCTCCTGGTCGTCGACCGCGCCGACGAGGCCGCGTGGCTGTCCGCCCGCAACCTGCCCCAGGTGCACATCCTGGAGCCGGGCCAGCTGAACACGTACGACGTGATCGTCTCGGACGACGTGGTCTTCACCCAGGCCGCTCTCGAGTCCTTCGTCGCCGGCCCGCAGGCCAACGACACCGAAGGGAGTGACGCCTGATGGCTACGCGTCACCCGAGCATCGCCTCCAAGGCGGCCAAGGTCGCCAAGGCCGCGCGCGTCGCCAAGGCGAAGCGCCACGCCACCGAAGGCAAGAACACCGTCGTCACCGCGCCCAGCAAGGCGTTCACGGACCTCCGTGACGTGCTGCTGAAGCCGGTCGTGTCGGAGAAGAGCTACGCGCTCCTCGACGAGAACAAGTACACGTTCATCGTCGCCCCGAACGCCAACAAGACCCAGATCAAGCAGGCCGTCCAGGCGGTCTTCTCGGTCAAGGTCACCGGCGTCAACACGATCAACCGCATCGGCAAGCGCAAGCGCACCAAGACCGGTTTCGGTCAGCGTGCCGGCACGAAGCGCGCGATCGTGACCCTTGCCGAGGGCGACCGTATCGACATCTTCGGCGGTCCGACCGCCTGAGGGCGGTCCGGATCGTCCGATATCGGACGAGGACTGAATAATGGGAATCCGCAAGTACAAGCCGACTACGCCGGGCCGTCGTGGCTCCAGCGTCGCCGACTTCGTCGAGGTCACGCGGTCCACGCCGGAGAAGTCGCTGGTCCGCCCGCTGCACAGCAAGGGCGGCCGTAACAACGCCGGTCGTGTGACCGTTCGCCACCAGGGTGGCGGACACAAGCGCGCCTACCGAGTGATCGACTTCCGTCGTCACGACAAGGACGGCGTGCCGGCGAAGGTCGCGCACATCGAGTACGACCCCAACCGCACCGCGCGCATCGCGCTGCTGCACTATGCCGACGGCGAGAAGCGCTACATCCTCGCCCCGCGCAACCTGTCGCAGGGCGACCGCGTCGAGAACGGTCCCGGGGCCGACATCAAGCCGGGCAACAACCTGGCGCTCCGCAACATCCCGGTCGGTACCACGATCCACGCGATCGAGATCCGTCCCGGTGGCGGCGCCAAGTTCGCCCGCTCCGCCGGCGCTTCGGTGCAGCTGCTCGCGAAGGAGGGCACGATGGCCCACCTTCGTATGCCGTCCGGTGAGATCCGTCTGGTCGACCAGCGCTGCCGCGCCACGGTCGGCGAGGTCGGCAACGCCGAGCAGAGCAACATCAACTGGGGCAAGGCCGGCCGTAAGCGCTGGCTGGGCGTCCGCCCGACCGTTCGCGGTGTGGCGATGAACCCGGTTGACCACCCCCACGGTGGTGGTGAGGGCAAGACCTCCGGTGGTCGCCACCCGGTCAGCCCCTGGGGTCAGAAGGAGGGTCGTACTCGTTCGCCGAAGAAGGCTTCGAACAAGTACATCGTCCGCCGCCGCAAGACGAACAAGAAGCGCTAGGAGCGGGTTTAGATGCCGCGCAGTCTCAAGAAGGGGCCCTTCGTCGACGGACACCTCGTAAAGAAGGTGGACGCCCAGAACGAAGCCGGTTCCAAGAACGTCATCAAGACCTGGTCCCGTCGCTCGATGATCATCCCGGCCATGCTGGGTCACACGATCGCGGTGCACAACGGCAAGACCCACATTCCGGTGTTTGTCACCGAGTCGATGGTCGGCCACAAGCTCGGCGAGTTCTCGCCGACGCGCACCTTCCGGGGTCACGTCAAGGACGACCGGAAGTCGAAGCGCCGCTAACGCGGGGTGGAATGACCATGACAGACACTGGAAGGACAACCATGGAAGCCAGGGCCCAGGCGCGGTACATCCGCGTCACGCCCATGAAGGCCCGCCGGGTGGTGGACCTTATCCGTGGCATGGACGCCACGGAGGCTCAGGCGGTCCTGCGTTTCACCCCGCAGGCCGCGAGCGTGCCGGTCGGCAAGGTGCTTGACAGCGCCATTGCCAACGCCGCGCACAACTACGACCACACTGACGCCGACAGCCTCTTCGTCTCCGAGGCGTACGTCGACGAGGGTCCGACCCTGAAGCGGTTCCGTCCGCGTGCCCAGGGCCGCGCATACCGGATCCGCAAGCGGACCAGCCACATCACCGTGGTCCTCAGCAGCAAGGAAGGATCCCGGTAATGGGCCAGAAGGTTAACCCGCATGGGTTCCGGCTCGGCATCACCACGGACTTCAAGTCCCGTTGGTACGCCGACAAGTCGTACAAGGAATACGTCGGAGAAGACGTCGCCATCCGTCGGATGATGACGTCCGGCATGGAGCGCGCCGGCATCTCGAAGGTGGAGATCGAGCGCACCCGTGACCGCGTGCGTGTGGACATCCACACCGCTCGCCCGGGCATCGTCATCGGCCGCCGCGGCGCCGAGGCCGACCGTATCCGCGGCGACCTGGAGAAGCTGACCAAGAAGCAGGTTCAGCTGAACATCCTCGAGGTCAAGAACCCCGAGGTCGACGCTCAGCTGGTGGCTCAGGCCGTCGCCGAGCAGCTCTCCTCCCGCGTCTCCTTCCGTCGCGCCATGCGTAAGAGCATGCAGTCGGCGATGAAGGCCGGCGCCAAGGGCATCAAGATCCAGTGCGGTGGCCGCCTCGGTGGCGCCGAGATGTCCCGCTCGGAGTTCTACCGCGAGGGCCGTGTGCCCCTGCACACGCTCCGCGCGAACGTGGACTACGGCTTCTTCGAGGCCAAGACGACCTTCGGCCGCATCGGCGTGAAGGTCTGGATCTACAAGGGCGATGTCAAGAACATCGCCGAGGTCCGCGCCGAGAACGCTGCTGCCCGCGCCGGCAACCGCCCGGCCCGTGGTGGCGGCGGCGCCGACCGCCCGGCCCGTGGTGGCCGTGGTGGCGAGCGTGGCGGTCGCGGTCGCAAGCCGCAGCAGGCTCCCGCTGCCGAGGCCCCCAAGGCCGAGGCTCCGGCGGCCGCTCCGGCTGAGAGCACCGGAACGGAGGCCTGACCGAAATGCTGATCCCCCGTAGGGTCAAGCACCGCAAGCAGCACCACCCGAAGCGCCGTGGTCAGGCCAAGGGCGGTACGACGGTCTCGTTCGGCGAGTACGGCATTCAGGCCCTCACGCCGGCGTACGTGACCAACCGCCAGATCGAGGCGGCCCGTATCGCGATGACCCGCCACATCAAGCGTGGCGGCAAGGTCTGGATCAACATCTACCCGGACCGCCCGCTCACGAAGAAGCCTGCCGAGACCCGCATGGGTTCCGGTAAGGGTTCTCCCGAGTGGTGGATCGCGAACGTGCACCCGGGACGGGTCATGTTCGAACTGTCCTACCCCAACGAGAAGATCGCCCGTGAGGCCCTTACTCGCGCAGCCCACAAGCTGCCGATGAAGTGCCGGATCGTCAAGCGCGAGGCAGGTGAAGCGTGATGTCGGCCGGTACCAAGGCGTCCGAGCTGCGCGAACTGGGTGACGAGGAGCTTCTCAACAAGCTCCGCGAAGCCAAGGAAGAGCTGTTCAACCTCCGCTTCCAGGCGGCGACGGGTCAGCTCGAGAACCACGGTCGGCTCAAGGCCGTCCGTAAGGACATCGCGCGGATCTACACCCTGATGCGTGAGCGCGAGCTGGGCATCGAGACGGTGGAGAGCGCCTGATGAGCGAGAGCAACGTGACTGAGAACACCCCCGAGGCGCGCGGTTTCCGCAAGACCCGTGAGGGTCTCGTCGTCAGCGACAAGATGGACAAGACCGTCGTCGTCGCCGTCGAGGACCGCGTGAAGCACGCGCTGTACGGCAAGGTCATCCGCCGTACGAACAAGCTCAAGGCCCACGACGAGCAGAACGCCGCAGGCGTCGGCGACCGTGTCCTCCTCGCGGAGACCCGGCCGCTGTCCTCGACGAAGCGCTGGCGCATCGTCGAGATCCTCGAGAAGGCCAAGTAATTCTCCTGCGGGCATCCCCGCAGGACAGTTCCGCCAGGCTCGGTGAGCTCCGTAAGTCATTTACGGAGCTCGCCGGGAACCGGCAGACACACAGGAGATAGACGTGATCCAGCAGGAGTCGCGACTGCGCGTCGCCGACAACACTGGTGCGAAGGAAATCCTTTGCATCCGTGTGCTCGGTGGCTCCGGTCGCCGCTACGCGGGCATCGGTGACGTCATCGTCGCCACCGTCAAGGACGCGATCCCCGGCGGTAACGTGAAGAAGGGTGACGTCATCAAGGCGGTCATCGTTCGCACCGTCAAGGAGCGTCGCCGTCCGGACGGCTCGTACATCCGCTTCGACGAGAACGCCGCTGTCATTCTGAAGAACGACGGTGACCCTCGTGGCACCCGCATCTTCGGCCCGGTCGGCCGGGAGCTGCGCGAGAAGAAGTTCATGAAGATCATCTCGCTGGCTCCGGAGGTGCTGTAAGCATGAAGATCAAGAAGGGCGACCTGGTCCAGGTCATCACGGGTAAGGACAAGGGCAAGCAGGGCAAGGTCATCGCGGCCTTCCCCCGCGAGGACCGTGTCCTGGTCGAGGGTGTCAACCGGGTCAAGAAGCACACGAAGGCCGGTCCGACGGCCAAGGGCTCCCAGGCCGGCGGCATCGTGACCACCGAGGCCCCGATCCACGTGTCCAACGTTCAGCTGGTCGTGGAGAAGGACGGCAACAAGGTCGTCACGCGCGTCGGTTACCGCTTCGACGACGAGGGCAACAAGATCCGCGTTGCCAAGCGGACGGGTGAGGACATCTGATGGCTACCACCACGACTCCGCGTCTCAAGACGAAGTACCGCGAGGAGATCGCGGGCAAGCTGCGTGAGGAGTTCTCCTACGAGAACGTCATGCAGATCCCCGGCCTCGTCAAGATCGTGGTCAACATGGGTGTCGGCGACGCCGCCCGTGACTCGAAGCTCATGGACGGTGCCGTCCGTGACCTGACCACCATCACCGGTCAGAAGCCGGCCATCACCAAGGCCCGCAAGTCCATCGCGCAGTTCAAGCTGCGTGAAGGTCAGCCGATCGGTGCCCACGTCACGCTTCGTGGCGACCGCATGTGGGAGTTCCTGGACCGCACCCTGTCGCTCGCGCTTCCGCGCATCCGCGACTTCCGTGGTCTGTCCCCCAAGCAGTTCGACGGCCGTGGCAACTACACCTTCGGTCTCACGGAGCAGGTCATGTTCCACGAGATCGACCAGGACAAGATCGACCGTGTCCGGGGTATGGACATCACCGTGGTCACCACGGCGACCAACGACGCTGAGGGCCGTGCGCTCCTTCGTCACCTCGGCTTCCCCTTCAAGGAGGCGTGAGCGAGATGGCGAAGAAGGCTCTGATCGCAAAGGCTGCTCGTAAGCCTAAGTTCGCTGTGCGGGCGTACAACCGCTGCCAGCGTTGCGGCCGTCCCCACTCCGTGTACCGCAAGTTCGGCCTCTGCCGTGTGTGCCTTCGTGAGATGGCTCACCGCGGCGAGCTGCCGGGCGTGACCAAGAGCTCCTGGTAAACCCCCTTTTAAGGGTTCCAGAGGCTCTCGGTAAGCAATGGGCGTGTCAGGTGCCCACCTCTTCATGGCTTAGGCTTGGAGGGTTGGGCACCTGATGGTCGCCCGTACGACTTACTACGCCGTAGGTCCACCGCGCCGCACCCGCCCCGTCTCGGATCGGGGAGAGGGATGGCGCAACAGGAAACCCCGGCGAGAGAGGCCACAGGCCAATTCATGACCATGACTGATCCGATCGCAGACATGCTGACGCGTCTGCGGAACGCGAACTCGGCGTACCACGATTCCGTGACGATGCCGGCGTCCAAGATCAAGTCTCACATCGCGGAGATCCTCCAGCAGGAGGGCTTCATCACGGGCTGGAAGGTCGAGGACGCCGAGGTCGGCAAGGACCTCACCCTCGAGCTCAAGTTCGGCCCGAACCGTGAGCGCTCCATCGCGGGCATCAAGCGGATCTCCAAGCCCGGTCTCCGGGTTTACGCGAAGTCCACCTCCCTGCCCAAGGTGCTGGGCGGCCTCGGCGTGGCGATCATTTCCACGTCGCACGGTCTCCTCACCGACAAGCAGGCCGGCAAGAAGGGCGTAGGCGGAGAAGTTCTCGCCTACGTCTGGTAGCGGAAGGGAACGGAGGAAACAGCTATGTCGCGTATTGGCAAGCTCCCTATCACGGTTCCCGCCGGCGTGGACGTCACCATCGACGGCCAGACGGTTGCGGTCAAGGGCCCCAAGGGCTCGCTGACCCACACCGTCGTTGCGCCGATCGAGATCGCCAAGGGTGAGGACGGCGTTCTGAACGTCACCCGCCCCAACGACGAGCGTCAGAGCAAGGCCCTGCACGGCCTGTCCCGCACGCTGGTGGCGAACATGATCACCGGCGTGACCCAGGGTTACGTGAAGAAGCTCGAGATCAGTGGTGTCGGTTACCGCGTGACCGCGAAGGGCTCGAACCTCGAGTTCGCGCTCGGTTACAGCCACCCGATCACCGTCGAGGCCCCCGAGGGAATCTCCTTCAAGGTCGAGAACCCCACCCGGTTCTCGGTCGAGGGCATCGACAAGCAGAAGGTCGGCGAGGTTGCGGCCAACATCCGCAAGCTGCGCAAGCCCGACCCGTACAAGGCCAAGGGCGTCAAGTACGAGGGCGAAGTCATCCGCCGCAAGGTCGGAAAGGCGGGTAAGTAAGCCATGGCATACGGACAGAAGATCCTCAAGGGCGACGCTTACAAGCGTGCCGCGATCAAGCGTCGCCACATCCGGATCCGTAAGCACATCTCGGGTACGGCTGAGCGTCCGCGTCTCGTCGTGACGCGCTCCAACCGCCACATCGTGGCCCAGGTCATCGACGACATCAAGGGTCACACCCTGGCGTCGGCGTCGACCCTGGACACGACGATCCGCGGCGGCGAGGGCGACAAGTCCGCGCAGGCCAAGTCGGTCGGCGCCCTGGTCGCCGAGCGCGCCAAGGCCGCCGGAGTCGAGGCTGTCGTGTTCGACCGTGGTGGCAATCAGTACGCCGGGCGCATCGCCGCCCTGGCGGACGCCGCCCGCGAAGCCGGACTCAAGTTCTGAGTCGCCCGTCGCGCTAGCGACCTAGGTCGCTGCGTAGCTAGCGGAAAAAGAGAGAGGTAATCCAATGGCTGGACCCCAGCGCCGCGGGAGCGGTGCCGGTGGCGGCGAGCGGCGGGACCGGAAGGGCCGTGACGGTGGCGCCAGCGCCGCCGAGAAGACCGCGTACGTTGAGCGCGTCGTCGCGATCAACCGCGTCGCCAAGGTTGTGAAGGGTGGTCGTCGCTTCAGCTTCACCGCGCTGGTCGTGGTGGGCGATGGTGACGGCACCGTCGGTGTCGGTTACGGCAAGGCCAAGGAGGTGCCGGCCGCGATCGCCAAGGGTGTTGAAGAGGCCAAGAAGCACTTCTTCAAGGTCCCGCGTATCCAGGGCACCATCCCGCACCCGATCACGGGCGAGAAGGCCGCGGGCGTCGTCCTGCTCAAGCCTGCTTCCCCCGGTACCGGCGTTATCGCCGGTGGCCCGGTGCGTGCAGTGCTCGAGTGCGCCGGCGTTCACGACATCCTGTCGAAGTCGCTCGGCTCGTCGAACGCGATCAACATCGTGCACGCGACCGTGGCGGCCCTCAAGGGCCTGCAGCGTCCCGAGGAGATCGCGGCTCGCCGTGGTCTGCCCCTCGAGGACGTCGCCCCCGCGGCTCTGCTTCGTGCGCGTGCCGGGGCTGGTGCGTAATGGCTCGCCTCAAGATCACGCAGACGAAGTCGTACATCGGCAGCAAGCAGAACCACCGTGACACTCTGCGTTCGCTCGGGCTCAAGCGCCTGAACGACGTGGTCGTCAAGGAGGACCGCCCCGAGTTCCGCGGAATGGTGCACACCGTCCGCCACCTCGTGACGGTTGAGGAGGTCGACTGATCATGGCGGAGAACAGCCCGCTCAAGATCCACAACCTCCGTCCCGCCCCGGGCGCCAAGACCGCCAAGACCCGTGTTGGTCGTGGTGAGGCGTCGAAGGGTAAGACGGCTGGTCGTGGTACCAAGGGCACGAAGGCCCGTTACCAGGTTCCGGAGCGCTTCGAGGGTGGGCAGATGCCCCTCCACATGCGTCTTCCGAAGCTCAAGGGCTTCAGGAACCCGTTCAAGACCGAGTTCCAGGTCGTGAACCTCGACAAGCTGGCCGCGCTGTACCCCGAGGGTGGCGAGGTCACCGTAGAGGGTCTCGTCGCCAAGGGTGCCGTTCGCAAGAACAGCCTCGTCAAGGTCCTCGGCCAGGGCGAGATCTCCGTGGCGCTGCAGGTGACGGTCGACGCCGTCTCCGGCTCCGCCAAGGAGAAGATCACCGCTGCCGGCGGTGCCGTCACCGAGCTCATCTGAACACCACAGGCGTCTCGATGACCTGAGCGATCCCGACCGGGGATACCCCACATATGGGGTATCCCCGGTTGGTCGTTCCTACGGCGGTACTCTCGCCGGTAAGGTGACCTGCACTGCCCACTTTCACAAGATGCTTCCCATGGGGCACCTTGAGAGGCAGTCGACCGTTACACAAGTCGTTGTCGTTGTCGTTGTTCTTATTGGACCCTCAAGACCGTCACCCTTGACGCAGATGCGCGGGGGTCGCAGGAGGCACCGTGCTCACCGCGTTCGCCCGGGCGTTCAGGACGCCCGACCTGCGCAAGAAGCTGCTCTTCACGCTCGCCATCATCGTGATCTACCGGCTCGGAACGCATATTCCGATTCCCGGTGTCGACTACACGTCCGTTCAGCGGTGCGTGGACGAGGCGTCCGGCAACCAGGGCCTCTTCGGTCTGGTGAACATGTTCAGCGGCGGCGCGCTGCTCCAGATCACCATCTTCGCGCTGGGCATCATGCCGTACATCACCGCGAGCATCATTCTTCAGCTGCTGACCGTGGTGATCCCGCGTCTGGAAGCCCTCAAGAAGGAGGGCCAGGCCGGCACCGCGAAGATCACGCAGTACACCCGCTACCTCACGGTGGCGCTCGCGATCCTTCAGGGCACCGGCCTGGTGGCCACCGCCCGCAGCGGCGCCCTGTTCTCCGGTTGCACGGTCGCCTCGAGCATCGTCCCGGACCGCGCGATCTTCACCACCATCGTCATGGTCATCTGCATGACCGCCGGTACGGCCATGGTCATGTGGCTCGGTGAGCTCATCACCGACCGCGGTATCGGCAACGGCATGTCGATCCTGATGTTCATCTCGATCGCCGCGACCTTCCCCTCGGCCCTGTGGGCCATCAAGAAGCAGGGCACGCTCGCGGGCGGCTGGATCGAGTTCGGCACCGTCATCCTGGTCGGCCTGGTCATGGTCGGTCTGGTGGTCTTCGTCGAGCAGGCCCAGCGCCGTATCCCCGTGCAGTACGCGAAGCGCATGATCGGCCGCCGGTCCTACGGCGGTACCTCGACGTACATCCCGCTGAAGGTGAACCAGGCCGGTGTGATCCCGGTCATCTTCGCCTCGTCGCTGCTCTACATCCCGGCTCTCGTCGCCCAGTTCTCCAGCGGAACCTCCAGCTGGAAGACCTGGATCGAGACCAACCTGACCAAGGGTGACCACCCGATCTACATCAGCATGTACTTCCTGCTGATCGTTTTCTTCGCGTTCTTCTACGTGGCTATCTCCTTCAACCCCGAGGAAGTAGCCGACAACATGAAGAAGTATGGTGGCTTCATCCCGGGCATCCGGGCTGGCCGACCGACCGCTGAGTACCTCTCCTACGTACTCAACCGGATCACCTGGCCGGGTTCGCTGTATCTGGGTCTGATCGCTCTTGTACCGACGATGGCGTTGGTTGGCTTCGGGGCAAGCCAGAACTTCCCGTTCGGTGGTACCAGCATCCTGATCATCGTGGGTGTCGGTCTCGAGACGGTGAAGCAAATTGAGAGCCAGCTCCAGCAGCGCAATTACGAAGGGTTCCTCCGCTGATGCGTATCGTCCTCGTCGGGCCGCCGGGCGCCGGAAAGGGAACGCAGGCCACACGTCTGGCCGAGAAGCTCCGCGTTCCGCACATCTCCACGGGCGACCTGTTCCGCGCCAACATCAGCCAGCAGACGGAACTCGGGAAACTCGCGAAGTCCTACATGGACGCCGGCAACCTCGTCCCCGACGAGGTCACCATCGCCATGGCCAAGGACCGCATGGAGCAGCCGGACGCCGAGCGCGGCTTCCTGCTGGACGGTTTCCCGCGCAACGTCTCGCAGGCCGAGGCGCTGGACGAGCTCCTCACCCTCGAGGGCATCAAGCTGGACGCGGTACTGGACCTGGAGGCCCCGGAGGAGGAGGTCGTCAAGCGGATCGCCGGCCGGCGCATCTGCCGCAACGACTCCTCGCACGTCTTCCACGTGACGTACAAGAAGGCCGCCGAGGAAGGCGTCTGTGACGTCTGCGGCGGCGAGCTGTACCAGCGGGACGACGACTCCGAGGAGACGGTCCGCACCCGGCTCGAGGTCTACCACACGCAGACCGAGCCGATCATCGACTACTACAAGGCGCAGGGCCTGGTCGTGACCATCGAGGCCATGGGCCCGGTGGAAGAGGTCACCGCACGCGCGCTGGCCGCCCTGAAGCGTGAGGGCGACGACCAGTAGTCGTCGCTCCCCGTACGGCCGTGGCGTCCCTCCGGACACCACGGCCGTACTGTTGTGTGCATACGTAACCCGACCGACCTGAGTGACGGAGAGCGCAGGCCCCCCATGGTGCAGATCAAGAGCCCCGAGCAGATCGCCAAGATGCGTGCGGCGGGGCTGGTCGTCGCCGCCATCCACGCGGCCACGCGTGAAGCGGCGGTGCCGGGGGCGACGACCAAGGACCTGGACGACGTCGCCCGCAAGGTCCTCGCGGAGAACGGTGCGAAGTCGAACTTCCTCGGCTACGGCGGCTTCCCCGCGACGATCTGCACCTCGGTGAACGACGTGGTGGTGCACGGCATCCCCTCCGACGAGGTCGTCCTCAAGGACGGCGACATCATCTCCATCGACTGCGGGGCTATCGTCGACGGCTGGCACGGCGACGCGGCGTACACGGCGTTCGTCGGCTCGGGGCACGCTCCGGAGCTGATCGAGCTGTCCCGGGTGACCGAGGAGTCGATGTGGGCCGGCATCGCCGCCATGAAGGCGGGCGGCCGGCTGGTCGACGTATCCCGCGCGATCGAGACGTACATCCGCCGTCAGCCCAAGCCGGGCGGCGGGCGCTACGGCATCATCGAGGACTACGGCGGCCACGGCATCGGCACCGAGATGCACATGGACCCCCATCTGCTGAACTACGTCGACCGCAGGCGGGGCAAGGGGCCGAAGCTGGTTCCCGGCTTCTGCCTGGCCATCGAGCCGATGGTGTCCCTGGGGACCCCGCGCACCGAGGTCCTCGAGGACGACTGGACCGTCATCACCACCGACGGCACCTGGTCCTCGCACTGGGAGCACTCGGTCGCGCTGACCGAGGCGGGTCCGCTGGTGCTGACGGCTCCCGACGGGGGCAGGGCGAAGCTGGCGGAGCACGGCGTCACGGCGGCGCCGGATCCGCTGGGCTGAGGTTTCCTCCGGGGTGCGCCGTGGGGTTCTCGCCCCCGCCGCCCCTCCCCATTCCCGTCCCCGGGGGCAGCGCCCCCGGCCCCCCGGCCAGGGTCCCGGCCCCCCGGCCAGGGTCCCGGCCCCCCGGCCAGGGTCCCGGCCCCCCGGCCAGGGTCCCGGCCCCCCGGCCAGGGTCCCGGCCCCCCGGCC
>NZ_JBHWUW010000008.1:196499-199091 GCF_042737245.1 Streptomyces sp. NPDC060002
AGGGTCCCGTCGCTAGGGGGCCGTCACCCCTTGGCCCCGGGTTCGCCCCCTGTCGCTGAGGGCGGCCCCCGGACCCCCGCTCGGGTCCCGTCGCCGGGGGCTGCATGGCCCCGCTTCGGCCTCCCGTGTCCGGGGGCTTCCGTCCCCTGGCCCCGGCTTCGGTCCCGCCCTTGGGGGCAGCGCCCCCGGACCGGGGTCAGCGCCCCCGGACCCTCGCTTCCGCCCCCCCGTCGCCGGGGCCTGTCGCCTTCATATCCTCGCTTCGCCCCCCGTCGCCGGGGGCTGTCGCCTCCAGAGCCTCGCTTCGGTTCCCGCGCTGAGGGCTGCCGGGCCCCGCTTCGCCCCCCCGTCCCCGGGAGCTGCGACCTGGCGCCCGCGACCGCCGCTTAGGCCCCCGTCCCCGGGGGCTGCGACCTGGCGCCCGCGACCGCTGCTTAGGCCCCCGTCTCCGAGGGGTGCGCCCTGCGCCCGAGGTCCCCGTTTCGGTTTCCGGAGTCGGGTCTTGAGGGGGCTTGGCCTCGCCTGTCGGGCGGGGTGGGTGGGGGCATGGGCTGCTTAAGGATCTCCTTGCCGGGGCAGACTTCTCGATTCGTCTTTCGGCGGGGCCTGACGTAGACTGACTCGTCGGCTCTCGTGCACCCGCATGTCTGCATGCACCCGTAAGGGATACGCAGGGGAGTCGATCAAGGTAGTCGATTCGAAGGGCGAAGCGTGGCCAAGAAGCAAGGTGCCATCGAGATCGAGGGCACTGTCGTCGAGTCTCTTCCGAACGCCATGTTCAAGGTCGAGCTCCAGAACGGCCACCAGGTTCTGGCACATATCAGCGGCAAGATGCGTATGCACTACATCCGTATCCTCCCTGACGACCGGGTCGTGGTGGAGTTGTCTCCGTACGACCTGACGCGTGGCCGGATCGTCTACCGCTACAAGTAGATCTTGCCCAGGCCCTGTGCGCGGTTTCGCGTGCGGGGTTGCCGGCAACTGACCCGGAGAACCTCACATCCCATGAAGGTCAAGCCGAGCGTCAAGAAGATCTGCGACAAGTGCAGGGTGATCCGCCGTCACGGTCGGGTCATGGTCATTTGCGAGAACCCGCGCCACAAGCAGCGCCAGGGCTGATCGCTTAAAGATCACACCCTCTGCATCGACATCGCAGAGACTTCGCGCGACGCGAGCAGTGTTTGTTCATACGTAGAGCCCAGGCGGTTTCTCCCGTCTGATACCCCCGGCTCGGAGGCCGGGGACCCATTCGTACCTAATCCTCGGCCGCGCTCTTTGGGCCGCACGGGGAGGCCGGCGGATGGGATTCGGTTCTGCGGAAGACCTCCGAAGATCAACTGGAGCCATTGAATGGCACGCGTTTCCGGTGTCGACATCCCGCGCGAAAAGCGTGTGGAGGTCGCCCTCACCTACGTGTTCGGCATCGGCCGGACCCTGTCCCAGGAGACGCTGGCAGCGACCGGCGTCGACCCGAACACCCGCGTTCGCGACCTCTCCGAGGAGCAGCTCGTCGCGATCCGCGAGTACGTGGACGCCAACATCAAGACCGAGGGTGACCTCCGTCGCGAGGTCCAGGCCGACATCCGCCGCAAGGTCGAGATCGGTTGCTACCAGGGTCTCCGTCACCGTCGTGGTCTGCCTGTCCGCGGTCAGCGCACCAGCACGAACGCTCGTACCCGCAAGGGCCCGCGTCGCGCCATCGCCGGCAAGAAGAAGCCGGGCAAGAAGTAGTCCTCAGCGGACGCTCATCAGCGGTCTTCGCTGTAGGACCGACCACCTCCCGTAGGAGTTATTAGATGCCCCCCAAGGGACGTCAGGGCGCTGCCAAGAAGGTGCGCCGCAAGGAAAAGAAGAACGTCGCGCATGGCCAGGCGCACATCAAGAGCACGTTCAACAACACGATCGTGTCCATCACGGACCCGGCCGGAAACGTGATCTCGTGGGCCTCCGCCGGCCACGTCGGTTTCAAGGGCTCGCGCAAGTCCACGCCGTTCGCCGCGCAGATGGCCGCCGAGTCGGCTGCCCGTCGCGCGCAGGAGCACGGCATGCGCAAGGTCGACGTCTTCGTCAAGGGCCCGGGCGCCGGTCGTGAGACCGCCATCCGTTCGCTCCAGGCGACGGGCCTCGAGGTCGGCTCCATCCAGGACGTCACCCCGACCCCGCACAACGGCTGCCGTCCGCCGAAGCGTCGTCGCGTCTGACGCACCGGCTCACGTCGGCTGGACACGGCCGCGTGTCGGTCTGAGGTATTCGGGCGGTACGGCTCCGTAAAAGGGCCGTATCGCCCGTACCCTTGCACTACCCGTGCAGTGAGTACGCACGGTTCCGTCGGACGTCAAATAGCGGGCGTCCACGAAATGAAGGATCTGATCGCCACATGCTGATCGCTCAGCGTCCCTCGTTGACCGAAGAGGTCGTCGACGAGTTCCGCTCCCGGTTCGTGATCGAGCCGCTGGAGCCGGGCTTCGGTTACACCCTCGGTAACTCCCTCCGCCGGACCCTCCTGTCCTCGATCCCGGGTGCGGCGGTCACGTCCATCCGTATCGACGGCGTGCTGCACGAGTTCACCACCGTGCCGGGCGTCAAGGAGGA
>NZ_JBHWUW010000009.1:0-195503 GCF_042737245.1 Streptomyces sp. NPDC060002
TGGTCCTGGGTGGGACAGGCCACCCGGACGATCTGGCAGCCGGACGCGGTGAGCTCGGCGATCTGCTGGAGGGTGGCGCCGATGTCGGACGTGCGGGTCGTCGTCATCGACTGCACCGACACCGGGGCGTCTCCGCCGACCGCCACGGATCCGACCTGGATCTGGCGGCTCTTACGGCGCTCGGCAACCCTGGTCGGAACGGACGGCATGCCGAGAGAAATCGCAGTCATCTGCTGTGCAACCCCAAGTCGTGGATCAAGGCCCAGGTCCCGTCGGAGGCGGGTTCCAGGCTTCGAGATTACGGCACCGGCCCCGGCGCGGGCACATCACCGCCGTCAAACCCACTCGATGGAAGGCGACCCGGAACACAGGGAAGGCGGCCCGGAACGAATCGTCCCGGGCCGCCGCGAACCACGCGTGACGAGAGGGTGGCTACGAGATGCGCACCGGGTTCACCACGTCCGCGATGAGGACCAGCACCGTGAAGCAGATGAAGATGCCTGCCACCACGTACGCCACCGGCATCAGCTTCGCCACGTCGAACGGGCCCGGGTCCGGCCTGCGCAGGACCTTGGCCAGGTTGCGGCGCAGCGACTCCCACAGGGCGCCCGCGATGTGCCCGCCGTCCAGCGGGAGCAGCGGGAGCATGTTGAAGAGGAACAGGGAGAGGTTGAAGCCCGCGACCAGCATCACGGCCATCGCCAGCTGCTGCGAGGCCGGGATGTCCAGGGTGAAGATCTCACCGCCGACGCGGGCCGCGCCGACCACGCCCATGGGTGAGTCGGGCTCGCGGGGGGCGCCGTCGAAGGCGGCGTTCCACAGGGCCGGGATCTTGCCGGGGAGGGCGGCGATGGAGTCGACGGCCTCCCCCACCCGGTCGGTCATCCAGGAGGCGGAGTCGCCGAAGTCCTGCCTGACGACGCCGGTGGCCGCGCTGAAGCCGAGGAAGCCTGCCTTGATGTACTCGCCCTGGACGTAGGTCCCGTCGGAGTCCTTCTTGGCGACCTGGTTGGTGGCGATCGTCGTGTGCAGGGTCAGTTCCTTGCCACCGCGGTCGACGATGATGGCCACGTCCTTGCCGGCGCTGACCCGGATCAGGTCGGAGAGCGTGTTCCAGTCGTTCGTCCTCTCACCGGCGAAGGAGACGATCTTGTCGCCCGGCTTCATGCCGGCGGCCGCGGCCGGGGAGGCCGGGTCGGTCGCCTTGCACTCGTCGCGGTTCTGGCTCTGCGAGATGACGCAGGGGGAGACCGAGCTGACGGTGGTGGTCTGCTGCTGGATGCCGAAGCCCATCAGGACGGTGAGGAACAGGCCCACCGCGAGCACCAGGTTCATGAACGGGCCCGCGAACATCACGATGACCCGTTTCCACGGCTTGCGCGTGTAGAACATGCGCGTCTCGTCGCCCGGCTGGAGCTCCTCGTACGCGGCCGAGCGGGCGTCCTCGATCATGCCGCGCCACGGCGAGGTGGAGCGGGCCGTGATCCGGCCGTCGTCGCCCGGCGGGAACATGCCGATCATGCGGATGTAGCCGCCGAAGGGGATCGCCTTGACGCCGTACTCGGTCTCGCCCTTCTTCCGCGAGAAGATCGTCGGTCCGAAGCCGACCATGTACTGCGGCACCCGGATGCCGAAGAGCTTGGCCGTGGACAGGTGCCCCAGCTCGTGCCAGGCGATCGAGATCAGCAGGCCGACCGCGAAAACGACTATGCCGAGGATCATCATCAGGGCTGTCATGCACGCGCCTCCGCGGTAGCCGTCAGTTCCTGGGACCGGGCCCGTGCCCAGGTCTCCGCTTCGAGGACGTCCGACACGGTGAGTGAAGTTCCCGTCGCCGGCGTGCCGTGCTCCTGCACGACCCGGGTGACGGTCTCCATGATCCCGTTGAACGGGAGCGCGCCCTTGCGGAACGCCTCCACACACTCCTCGTTGGCGGCATTGAACACCGCCGGGGCCGTGCCCGCGAGCTCGCCCACATGCCGGGCGAGGTTCACCGAGGGGAAGGCCTCGTTGTCGAGCGGGAAGAACTCCCACGTCGACGCCGTGCTCCAGTCGAAGGCGGGCGCCGCGTCGGGGACGCGCCGGGGCCAGCCCAGACCGACGGCGATCGGCCCCCGCATGTCGGGGGGCGTCGCCTGGGCCAGCGTTGATCCGTCCGTGAACTCCACCATCGAGTGGACATACGACTGGGGATGCACGACGACCTCAATGCGGTCGAAGGGAATGTCGTAGAGGAGGTGCGCCTCGATGACCTCCAAGCCCTTGTTGACCAGGGTCGCGGAGTTGATCGTGATCACCGGGCCCATGGACCAGGTGGGGTGGGCGAGGGCTTCCTCGACCGTCACGTTCGCCAGCTGCTGCTTCGTGCGGCCTCGGAAGGGGCCGCCGGAGGCGGTGACGACCAGCTTGCGCACATCCGCGCGGGTGCCCGCGGCCAGGGCCTGGAAGAGTGCCGCGTGCTCGGAGTCCACCGGGATGATCTGGCCGGGCTCGGCGAGCGCCTTGACCAGCGGGCCGCCGACGATGAGCGACTCCTTGTTGGCGAGCGCGAGGGTGCGGCCCGCCTTCAGGGCGGCGAGGGTGGGCGCGAGGCCGATGGAGCCCGTGATGCCGTTGAGGACGGTGTGGCAGTCGGAGGCGGCGAGCAGGGTGGCGGCCTCCGGGCCGGCCAGGATCTCGGGGAGCGGCTCCCCCGTCCCGTACTCGGCGGAGAGTGCCTCGCGCAGGGCCGCCACGACGTCCTCGCGGGCCACCGCGACGGTCCGCACCCGCAGCCTGCGGGCCTGCTCGGCGAGGAGGGCGACCCGGCCGCCGTTGGCGGACAGGCCGGTCACCCGGAAGCGGTCCGGGTTGCGCAGCACGAGGTCGATGGCCTGGGTGCCGATCGACCCGGTGGAGCCGAGGATCACCACGTCCTTCGGCCCGTCGCCCGCGACCGGGTCGTAGACGAGGTGCGGGTCGGCGAGGGGGGCTGGACTGTCGCTCATCCCCCCATTGTTGCCGCAACGGCTGCGCGGCAGGACCGGGGTGTCCCCCGGGAGGGTCCACCGGTCGCGTACACCCCCTCGCGCATGGCCGAACATGGTCGACGGTGTGCATTTCATATCGTCCGCTGTACGGAGTTTTTCGCGCTGTTTCCCGTACCGACCACTTCGTCTTTTTCGTTGGTACTTCACCTATCCGTGCCGCTAACTTTCGGCGCAGGATCTGCGGATCGATCGGGGGGTTCTGATGACGAGCCGCGCAGAGGCGGAGCAACTGCTGTCCTCGCTGGGTGACAACGACCTCGTGGAGGTCGGCGAGGACGGCAACATCTACGCCGCCGGAAAGTCACCCGCCGGGTTCATCAACAAGCCGATCGTCGGCATCGCCGACCAGAAGGGGGAGTACTCCCGGACGGGCCGGTACTGACGTGCCGGGCGAGGCGAGGGACATCAAGGTCACCCGCAGCCTGGTCATCGGCGCCGATCCGGTGGGCGGCCGGCTGGCCGAGGAGAGACGCATCCTGGCGCTGCACTTCCCCAGGTTCGTCCTGGACTCCACGACTCCGCGCGCCGGCACGTGGGCGGTCGCCAGGGGCCCGCTGCGGACGTTCGCCGGCACCCAGTACGACATCTGGATCGATCTGCCCGACGGCTATCCGCACAGCCTTCCGCAGGTCTGGCCGCACGGCTGGACGCCGGTGAAGAACCCGCACATGTACGCGGACGGCACGATCTGCGTGATGCGTCGCAGGCAGTGGTCCTCCTTCTTCTCGGCGACCGCCGTGGTCGCGAAGACGGCGATCTGGCTCAACAAGTACGAGATCTGGGTCGAGCGGCAGGTATGGCCGGGCCCGCAGCAGCCCCACTGACAGGGGCCACCGGGCATCTGAGGAGGTCCTGTTATGACCGCTGACGCGGTGCTCGACACATCCCGCATCGACTATCTCCTCGACACCTCCGAACTGGGCCGGGCCAGGATCGTCCTGGTCGGCCTGGGGAGCGGAGGCACCGTGGTCATGGAGCGCCTGGCCATGTGCGGCATCCGTGACTGGGCGCTGTTCGACCCCGATGTGCTCCAGCCGGAGAACCTGGTCAAGCATCCGGCGCGGCGCAGCGACCTCGGGCGGCTCAAGACCGACATCGCCGCGGAATGGCTCGTGGACCGCAACCCGGCGAGCAGGGTCGACTCCTTCGCGCACGACGTCACCAGGTCCCCCGAGGCCGAGCGGGCGATCGCCGGGGCGACCCTGGTGGTGTGCGCGGTCGACGACGCCGTGGCCCGCAACTACGTCAACGAGCTGTGTGTGCGCAGCCGCGTCCCGTGTGTCTTCGGCATGGTGTTCCGCACCGGACTGGGCGGCGAGGTCTACGCCTATCTCCCGGGCGAGACCGGTTGCCACGACTGCAAGCTGAAGTTCTGCATGGACCGGGGCCTGGACCTCGACGACTGGCTGGAACTCACCGACGAGGAACAGCAGCGGATCTACGGCCTGGGCGAGACCGACTTCGCGGCTTCCGGGCTGGCCGCCGACATCTCCATCGTGGCCTCGTACCACGCCCACTACGTGCTCTCCCTGCTGGGCGGCCGCCGTTCTCGGTATCTGCTCCAGCCGAGTTTCAACTGGCTGACCGTCGGCATCCGCCGGGCGGAAGGCCTCTTCGGCAACTCGTACGACAACACGCGCATCCTGCTCCGGCCGCTCACCGGGTGCCATCTCACCTGTGGACCGGCCACCGAGCCCGGCACGGGCAGCGAGTGAGGACGGTGGAGATGTTCGGAACAGCCCGGAAGAAATGCCCAGCCACACTGCGGGTCTTCGTACGGCCCCGGGTGACGCACCGTTTCACGCAGGAGATCCTCAGCCATCCGAAGGTGGAGGTGGGCGGCAAGTACGTCGGGTTCATCCGGGGCGCCAAGCGTTCCGCACGCCTGGACGAGCGCCATGCGGCGCTGGAGCGGCTGGAACTGCACGTCGTGGACTACATCGACGACGGGCCGCGGGCGGACCGCACCCCCACCTTCCACCGCGGCGACACCGAGTTCCAGACCCAGGAGTTCCGGCGGCTGGAGAAGCGGTACCCCGAGATCGAGCATCTGGGCAGCTGGCACAGTCACCATCCCAACCAGCTGCGCAACCTCAGTCCCGGGGACATCGAGGGATACCGGGACACGGTGAACGCCCAGGGGCACAACCACGACTTCTTCTTCGCCAGCCTGGGCACGGACAGCCGTGGATTCGCGTCGGCCCGGCACTTCCTCTTCGTCCGGGGCGACCGGCACTACTACGAGCTGGCGGGAGAGAACCTGATCGTGGCCGAGGGGCCGCAGGGCCCGACGGGCTCGGCGGGCTCGGCGGGCTCGGCGGGCTCGGCGGGCTCGGCGGGCTCGGCGGGCTCGGCGGGCTCGGCGGGCTCGGCGGGCGGGACCGTGGCGGTCCACGGTCCGGGGACGCGCGAGTCCGTCCCGCTGTCGGTCCCTGGCTGGACCGACTCGCCCCAGGGCCAGGAACGGCTGGCCCGCGACCGGGACCTGCTAGCGAAGTACGGCGGGCTGCGCCATGTCGTCCGCTCCGACCGGATCGCGGTGACCGGCCAGGTGGTCTGGGCCGGCCGGGTCCCGGTGACCCTGCACGTGCTGTACCCGTCCTCGGCGCACACCACCGACGGTCTGCTGAAGGTGACCGTCGCGGGGAGCCAGACCATCGAGGTCAGTCTGACCGGCGACCGGTCCGGCGATCTCGCCTTCGCGCTCGAGGCGGTGGAGTCCATCGCGCAGTGCGCGGCCGACATCCACCAACGCGCACTGCACCAGTGGGCCGGGCCGCCCGCCCGGGGCGGGCAGAGCGGACCCCGGCCATGAACACGACCACGAACCGGCGCACCATCGCCCTGACGCATCGCGAACCGCCCGCCTTCCTGGGCGAGTCGGTGGGTTCGGCGCTCGGTGAGCTCCAGCACCGCCAGTCCGCCTGGCTGGTCTCGCGCAGCATCTCCGCCCCGGCGTTCACCCGTCGGCTGCTCGCTCAGGAGCCGGGCTTCAGCACGCTGGCCCCGTCGCAGCTGGGCGCGGCCTCGGAGGTGCTGACCTTCCGGCTGGGCCATGCGCAGCGCTGGCGGCTGCTGTGGGTGGTGTCCACCGACGGTCCCAGCCAGTTCACCGACGAGCGCACGGTCCGCGTGGGCGTCAGCGAGGAGACCGCCCGGGAGCTCGCGACCACCATCGGTCTCGAGGCGAAGTTGGACATCCCGTTCCTCGCCGCGCAGGCCAGCGCGCAGTGGTCCCGGCTCACCAGGTCGACCATCTCGGTGAACACGGAGTCCGAGTTCACGCGGACGCTGTCGTACGACGTCCCCGAGGGCGGCCTGGACATCGCGCTGTGGCAGCTGGAGTCGCAGCTCATCAGGCGTCTCGAGCTGCGGGCCGGCGCCACCCTGCCGCCGGATCCGATGCCGCGCTGGGTCGAACTGGCGGTGACCGCCCGGGCCAGGAGCCGGGTGATCACCGTTCCCACGAACGTGGTCCGGGTGCTGACCAGGAGGGCGCCGGGAGGCGGCGCCGGCGCCGCCGGGACGTGAGTCCGCGCACCGTGGCGGACACACGTCCCGGCGCCCGCTCAGCGGATGCGGCGGTGGACGTTCGCCCGCTCGCTGGGCCCCGGTGTGGTGTCGGCGATCCAGGGGCCTTCCCCGGACGGGTCGACGATGCCCTGCTCCAGCCACTCGTAGGTGCCGGACATGACACCCTTGACGACCTTCCCGTCCACGTCGTCGGTGTTGCTCCACAGCCGGCCGAAGAGCTCGTCGACGCGGATCCGGGACTGACGGCAGAAGGCGTCGGCGAGTTGGTAGGCCTCCCGGCCGTTCTCGCCGCGCGAGCGCAGCAGTTCGGCGCGCACGCAGGCCGCGCTCATCGCGAACAGCTCCGCGCCGATGTCGACGATCCGGCCGAGGAAGGCCTGCTTGGTCTCCATCCGGCCCTGCCAGCGGGACATGGCGTAGAAGGTCGAGCGGGCGAGCTTGCGGGAGTGCCGCTCGACGTGCCGCAGATGCGGGGAGAGGTCGACGTCGTGCTTGAACTCCGCGTAGGAGGACGGTAGCTGGCCCGGTCCCGCGACCAGCTTCGGCAGCCACTTGGCGTAGAAGACACCCGCGTTCGCGCCCGCTCTCGCCTTGTCCTGAAGGGACTTGTCGGGGTCGATCAGGTCACCGGCGACCGAGAGGTGGGCGTCGACGGCCTCACGCGCGATGAGCAGGTGCATGATCTCCGTCGAGCCCTCGAAGATGCGGTTGATCCGCAGGTCGCGCAGGACCTGTTCGGCGGGGACGGCCTTCTCGCCCCGGGCGGCGAGCGAAGCCGCCGTCTCGAAGCCTCGGCCGCCGCGGATCTGGACCAGTTCGTCGGCCATGCGCCAGCCCAGCTCGGAGGCGATGAGCTTGGCCAGCGCACCCTCGATCCGGATGTCGTTGCGGTCCTCGTCGGCCATCTGGGAGGAGAGGTCGAGCACCGCCTCCAGGGCGAAGGTGGTCGCCGCGATGAAGCTGATCTTCGCGCCGACGGCCTCGTGGTGGGCGATCGGCCTGCCCCACTGCTCGCGGGCCGCGGACCATTCGCGGGCGATCTTCAACGACCACTTGCCGGCCGCCACGCAGGACGCGGGAAGCGAGAGGCGTCCCGTGTTGAGCGTGGTCAGGGCGATCTTCAGACCCACGCCCTCGGGGCCGATGCGGTTCGCTGCCGGGACCCGCACCTGGTGGAAGCGGGTCACGCCGTTCTCGATGCCGCGCAGGCCCATGAAGGCGTTGCGGTTCTCGACGGTGATGCCGGGCGAGTCCGCCTCCACGACGAAGGCGGTGATTCCGCCCCGGTGGCCCTCGCTCTTGGGCACCCGGGCCATCACGACCAGCAGGTCGGCGACCACCCCGTTGGTGGTCCACAGCTTCACCCCGTCGAGGACGTAGTCTCCCCCACTCTCGAAATCGCTCGAGCGGGAGGGGCCCCCATCGTCGGGTACGGCGCTGGTCGCGAGGCGCGCCGGGTCGGAGCCGACGTCCGGCTCGGTGAGGAGGAAGGCGCTGATGTCGGTGCGGGCGCAGCGCGGCAGGAACCGCTGCTTCTGTTCCGGGGTGCCGAACAGCTTCAGCGGCTGCGGTACGCCGATCGACTGGTGCGCCGAGAGCAGCACGCCGACCGCGGGGCTGGCCGAGCCCACCAGGGCCAGCGCCTTGTTGTAGTACACCTGGGTGAGACCGAGGCCGCCGTACTTGGGGTCGATCTTCATGCCGAGGGCGCCGAGCTCCTTGAGCCCGTTGATCACCTCGTCGGGGATACGGGCCTCACGCTCGATGAGGGCCGCGTCCACCTCCGTCTCGCAGAAGGCGCGGAGTTTCGTCAGGAACTGCTCGCCGCGCCGGACGGCCTCGTCGGTGGGGAGCGGATGGGGATGGATGAGGTCCAGCCGGAAGCGGCCGAGGAACAGTTCCTTGCCGAAGCTGGGTTTGCGCCAGTCCTGCTCCCGAGCCGCCTCGGCGACCTGGCGCGCCTCACGCTCGGTGACAGTGGGTTTCTTGAGGGGTGGTGCGGACATGAGGCTCACCTCGCCGCGAATCGGGACCTCGGGCCACATTGGTTACCGATGGGTGCTACCCGATCGTTGGTACCCGATCCGGGGCGAGGTGGCCACCCCACGCGCGCACGTCCGGCCACTGCCGGCCGCGTGCGGCTCCGGTCCGGGCGGCCCGTTCCCCGCAAGGCCCGGGCGCCGGCTCCGTCGCCGGGGACACGCTCGCCGTCGCCGCGGAGCTTGCGCCGAACGAGTGGTGGCCGCGGGGCCGGAAAAGCTTGCCGTACTCTTCTTCACCAATCCCCCACAACTCGCTGTCGAAGCGCTTCGACAACCTATGGACACCCACCACCGCTAGAGCTACTGTCGAACCACCCTCACCCGCCCTTGTTCGCCCTGCGCACTGTCGAAGCGCTTCACAAAACTTGGAGAGCTGGATGGTCACCCTCGCCGAGGTCGCCCAGCACGCCGGAGTCTCGGCGAGCACGGTGAGCTATGTCCTCAGTGGCAAGCGGTCCATCTCCACGACCACCCGGCAGCGGGTCGAGCAGAGCATCCGGGAGCTCGGCTACCACCCGAACGCGGGCGCCCGCGCGCTGGCGAGCAGCAAGTCGAACATCATCGCGCTGATGATCCCGCTGCGCACCGACATCTACGTGCCGGTGATGATGGAGATCGCCATCGCGGTGGCCACCACCGCGCGCACGTACGGGTACGACGTCCTGCTGCTCACCGGCGAGGAGGGCCCCGACGCGGTCCGCCGCGTCACCGGCAGCGGGCTCGCCGACGCGATGATCCTGATGGACGTCGAGCTCGACGACGAGCGGCTGCCGCTGCTGCGCTCCACCGACCAGCCGTCCGTGCTGATCGGACTGCCCGCCGACACCTCGGGCCTGACCTGCGTCGATCTGGACTTCGCGGCGACCGGCGCGCTCTGCGTGGAGCACCTGGCGATGCTGGGGCACCGTGACATCGCTGTCATCGGCGAGGCGCCGGCCGTCTACGAACGGCACACCGGCTTCGCCGAGCGCACGCTCGACGGACTCCGGTACCGGGCGAAGGAGCTGGGTCTGCGGCTGCTGCACCGCCCGTGCGAGGGCGGATACGACGCGATGGCCGTGACCCTGGCCCGGGTCCTCGACGAGCGTCCGGGCACCACCGGGTTCGTCGTGCAGAACGAGTCGGCGGTGGAGCCGCTCCTCGCGCTGCTGCGCCAGCAGGGCCGGGCCGTGCCGGAGGACGTGTCGGTGGTGGCCATCTGCCCCGACCAGGTCGCCGTGCAGGCCTCGGTGCGGCTGACGTCGGTCGCCATCCCCGCGCAGGACATGGGCCGGCACGCCGTGGAACGCCTGGTCGCCAAGCTGGAGGGGCGCGGCGGCGACGAAGTCGTGCTGATCGCGCCCGAGCTGACGGTCCGGGCGAGCACGGGACCGGCGCCCACCACCTCCTGACCCACCCCGCTCCTCCGCGCCCCCCGCCCCACCCGGCTCTTCCCGACCCGCCCGGCTCCTCCGTACCCACCCGGCTCTTCCGCCGTCGCGCCCGTTGCCAGGGCACCGCCATCCCCATTCCCGTCAAGGAGCACCTCACTTGACTTCCTCCCCTGCTGAAGGAGGGGGTTCCTACGGCTCGCGCCGTGGGGGTTTCTGCTTCGTCGCCGACTGCCCCGTCCGGGAGGACTCCCGTTGAGGTCTTACACCAGCTCCCCAGACAGACACCGCCACATGCTTCGTGGTCACGCTCACAACCTGGTGTCATTGCTGGTTACGCTCAAATCTGCGGGTCAGAGCACTGCGCTCCACCCTGGCGGCCAATCCCAGCTCCCTGCCCTGCTCCGCAGGAGTCCGATTCCTCCCCGGCCTGAAAGCCGGGGTTTCCTCGGAGGTATCCGATGAACCAGCCTGCCGAAAACCAGCCTCAGGTCAGCCTCGCGCAGTCGTCGCCCACGGTCGGCACCTTCCGTGAGCACGGCGGCGCGCTGGAGTGGAGCGGCCGCCAGGAGACCCTGCGGGTCGAGCCGTGGGGTCCGGACGCCGTCCGGGTGCGCGCCCGGCTCGGCGGGCCGATCCTCGAAGGACTGCCGGGCGCGCTCCTCGACGAGCCGCCGGCCACCGAGAGCAGCGTCAAGATCACCGACGCCGAGGGCCGGTTGACCGTCGGCGCCCTCACCGTCGAGGTGAACGGCGAGGGCGTGATCCGGTTCCTGCGGACCGACGACCGCACCGAGATCCTGGCCGAGGAACGCGCCCACTTCTGGTGGCCGGGCACCCGCCTCTACACGGCCGTCGGCAACGGCCACCACCGCCTGGAGCAGCGCTTCGCCGCGTACGACGACGAGAAGCTGTACGGCCTCGGCCAGCACCAGCACGGCCGCCTGGACCAGAAGGGCCTGGTCCTGGACCTGGTCCAGCGCAACGCCGAGGTCGGCATCCCGGTGCTCACCTCCAGCCGCGGCTACACCCTGCTGTGGAACAACCCGGCGATCGGCCGGGTCGAACTGGCCGGCAACGGCACCCGCTGGGTCGCGGACTCGGCCCGGCAGATCGACTACTGGATCACCGCCGGCACCCCGGCCGACACCCAGCGCCGCTACAGCGCGGCCACCGGCCGCACCCCGATGCTGCCGGAGTGGGCGGCGGGCTTCTGGCAGTGCAAGCTGCGCTATCGCACCCAGGACGAACTCCTCGGCGTGGCACGGGAGTACAAGCGCCGGGGCCTGCCGCTCGACGCCATCGTCTGCGACTTCTTCCACTGGACCCACCTCGGCGACTGGAAGTTCGACCTGGCCGAGTGGCCCGACCCGGCGGCGATGGTCCGTGAACTCGAGGAACTGGGCGTCAAGCTGGTGGTGAGCGTCTGGCCGTCGGTGTCGCCGCTGAGCGAGAACCATCCGGTGATGGAGCAGCGCGGCTACCTCATCGGCACCCAGTACGGCCCGATGGCCCACGCCGACTGGCCGGACAAGGGCGTCGCGTCGACGGTCCAGGTGGCGTTCTACGACGCGACCAACCCCGGCGCCCGGGAGTTCGTGTGGTCGAAGATCCGTGACAACTACCTTGCCCCGTACGGCATCACGGCCTTCTGGCTGGACGCCTGCGAGCCGGAGCTGAAGCCCGGCTTCCAGGAGAACCTGCGCTACTGGGCGGGTCCGGGCCTGGAGGTCGGCAACAGCTACCCGGCCGAGAACGCCCGCACCTTCTACGAGGGTCTGCGCGCCGCGGGCGAGGAGGAGATCATCAGCCTCAACCGCTCGGCGTGGGCGGGCAGCCAGCGCTACGGCGCCGCCCTGTGGTCCGGCGACATCGGCACCGACTTCGCGACCCTGCGCCGGCAGATCGCGGCCGGGCTGAACACCGCGCTGTCGGGCATCCCGTGGTGGAACACCGACATCGGCGGCTTCCACGGCGGCGACCCGAGCGACCCGGCGTACCAGGAGGTGATGGTCCGCTGGTTCCAGTTCGGCGCGCTGTCCCCGCTGATGCGGCTGCACGGCTTCCGCGACCCGGGCATGCCGCTGGGTCCGGACATGACCGGCGGCCCGAACGAGGTGTGGTCGTACGGCGAGGAGGCCGGCGCGGTCCTGGAGAAGTACCTGCGGCTGCGCGAGCGGCTCAAGCCGTACGTCCTGACGGTCATGCGGGAGGCCCACGAGGAGGGACTGCCGCCCATGCGGCCGCTGTTCCTGGAGTTCCCGGACGACCAGGCCACCTGGTCGGTGGACGACTCCTACCTCTTCGGCCGGGACCTGCTCGTCGCCCCGGTGCTGGCGGCGGGCGCCACGGCCCGCACGGCCTACCTCCCGGCGGGCGCGACCTGGACGGACGCCTGGACGGGCGAGACGTACGAGGGCGGCGCGGCCGTGACGGTCGACGCCCCGCTGGACCGTCTCCCGCTGTTCCTGCGGGACGGGGCGCGGCTGCCGGTGACGGAGTAGCCGCACGGGGAGGGGAACACGGGCGGCCGGTCCCGGATCAGGGGAGGGACCGGCCGTCCGCGGAACCTGCCCCGAGGTCAGCTGCTGCTGACGGTGAGGTTGTTGGTCACGAAGTCCAGCCCGCCCGAGGACGAGGTGACCTCGTATCCGAACTGCACGTCACCGATGGTCTCGTTGCCGAACCAGCCCTTCGTGTCCTTGATCCACTTGAGGATCGGCAGGATGCCGACGGTGCCGGACGACGAGTCGGACGTGCGCAGGAACGAGAACACCTCGTTCGCGCCGTTGCTGCCCTTGTAGACGGTCCAGGTGTGCCCGCCGAGGGTGACGTTGCCCTGGGAGGTGCCGAGCGGCCCGACGGCGCCGTTGTAGTTCACCCAGAGCATGATCTCGTAGTCGTAGTCGGTGTCCCAGATGTCGTACGAGGTGTTGTAGGCGCCGGACGACGGGACCGTGACGTTGTAGCTGCTGGACAGCGAACCGAGCGAGGTGATCGTCTTGTTGATCACCTTCTTTGAGTTGGGGTACGACTTGATGCCGCCGGTGTTCGGGTGGTTGGCCCAGACGCCCCAGTTGGTGCCGGAGTTGGCCCACACGCACTGGCTGCCGGCGCCGGAGCCCCAGATGTTGTTGTAGAGGGTGTAGCCGTTCAGGCTGGTGTTGCCCCACTGGTCGCAGGAGTTCCAGACGGCGGCCTGGGCGGGGGCGGCGGCCAGGCCGACGGTGGCGCCGAGTGCGAGTGCGGGGGCGAGCAGGGCCTTGACGACCCTGCTCCGGATACGTGTTGCCATGGTGTCCCTTCCATGGGTGGGGGGAGCCGGTGGGGCTACCACGTCCCCAGGGTGAGGACGTGGTCTTCTCCGGCGACGAGGGCGAGCGGCTCGACGTCGCCGGAGGAAGTCCGGACTTCGATGCGGTGACCGCGCCCCGGCCGCAGGACGGCCCGGGTGCCGTCGGGTCCCCAGGAGAGGTCGAGTTCGGCGCCGAACCGGGTTCGCACGCCCCGCAGTTCGCCCGACGGGAGCGCCGGGGGAAGCGCGGGCAGCAGGACCAGCCGGTCGGGGGTCGACTGGACGAGCGCCTCGATCAGCACGGCGGGGAGGGCGTGCGCGGCGTCGGCGTTGTAGACGTCGCGGCGGGGGTAGTGGGCGCTCATCAGGGAGTCGTGGAAGAAGTCGCCGTCCAGGACCTCGCCGAGGGCGTGGGCGACCCGCCGGCCGTCCCGGAGCCGGGCGGCGATCAGCGCGTGGTGGAGGTGGCCGTGCGCGGAGTCGTTCTCGGCGCCGCGCAGTTCGAGGGCGCGACGGGCGGCGGCGGCCGTACCCGGGGTGTCGTAGGGGTTGATCTCGTCGAGGGGCCAGACGCCGTAGAGGTGGCTCAGGTGGCGGTGGTCGTAGGTGTCGCCGAGGCCGGGGCGGGCCCACTCGGCCAGGGCGCCGTCGGAGTTGATCCGGTGCGGCGGGAGGCGGTCGGCGAGGGCACGCCAGCGCTCGGCGTCGGCGGTGTCCGGGTGGAGGTCGGCGGCCGTCAGCAGCGCGTGCCGGGCCGCCGAGAGGTCCATGGCCGCGTTCACCGCGCCCCAGCTGCCGCCCGTGGGCCGGTTCTCCGGCGAGTAGGAGGGGACGACGACGAGCGGCCCCTCGGGGTCGTCGGGGTCGGTACGGGTGAGGAAGTCCTCGTAGAACAGGGCGACTTCGGCGAGGGCGGCGACGGTGCGCGGATCGCGTCCGCCGCGGGTCTCGTCGTGGTCGACGAGGGGTTTGAGCAGCCAGTCGGCGCCGGCGGTCCACAGGTGGAGCGGGTACTCGCGGCTGAAGTGGTACGTCAGCCCGGACTCGCCGTCGGTGTGGGCGGGCGCGACCGCGCCGCGGGCGCCGAAGAGCGCGCGGGCGTTCTCCCGCCAGTCGTCGAACTGCCGGTGGATCAGGGAGGCGAGTGCGTCGCTGACCTCGGGGAGGGCGGCGGCCGCGGCGGAGGCCGTCTGGAGGTTGACGTTGGCGTCGTTGGTGAACCCCCCGGCCCAGGCGGTGTCCCAGTCGCCGGTCCACAGGCCGGGCAGGCGGGGCGGGTTGAGGCCCGAGGAGGAGAGGAGGTGGTAGCGCCCGGCCGCGAAGAGGCGCTCGAGCAGCGCGGTGCTGCGGGGGCGTTCCAGCAGCTCGGAGCCGGGGAGTCCGCGCTCGCCCGGCTCGGCGTGCAGGTCGAGGGTGACGCGCTCGTAGGCGGTGCGGTGGAGGGGGAGGTGGCGGTCGAGCAGGTCGTCGTAGAGCTGCGGCAGCTCGCCCAGGGCGCGCTGTTCCATGGTGACGTCCAGTTCGCCGGTGTGCCGGCGGACGCGGGTGAGCAGCAGCACGGACTCCGCTCCGGTGACCCGTACGCCGGGGTGGGTGAGCCGGGTGCGGCCGCCGGTGACGACGACGAGGGTCACGCCCGTGTAGGCGCGGTCGCTGTCGGGGTAGCGGGCGCGCAGGGTGAGCAGGGCGCCGCCCGGGGTGAGGACGGACCCCTGGCCGACGGCGAGGCCGGCGGGCGCGCCCGGCAGCCGGTGGTCCAGGGAGATGTCCAGGTCGAGGCCGGTGACCTGCTGGACGATCACGTCGTCGGCGCGGGAGACGAAGACCCGGCTGGTGCCTCCCGCGCAGGTCGCGGTGGCCTCGCCGGTGGTGAAGTCGACGGCCCGCAGGCGGTAGCGGCGCGGCTCGTCCGAGGGCGCCCTGAGCCGGATCTGGAAGGCCGGGTGGAAGGGCTGGACCCATTGCAGCGGCCGGTGGTCGGTGAAGCTCTCGGCGGCCTCCCACTCCCCGGCCAGCAACTTGTCCTGGAGGGCCGGGAGTTCGGCGGCGAGCTCCGGCGGGCGGGCGCGTTCGGCGCCGTTGGGGCGGACCAGGGTGTGGTGGGTGACGATGACCCGGTCGTCGTACGGATCGCCGAACGTGAGGGTGCCGTGCCGGCCGTTGCCGCCGAGGAAGGCGTCCTCCCAGCGGGCGGCGGGCCGGTACTCGTGGGTTCCGTGCACGGGGCGGTCGGTGCTCGGCAGGGCGGGGTACGCCCGGGACGGGGAGTCGGTCATGAGCGCAACACCACCACGCCGTAGCGGCCCAGCGTGATCTCGCCCGTGAAGTGTGTCCCGGTCAGCAGGTCGTGGTGGGTGCCCGGGAGCTCGAAGGTCACCGGCTCGCGGCCGTGGTGCAGCAGGAACAGCAGCTCACCCCGGCGTACCGCCTCGACTTCCGGCGGGAGGCCTTCGAGGACGGGCCGGGCGCCCGCGTCGGCGGCGACACGGGCGAGCAGCGCGCGGAGGGCCTCGGGCTCGGGGAGGGTGGAGACGTACCAGGCGCGGTCGTTGCGCAGGACGGCGGGCAGTCCGTCGAGTTCGCCGCCCTTGTAGACGGCTTCCACCGCCTGCGGTGCGGCTTCCAGCTCCTCCGACCACAGGGTCCCGCGGAAGCCGTCGGTCTCGACGCGCTCCCCCTGCTCCAGCGGCCACCACTCGTGCAGGGTGCGGATGCCGAACAGCTCGCGCAGGCGGGCGTCCATTCCGCCGGGACGGACCCGGTCGTCCTCGTCGGCCACGCCGGTCAGGAAGCCGGCCACGAGGGTGCCGCCGCCGCTGACGTAGGCGAGCAGGTTGTCGATCGCCGTGTCCGCCATCGCGTACAGCTGGGGGACGACGACCAGCCGGTAGCCGGTGAGGTCGTGCCCGGGGTGGGCGAAGTCGGTGGTGAGCCGGCTCTCCCACAGGGCGCGGTGCCAGGCGTGCAGGACGGCCGGGTGGTCGACGTGGGTGGAGGGGCGGCCGTCCTGGGCGCCGGCCCACCAGGCGTGCCAGTCGTGCAGGATGGCGACGTCCGCCTTGACGTGACTGCCCGTCACCTCGGGACCGATCCGGGCGAGTTCGGCGCCCAGCCGCTTGACCTCCTGGAAGGTGCGGCCCCGCTCCCCCGCGTGGCTGACCATCCCGGAGTGGAACTTCTCGGCGCCCTGCCGGGACTGGCGCCACTGGAAGTAGCAGACGGCGTCCGCGCCGCGGGCCACGGCCTGGAGGGACCAGAGCCGGTTGAGGCCGCGCGGTTTGGGGTGGTTCACCCCGCGCCAGTTGACCGGTCCCGCCGCCTGTTCCATCAGCATCCAGGGGCCGCGCGCCTGGGAGCGGGTCAGGTCCTGCACCAGTGCCCCGTGCTGGGCGCCGAGCGGGTCGCGCGGATCGGGGTAGAGGTCGACGGAGACGACGTCCTCCTCCTCGGCCCAGCGCCAGGCGTCCTGGCCGAAGAACAGCGGCATGAAGTTGGTGGTGACCGGGATGTGCGGGGTGTGCCGGGTGACGATGTCCCGCTCGGCGAGGTAGCACTCCAGGAGCATGTCGGAGGTGAAGCGCCGGAAGTCCAGCACCTGACCGGGGTTCTTCAGGTAGTGGGTGCGGCGGGCGGGCAGGACGCTGTCCCAACTGTCGTAGCCCTGGCTCCAGAAGTCGGTGCCCCAGGCGGTGTTGAGGGCGTCCAGGGTGCCGTACTTCCCGCGCAGCCAGCGGCGGAAGGCGGCGGCCGCCTCGTCGCCGTGATCGGCCGTGCAGTACTCGTTGTTGATGTGCCACATCGTGAGGGCGGGGTGCCCTCCGTAGCGGGCGGCCAGGTCCTCGGTGATGGCGGCGGCGTGCCGGCGGTAGGCGGCGCTGGAGTGCGAGAAGTGCTGACGTCCGCCCCACCACTCGATGTCGCCGTTCTCGTCGCGGGGCAGGGTGTCCGGGTGCAGCCGGCCGAGCCACGGAGGCGGGGCGGAGGTGGGGGTGGCGAGGACGACGCCGATGCCGTTCGCGTGCATCAGGTCCATCAGCGTGTCGAGCCAGCCGAACTCGCGTGCGCCCGGCTCGGGTTCGAGCCTGGACCAGGAGAAGACACCGAGGGTGACCGAGTTGACGCCGGCGTCCCGCATGAGCCGGACATCCTCGTGCCAGGTCTCCTCGGGCCACTGCTCGGGGTTGTGGTCGCCGCCGAAGAGGATGCGGCCGCGGGTGGCGTCGGCGAGGCCCGGCCGGTCGACGGCGGGCATCAGACGGGCTCCCCGTACTGGATGCCCCGGCCGTTGGTGGCGATGTACACCCGGCCGTGGATGCGCGGGTCGGCGGCGATGGCCGCGCCGGTCCAGCCCCACTGGTGCCGGTCGTCGTTGATCCGCACCCAGGTCTGCGCACCGTCGTCGGAGCGGTACACGGCGGTGATCGCCTCCGTGGAGCCGACCTGGTAGACCGCCGGGTAGGCGGCGCCGTCGGCGGCCCTGCCGAAGGCGAGGGTGTACGAGGCCCAGCAGCTGGTCAGCTTGGTGAAGCCCGCGCCGCCGTCGGTGGACCGGTACAGGCCGTTCCACTTGGTGCTCAGCCACAGGTCGCCGGAGCGCCCCGGGGCCGCGGCCAGCTGGAACTGGCTGTCGCCGGAGGGCAGTCCGCTCGCGCGGGCGGTGAAGGTGAGGCCGGCGTCGGTGCTGGCGAACAGGGTTCCCGTGTCGGTGTCGTACGCGTAGAAGCGTGCCGGGTCGGCCGGGTCGGCGAGCGGGGTGGCGCCCTTGGGGAAGGAGGAGACCTCGGACCAGGTCGCTCCGTTGTCCGTGGAGCGCTGGGCGGGGTACCTGGTGCCGTCCCAGTGCACGAAGGTCCACAGCAGGACGCTGCCGTCGGTGTTGGTGGCGATGGGCCCCGGCGCGTCCTCGGCGAGGGCGGGCTGGGCCACGAAGGGCGCCCAGGATCTGCCGCCGTCGGCCGACCAGGCGCCGTTGCCGTGGTCGCCCCAGCCGGTGCGGACGACGTACGACGGTCTGTCCGCGGCCTGCGCGAGCCCCGTCACCGTCCCGAACACGGGGTTCGTCGCCATGCCCCGGGACGGCGAGGCCGTGAGTCGCTCGTGGTACATCACCCCGACGTCCCCGAGACCGCTGATCAGGTGCGCCTGTCCGGTCGGGGGCGAGATCAGCTGCCGCACGGAGGTCTCCTCCAGGCCCCGGATCTGCGGGGCCCAGTGCTTCAGGTCCCGGGTGCCGTAGAGCGTGGCGCCGGTGCCGAAGACGACGTGCTTCGAGTCGTACGGGTCGACGGCGACGGCCTGGATCCACCAGCCGAACTTGGGGGCGTCGGTGCCGAAGGTGAGGAACGGGGTCTCGGACACGTCGAGGACCGCCGCGTCCTTGAGCGACGTCCAGGTGCGGCCGCCGTCCGTGGTGCGGTACAGGGTGTCGACCGCCGCCCAGCGGTTGTTGGTGGAGACGACGACGGTGCCGGGGCGCCGGGCGTCCACGGCGACGCCGCCGTAGCCGAAGGTGTCACCGGCCGCGGGCCGGGCCGGGGTGACGTCGGTCCACTTGCCGCTCGCCGTCGCCAGTTTGTGCACGCTGCCGTCCGCCTGGCCGTTGGGGCCGGGCGCGTCGGCGTACGTCACGTACAGCTCACGGGTGTGGCGGTCGTGGGCGGCGCGGACGGGCACCTTGGCGGCGGTTCCGGTGGGCCTGCCGGGGACGGCCTCCCAGCTGGCGCCGTCGGCGGTCCGGTACAGGTTGGCGGTCGTCCCGTCGGAGTCGCCCCAGCCGGCGTAGAGGGTGCGGCCCGCGGCGACGAGGAGGGTGACGCCCTGGCCGCTCGCGCTCGGGGTGGGCGGGAAGCCGGTGACCGCCGCCCAGGTGGCGCCCCGGTCGGTGGACCTGAGGAGCCCGTCGTGCCGGGTCCCCAGCCACAGGGTGTCGCTGTCCCGCGGATCGACCAGCAGCCGCTCCCCCGCGCCCCGGCCGTCCTCGTTGCCGCCGAGCTTGACGGCGAGGTCGCTGCGGGTCCAGGTCGCGCCGCGGTCCTCGGAGCGCAGCACGGCTCCGTTGCCGGCCCAGGACTGGGCGTAGGTGCCGAGGGCGAGGTAGAGGCGGTCCGGGTGCGCGGGGTCGACGGCGAGGGCCTCCACGCCGAGGAGGTTCCAGTCGTCCCAGCCGAGGTGGTCGGTGAGCGGGGTCCAGCGGGCCGCGCGGTCGTCCCAGCGGTAGGCGCCGCCGATGTCGGTACGGGCGTAGGCGAGACCGCGGACGGCCGGGTGGAACAGCACACCGGTGACGAATCCGGTCCCGCCGATCACGGCGTTACGCCAACGGTAGGCCGGGGCGTGGGGTTCGGCGGCCCCGGCGACGCCTTGCCCGGCGGGCAGCGCGGCCACACCTACGGCGGCTGCCGTTCCGGCGAGAACGGTACGACGGGTGACGTGCACGGGTTTCCTCGCAGGGGGTCGTGGACGAAAGGTGGACGCGGTGGGCCGGGGGTGCGTTTCGCTCACCGGCGGAGGCGCGATTGCCCGCAGCCGGGGAGGGGACGAGGGGGCCCCAGGGGCGCGGGGACCTGCGCGACCGGCCCCGCAAGCCCGCGGCCGAAGTACGACAGTCCGCCGCCCCTCGCCCCGAAGGGGGACGTCAGCCCTTGACCGCCCCCGTCAGCATCCCCTTCTTGAAGTGCTTCTGGACGAACGGCGACAACACCGCCACCGGCAGCAGAGCCAGCACCATGACCGCCATCTGCACGGCCAGCCCCGACAACTGCCCCGTCTTGATCGCCTGCCCCAGCCCGACCGGTGCCTCCTGCTTCTGCACCAGCTGGATCATGACGTTCTGCAACGGCATCATGTCCTGGTCGTTGAGGTACAGCGACGCGTTGAACCAGGCGCTCCAGTACCCGACGGCGTAGAACAGCGTGATGACGGCCAGCACCGCCCTCGACAGCGGCATGACGATCTGCCAGAGGATCCGGAAGTCCCCCGCCCCGTCGATCCGCGCGCTGTCGACGAGCTCCTGCGAGATCCCCATGAAGAAGCCGCGCAGGACCAGGATGTTGAACACGCTGATCGCGCTCGGCAGGATCAGCGCGAGGTAGGTGTCCATCAGGCCCAGGGACTGCACCAGCAGGTAGGTCGGGATCAGGCCGGCGCTGAAGAACATGGTCGCCAGCAGGACCATCAGGATCCACCGGTGCCCCAGCGAGCCCGAGCGGGAGAGACCGTAGGCGCACAGTACGGAGACGCCCATCGAGAAGAGCGTGCCGACGAGGGTGATCAGGACGCTGATGACCGCCGCGCGGGTGACCTGTCCGCCGCTGAGCAGTTCCCGGTAGGCGATGAAGGTGATCCCCTTGGGCACCATCACCAGCCCGCCGGCCTCGTCGATGGTCTTCCGCGAGGAGAGGCTGGTGACGAGGACGATCCACAGCGGGAAGAGGATCGCCAGGCAGGCGAAGGACAGGGCGATGCCCTTGCCCGCGAGGCCGGCCCTGCCGGGCTCCTCCTCCCACACGGGCCGCGGCGGCGCGGCCCAGCGGCCGGGCGGGCGCACGGGTTTGTCGATCACGGCGGTCACTTCTGGTACACCCCCTGCTCGCCCATGAGATGGGCCACCTTGTTCGCGACGAGCACCAGACCGAGGCTGATGACGCCCTTGATCAGACCGGCGGCGGCCGCGTAGCCGAAGTCCTGGTTGCGGACGCCGTTCCACCACACGAAGGTGTCGAGGACCTCCGACGCCCCTGGCCCGACCGCGGTGCGCTGCAGCAGGATCTGTTCGAAGCCCACCGTCAGCGCGTCGCCCACCCGCAGCACCAGCAGCAGCGCGATCACCGGGCGCAGGGCCGGCAGCGTCACGTGCCACATCCGGCGCCAGCGGTTCGCGCCGTCCATCGCGGCGGCCTCGTACAGGTCGGGGTTGACCGAGGCCAGCGCGGCGAGGAAGACGATGATGCCCCAGCCGGCGTCCTTCCAGACGCTCTGCGCGGTGATCAGGAACTTGAAGGTCTCCGGGTCGGTCATGATGTCGATGCCGTCGTACCCGTGCTGCCGCAGCAGCTGCGAGAGGATCCCCGCGCCGCCGAACAGCTGCTGGAACACGGCGATGACCAGCACCCAGGAGAAGAAGTGCGGCAGGTAGAGGATCGCCTGCGACACCGCCCGGATCCGGGGCCTGACCACGCTGTTGATGAGCAGCGCGAGCGTGATCGGGATCGGGAAGTAGAGCACCAGCTGGAGGAAGAACAGCACCAGGGTGTTTTGGACGGCCTCCCAGAAGGCCGAGTCCTCGAAGAGCCGCTGGAAGTTCTCCACCCCCACCCAGGGGCTGTGGAAGATGGCGACGATCCCGTTGTCGCTGACGTAGGGGTCGTAGTCCTGGAAGGCGACCACGTTGCCGAGGATCGGCACGTAGTTGAAGAGCAGGATGAGGACGATGGCCGGAAGCGTCATCAGCAGCAGGACGCGGTCCCGTCTGAGCCTGACCCGCAGGCCCAGCTTCCCGGAGGACCGTTTCCGGCGGGGGCCGGTGGCGCCGCCGGGCGCCACCGGGGTCTTTCCCGGCTCGTCGGCCTCGGCCCTGCTCCGAGGCACCGTGCTGTGCGACACGGCCGTTCTCCTTGCCTCGCTGCCGTCAGCTCGTCGCCGTGCCGTTGTCGTCGAGCAGCTTCTGGTACCAGGCGCGCAGCTCGTCGCCGCCCTTCTTCTTCCAGTCGGAGACGGCCGCCTGCATGTCGCCGACCTTCTTGCGGCCGCGGACGATGTCGTCCTCCAGCTGCTCGAAGTTGTTGGAGAGGTTGGTCCAGCGGCTGGGCTCGGTGATCTGCATGCCGTAGAAGGCCGACTTCCTGGTGAAGGCGCCCATCCGCTGCTGCCACTCGACCTGGCCCTTGGCGATGTCCGGGAAGTCGGGGTGGGCGATGGTCGACGCCGGGCTCGCGACCATCACGAAGGCGTTGAGGACCTCCTGGTTGCCCTTGTCGTTCTTGACGGGCACCCCGTCCTTGACGCTGTAGTGCGTGCCCTCCACCCCGTAGTTGGTGAGCATGTACTCCTTGGTGCCGTACGGGGCGGCGGTGACGTTGGCGACGGCCAGCACATCGCGGATGACGGCCTCGGAGGCCTTCTTGTTGACGAAGGCGAAGATGTTGGCCGGCTGGGTGGCGTAGATGACCGGGTCGGCGCCGCCGTGGCCGAAGATGTCCATGCCCCAGATCCGGAAGTCCGGGTTCTGGGCGGCCTGCGAGGCCTGCTGCCCGTACCAGCTGGAGATGTCGTTGTTGTAGATGAGGAACTCGCCGGCGGCGAACTTGGTGCTCGGGTCGACGGCCTGGCTCTTGCCCAGCTTGAAGTCCGGGTGCACGTAACCGGCGGCGAACAGCTTGCGGGTCCACTCCAGCGCTTCGAGGTAGGAGTCCAGCTCGATGCGGTTGATCAGTTTGCCGCCCTCGAGGATCCAGCCGAGCGGCTTCTCCCCGCCGGACGGCACTCCGAAGCTGTTGAACGCGGTCCACTTCATGTCGCCGCAGGCCCACACCTTGGCCTTGGCGTTGGTGATCTCCTTGGCCAGGGCCGTGAACTCGTCCGTCGTCGTCGGGACCTCGTAGCCGTTCTTGTCGAAGAGGTCCTTGCGGTAGAAGGGCACGATGTTGGTGACGTAGGACGACGGCATCGGCAGACCGCGCAGCTTGCCGCCGAAGAGGGAGCGCTGCCAGGCGTCGGTCGGAATCGCCGCGAGGTTCGGGTACTCCTTGACCTTGTCACCGGACAGGTACGGGCCCAGGTCGGCGAACTTGCTGAGGATGGCGCTGGGTATCTTGCCGCCCATGTTCCAGCCGGGGACGACCACCACGTCCGGCACGTCGCTGGAGGCGAGCACGGCGCCGAGCTTCTGGTCGTAGGTGTTGCCGTCCTGGTTCTGCCAGACGACGTCGACGCCGATGAGGGCGTTCATCGCCGTGTAGTAGGCGTTGTCGCTCTTCGGCGGTGAGCCCCAGAACGGCGACATGACGGTGACCTTGCCGCCCTTGCCGAGCGTCTTCGGCACCGAGGACTTCAGCGTGGCGAGGTCGAGCTTGCTGCTGAAGCCGACCGAGGAGCCGTTCTTCGACGGGATGTCGGGCGTCACCACGTGGGAGGCGACGTACGCCGGGAGGATCTTCTTGGCGTCCTTGCCCGAGGTGGTGCCGTCGCGCGAGCCGCTGTCCGTACCGCCGCAGGCGGCAAGCAACGGCATCCCTCCCGCCACCGCGGCGGTGGCGACCGCCGTGGAGGCGAGGAAGCTTCTCCGGCTGGGTCCGGAAGGACCAGCGGAGAGGGAGGCGGCGTTCGGCGTCATTGCGTCAACCCTTCATGGCGCACCAGGACACCCGGCGGTGGCCGTCGGCTGCGGTGTCTCGAGTGGAACTGGCTGAGCTGAAGCGGTCCTCCGACGAATGTCTCGACGTTTTCCAGTCGAAGCGCTTCGATGTTGCTGCGAGGTTAAGTGAACACCCTGGGGTGCACAAGGGTCGCTCCCAACATTCCTCCGAGGTATCAGGGGCGACCTCTCCGTATGTGCTGCTTGAAATTGCGGTGAAGTCCCCTTGACACCCGCCCCACCGTCGAATGAGCATCGAAGCGCTTCGAAAGAGCCTCCCCGCTCCACCGCAAAGGGATCCCCACGTGACCGCACACACGCCGCCCACGCCGCCTTTCCGCGATCCGCAGCTGCCGTTCGCGAAGCGCATCGACGATCTGCTGTCCCGGCTGACCCCCGAGGAGAAGGTCTCCTTCCTGCACCAGTTCGCGCCCGCCGTCGAGCGTCTCGGCATCGCCGCGTTCCGCACCGGCCAGGAGGCCCTGCACGGTGTCGCCTGGATGGGCCCCGCGACGGTGTTCCCGCAGGCGGTGGGGCTGGGCGCGACCTGGAACACCGACCTCGTACGCCGGATCGGCGAGGCGGTGTCCAAGGAGGTCCGGGCGATGCGCGCCCGGGACGAGCGGGTAGGCCTGAACGTCTGGTCCCCCACCGTCAACCTGCTGCGCCACCCCCTGTGGGGCCGCAACGAGGAGGGCTACTCCGAGGACCCCCGGCTGACCTCCGCCATCGCCACCGCCTACACGCACGGACTGCGCGGTGATCATCCGACGTACTGGCGCACGGCCCCGGTCCTCAAGCACTGGCTGGCCCACAACAACGAGACCGGCCGGGACGTCACCTCGTCCTCGGTCCGCCCGCGGGTGCTCCACGAGTACGACCTGCGCGCCTTCCGCGGATGCGTCGAGGCGGGCGCGGTGGCCGGGGTGATGCCGGCGTACAACCTGGTCAACGGCCGCCCCAACCATGTCTCGCCGTATCTGCGCGAGCACCTGCGCGCCTGGACCGACGAGGAGCTGCTGGTCTGCTCGGACGCGGGCGCGCCCTCCAACCTGGTCGACTCCGAGCACTACTTCGACACCCACGAGGAGGCGACGGCGGCCGCGCTCGTGGCCGGAGTGGACAGCTTCACCGACCACGGCACGGACAGCTCGAAGATCGTCGCCCGGGTCGAGGGGGCCCTGGAGCAGGGCCTGCTGACCGAGGCCGACGTCGACGCGGCGGTCCGCCGTCAGCTCTCGGTCCGCTTCCGGCTGGGCGAGTTCGACCCGCACTACGATCCGCACGCCGGCACCGGCGAGTTCGACTCCCCGGCCCATCGCACGCTCGCCGGGGAGGCCGCCGAGCAGGCGATCGTCCTGCTGCGCAACGACGGTGTGCTGCCGCTGGCCGCCGACACCCGGATCGCGGTCGTCGGCCTGCTCGCCGACGAGTGCAAGCTCGACTGGTACAGCGGCACGCTGCTGCACCGCTCCACCCCTTTGGAGGGCCTGTACGAGCGGTTCGGCGCCGAGCGCGTGGAGTTCGCGGAGGGCGTGGACCGGGTCCTGCTCAAGACCTCCGCGGGGACGTTCCTGAAGGTCCCCACCGCCCCCGAGGCCACCGACGAGGTGCGCGGCGTCGAGGGCGCCCTCGACCCGGCGCTGCTCGCGGGCCGCACCGACCTCCCGCCGCTGACCACGGACTCGACCGGTACGGAGCTCGCGCTCGTCGACTGGGGCGAGGGCGTGCTGACGCTGCGCGCGCCCGACGGGCGTTACCTCTCCGTCGCCGAGGACGGCTACCTGCGCGCCTCCGCCGACCAGCCCGGCGGCTGGGTCGTCCAGGAGACGTTCCGCCTGGAACCGCGGGCGGACGCCGACGGGGACACCCACGGCTACGGACACGGACACGGTCACCTCCTGCTGCATCTGGGAACGGGTCGCCCCGTCTGTGTCGCCGCCGACGGCGTCAGGGTTGCCGGGCCGGACGAGGAGAATCACGAGGTCCACACGGTCGTCGAAGTGGTCGTCGTCGAATCCGGCGAGGACGCGGTGACCCGGGTCACGGCCGCGGCCGACGTGGTCGTGGTCGTGGCCGGCAACGACCCGCACATCAACGGCCGGGAGACCGAGGACCGCACCACGCTGCGGCTGCCGGCCCACCAGGAGCGGCTGCTGGCGGCCGCCCGGGCGGCGAACGCGCGCACGGTGCTGGCCCTGGTGTCGGCGTATCCGTACGCGATCGAGCCGGGCCCGCTGTCCGCGGTGCTGTGGACGGCGCACGGCGGTCAGGCCGCGGGCACCGCTCTCGCGCGGGTCCTGGCCGGTGACGTCTCCCCGGCCGGACGCCTCCCGCAGACCTGGTACGCCGGTGACGCCGATCTGCCCGACCTCCTCGACTACGACGTGATCGGCGCCCGTCAGACGTACCTCTACTTCGAGGGCACCCCCCTGTTCCCGTTCGGGCACGGCCTGTCGTACGCGTCGTTCTCCTACGCGGACCTGGCGGTGCGCGTCGAGGACGGCACGGCCCACGTCTCCTGCACGGTCACCAACACCGGGGACCTGAGGGCCGACGAGGTCGCCCAGCTCTACACCCGCGCCGTGGACCCCTCGGTCACCCGGCCGCGCCGCGAGCTGCTCGACCACCGCCGCGTCACGCTCGCCCCGGGGGCGAGCGCGGAGCTCTCCTTCGACGTCCCGCTGTCCGCCTTCGCCTTCTGGGACGTGGCGCAGGGCCGGTGGCGTCTGGAGTCCGGCCCGTACGAGCTGCTGGTCGGCGCGTCCAGCGCGGACGTCCGGCTGCGGACGACCGTCACGCTGGAGGGCGAGCCGTCCGCCCCGCGCCCGGTCCGCCGGCGCGGTCTGGAGGCCGCCGACTTCGACGAGCAGAGCGGGGTGGAGATCGTCGACCGTACGAAGGTGTCGGGCGACGCGGTGACGCCGGTGGCGGGCGGGACGGGCGAAGTGGTCTACCGGGCCTGCGACTTCGGCATGGGCGCCGGCACGACGGGCGTGACGCTGACGGCGGCCGGCTCGGGCACGGTGGAGCTGTCGCTCGACGGCGGCCCGACCCTGGCCACGCTGACGGTCGCCGCGCCCGCTGCGGGACCGTACGACCACCGCACCGTCGACGCGGCCCTCACCGCCGGGGGCGTCCACGATCTGCGTCTCAGACTGCGCGGCCCGCTGCGGCTGGCGCATGTCGGCTTCACCGGCTGAGGGTCCGGAGGAAGCCGGCACGAAGAAGGGGTCCGGCACCGGAAGGCACCGGTGCCGGACCCCTTCGGGGAGCCTATATGAAAATGGTTCCCATTAGCTAGAGGGTGACCTCAGAGCGCGAGCCCGGTGAGGACCAGCACCCGCTCGTACGTGTAGTCCTCCATCGCGAACCGCACGCCCTCGCGCCCCACGCCGGACTGCTTGGCGCCGCCGTACGGCATCTGGTCGGCGCGGTAGGAGGGCACGTCGCCGACGATGACACCGCCGACCTCCAGCGCGCGGTGCGCCCGGAAGGCGACCTGGACGTCGTGCGTGAACACGCCCGCCTGGAGGCCGTACTTGGAGGAGTTGACGGCGGCGAAGGCCTCGGCCTCGCCGTCCACCTTCGTCACGGTGAGGACCGGTCCGAAGACCTCCTCGCAGGCGAGGGTGGTGTCCGCCGGTACGTCGGTGAGGACGGTCGGCGCGTAGGAGGCGCCGTCCCGCTTGCCGCCCGCGAGGAGGGAGGCGCCCGCCGCGACGGCCTCGTCCACCCAGGTCTCGACGCGCTTGGCCGCGTCCTCGCTGACCAGCGGGCCCACATCGGTCTTGTCGTCCGAGGGGTCGCCGGTGACCTGCGCCTCGACGGCGGCGACGATGCGCGGCAGCAGCCGGTCGTACACGGAGGCGTCCGCGATGACCCGCTGCACGGAGATGCAGGACTGGCCGCCCTGGTAGTTGGAGAAGGTCGCGATGCGGGTGGCGGCCCAGTCGAGGTCGGCGTCGCTCGCGAAGTCGCCGAGGACGACGGCCGCGCCGTTGCCGCCCAGCTCCAGGGTGCAGTGCTTGCGCGGCACCGAGTCCATGATCGCGTAACCGACCTTCTCGGAGCCGGTGAAGGAGATGACCGGCAGGCGCTCGTCCTGGACGAGGGCGGACATGCGGTCGTTGGCGACCGGCAGGATGCTCCAGGAGCCGGCCGGCAGCTCGGTCTCGGCCAGCAGGTCACCGATGACCAGGCCGGACAGCGGGGTCGCCGGAGCCGGCTTGAGGATGATCGGCACACCGGCCGCGATCGCCGGGGCGATCTTGTGGGCGCACAGGTTCAGCGGGAAGTTGAACGGCGCGATGCCGAGCACGACGCCCTTCGGGAAGCGCCGGGTGAGCGCCAGCCGACCCTGGCCGCCGGCGTCGGTGTCGAGCCGCTGGGCCTCGCCGCCGTTGAACCGCCGGGCCTCCTCGGCCGCGAACCGGAACACGGAGACGGCTCGGCCGACCTCCCCCCGCGCCCACTTGATCGGCTTGCCGTTCTCGGCGGAGATGAGCTGGGCGATCTCCTCGGTGCGCTCGACGAGCCGCTTGCTGACGTGGTCGAGGGCGGCGGCGCGCACATGGGCCGGGGTCGCGGCGAACTCGTCCCGCACGGCGTACGCGGCGGCCACGGCCTCCTCGACCTGCGCGTCCGTCGGCACGCCGACCCGGCCGACGAGCCGGCCGTCCCACGGGGAGGTGACGTCGAAGCCGTCCTCGCCGGTGACCTGGCGGCCGGCCAGCCAGAAGGCGTGGGTGGCCCCCACATTCTTTTCCTGCGGCATTGCGAGTCCCGGCCCTTCCGCTCAGGGGGTGTCCTGTGGTTTCCGTGCTCCACGGTAGGGGCGGGAGGCCGAAGGGTCGCTTGTCCGAGTCGTACGGGTGGACGGCCGGGGTGCGCCCATTTGGCACGGTCGCCCCGCTGCCGTGCGGAGCCGCTCCCGTTCCAGGAGGAGCCACAGCGCGCCGAGCAGCACCGCGCACAGACACCAGCTCGCCACGACGTCCAGCGGCCAGTGGTAGCCGCGCCGGACCAGCCCGAACGACACGGCCAGGACGAGGAGGGCACTCGTCGCGAGGGCCAGCCACCGGGCGGACGCGGCGCGCAGCCACGGCAGCAGGATCAGCGCCGCCGCACCGTAGGCGACGGCCGCCGTCGCCGTGTGCCCGGAGGGGTAGTAGCCGGTGGCCGGGGGCACGGCGGGCGTACCGGGCCGGTCGGTCCACACCTTCAGGGGGACGACGATCAGCGGCACCAGCACCATCACGGCCGACGCGGCCAGGGACGGCACCCACCACCGCGCCCCGCCCGCCGCTCTCCCCCGCCACGCGACGTACCCGGCGGCCAGCACCAGGACGGGCACCGCGATCTGCACCTCGCCCAGGTCGGCCAGCAGCTCGGAGGCCCGGTCGGGATGGACGAGGGCGCGGCTGAGGCGCTCGTCCGGGCGCAGCAGCGGGCCGTCGGCGGCGACCTGCCAGGTGATCAGCGCGAAGAGCAGGCCGGGCGGCAGAAGGCCGAGGACGGCGTGGGTGAGGCGGGTGGGGCGGGACGGCATGGGCCCCAGCTTGTCAGCAGCGGCCGGACGGCGGAGAAGGAGCCCGGACCGAAAAGGACCACGAAAAAGACCCCGGATCGAATCCGGGGTCCGCTTTCCGTGGTCTGCACCTCAGAAGGAGGTCGGCCACCCCGGAACAGGGGGGGGTGGTTCCGGGGTGGCCGTCCGGACCGGAGTGCCGGCCGCCCCGGGGGGTTTGGGGCGGGCGGCCGTCCGATCGGTGTGGAGATCCGAAGCCGGAAACTCCGGTTGTGTGCGCGAGGGCACGACCAGGTCGAAGCTGGGGAGGCCCCGGCCTGGGTCCGTCCGCAGTCCCCTGCGGACGGGGTGTATCTCTCATCTGCTGAGAACCTACGGCAGAGGCGGGCCGTACGACAGGCTGTATCCCGTCCCGCCATCCTCCTCGCACACCTTCTTCACACGCTCTGCGGCCCATGGGAATCAGCTGTGCGGTGCCCAGGCTCAGATGCGCGCCGAACCATGCTCAGATGCGCGCGAAAGCCTGCTCGATGATGTCGAGGCCCTCGCTCAGCAGGTCCTCGCCGATGACCAGCGGCGGCAGGAAGCGCAGCACGTTGCCGTACGTGCCACAGGTCAGGACCAGCAGGCCCTCCTGGTGGCAGGCCTTGGCGAGCGCGGCGGTCGCCTCGGGGTTCGGCTCCTTCGTCGTACGGTCCTTGACCAGCTCGATCGCGATCATCGCGCCACGGCCGCGGATCTCGCCGATGATCTCGAACTTCTCGGCCATGGCGGCGAGGCGGCCCTTCATGACGGCCTCGATGTGCTTCGCCCTCGCGTTGAGGTCGAGCTCCTTCATCGTCTCGATCGCGCCGAGCGCGCCCGCGCAGGCCACCGGGTTGCCGCCGTAGGTGCCGCCCAGGCCGCCCGCGTGCGCGGCGTCCATGATCTCGGCGCGGCCGGTCACGGCGGCGAGCGGCAGACCGCCCGCGATGCCCTTGGCCGTCGTGATCAGGTCCGGGACGATGCCCTCGTCCTCGCAGGCGAACCACTGACCGGTGCGGCAGAAGCCGGACTGGATCTCGTCGGCGACGAAGACGATGCCGTTGTCGGAGGCGAACTTGCTGATGGCCGGAAGGAAGCCCTTGGCCGGCTCGATGAAGCCGCCCTCGCCGAGCAGCGGCTCGATGACGATCGCGGCGACGTTGTCCGCGCCGACCTGCTTGGTGATCTCGTCGATGGCCTGCGCGGCGGCCTCGGGGCCCGCGTTCTCGGCGCCGGTGGGCCAGCGGTAGCCGTAGGCGACCGGGACGCGGTAGACCTCGGGCGCGAACGGGCCGAAGCCGTGCTTGTACGGCATGTTCTTCGCCGTCAGCGCCATGGTGAGGTTGGTGCGGCCGTGGTAGCCGTGGTCGAAGACGACGACCGCCTGCCGCTTGGTGTACGCGCGGGCGACCTTGACGGCGTTCTCGACGGCCTCGGCGCCACTGTTGAACAGCGCGGACTTCTTGGCGTGGTCACCGGGGGTGAGCTCGGCGAGGGCCTCGGCGACCGCCACATAGCCCTCGTAGGGGGTGACCATGAAACAGGTGTGGGTGAAGTCGGCGAGCTGAGCGGTGGCCCGGCGCACGACGGCCTCGGCGGAGGCGCCGACGGACGTGACGGCGATGCCGGAGCCGAAGTCGATCAGGCGGTTGCCGTCGACGTCCTCGATGATGCCGCCGCCCGCGCGCGTGGTGAAGACGGGGAGCACCGAACCCACACCGGCCGCGACCGCGGCGGTACGGCGGGCCTGGAGTTCCTGCGACTTCGGGCCGGGGATGGCGGTGACGACGCGGCGCTCCTGCGGAAGGGCGGTCATGAGGGGCTCCTGGGGTTTTGCGGACGCTTTCGTTCTTTTCTCGCAGGCTAGGACGGGGAGTGGAGGGTGGGCATGCTCCATGTGGGCGGTGTCGGCGCGGCGGCTTGTCCGTCGTGGACAGTGCCACCGGACGGTGATCGTCGCAGGCCCGGCCGCGTAAGCGGTGAACTCCCCTTGCGGGCGCGTTAGATTGACTCGCTGATGGTGGACGGAACGGCTGGTCAGGGGGCAGGGGCGATGGACAGCGACGGGACGCAGGACGCGCGGGGTACGCAGGCGAATCCTGTGCCGCGCCCGGCGGGGCCGGCGCGGCCGCCCTCGACTCCGCCGCGGCCGGACCGGGCGCCGGGCGTACCGCCTGCTCCGGGGCACTCCCCGCGGGCCGCGTCCGCCGTCGCCGACTGGCTCGACGAGACCCGCCCCACGGCCGGGACGGGGATCTGGCGCTTCGGCTACCGGCCGCCGAAGGCGGCCCGGGCCACGGAGCGGCTCGCGCCGGTCACCGTCGTCGGCATGCTGGTCCCGCTGGTGGTCGCGCTGGTCCTGTGGTCGCTGTGGCGGCGCGGCGGCCTGCCCTACCAGTTCACCCTGCTGCGGCTGTTCACCCCGGACGACTGGTGGTGGGGCGGCACGATCGCGTCCCCGAAGTCCACGCAGGGCGCCGAGGCGCGCGTGGTCTACGACGGCGTGTTCTTCGCCGTCCTCGTCTACGCCATGGGCCGGCTGGGCAGCTGGGCACACGCCGTGCGGCACTTCGTGGGCCGCCGGCCGCAGCCCGCGCGGGCTCTCGTCGCCCTGCTGGGCGCGCTCGCCACCCTCAGCTTCGTCTTCCCCGGCGCGTTCGGGGTCGGCTGGGACGCCCTGCCCGTCATCGACCCGCTGTTCTCGCTGATCGTGCTGATCTCCGGCAGCTACGAACTGTTCGCCTCCCCCCTGTTCACCAACGTGCTGTACACGGTCATCACGGTGCTCGTGGTGTGGCCGTTCGCGAAGGTCGGCGGCTGGTGGCCGTACGTGCAGGAACGACTCGCCGCCCGGCGCGCCGGGCCCGGCCAGGCCGCGCCCGCGGTCGAGCGGCCCCGCGCCCAGTGGCCCGAGCTGCGGGACGCGGGGCAGTACGAGGCGGCCGACCTGCTGACCGCCGAGGTGGCCGCCGGCCGGATGAGCGACGTGGACTGCGTGCGCGTACGGCGGGCCTGGACGGCGGGGCTCGCGGACTTCCGGGAGACCGTGCTGCGGCAGGGCGGGGCCGCCTGGACCCACCCCTCCGGCGCCCGCGACCTGCCCCGGCGCACCGCGCGCCACGATCTGCTCACCGGGCAGGTGCGCGTCGGCCGCTGGGTCGCCGCCGAGCGCACCCCGGTCAGCTACCACGACGCGGGCGCCGCGCTCGGCCCTGACGTGCTGGGCACCTCGCTGCTCGCGGTCGGACCGTCCGGGTCGGGCAAGACCCGGACCCTGGTCGAGCCGCTCACCGAGGCGCTCGCCCTCCAGGCGCTCACCGGGGCGTGCGCCGTCGTCGCGGTGTCGTCGCCCGGGGGCGGCCGGCTCGGCTCCGACTCCGCGTTCGACGTGATCGTCGGGATCGGGGACCCCTCGTCCGTGCACGACCTGGACCCGTACGCGGAGTCCGAGGACCCGGACGAGGCGGCCGAGATCCTCGCCGAGGCACTGGTCGGCGACCTCGACACGGTGAGCGGGCAGAGCGCGGCCACGGCGCTCGCCCAGGTACTCGGCCCCTACCGGAGCGCGCACGGTTGCTTCCCCACCCTGCCCGAGCTGCGCGAGCTCCTGGAGGGCGAACCGGCCGCGCTGTCCGCGCTGCGCGAGGCCGTGGCCGGTGACGAGGTGATGCGCCGTGAGCTGGAGGCGCGCGTCCGTCAGACGGGGACCCCGGGCGACGCGGGCCGGGCCCTCGCCGACCGGCTGGCGCTGCTGAACCGCCCGGTGTTCGCCGAGTTCTTCGGTGGCGGCGGCAACGCGCACCGGGCGTTCTCGCTGCGCGCCGTCGCCCACCACCCGCTGCGGGTCCGCGTCGACCTGCCCGAGCGGGGTCACGAGGAGGCCGCCCGGCTGATCACCCGGCTGGTCCTCGCCCAGTTCCACACCGTCGTGCGGGAGCGGCGCGACCACTTCGCCTGTCTGGTCCTGGACGACGCGACGGGCACGGTCACCGACGGGTCGGTGCGCCGGCTCCAGCGGCTGCGCTCGCAGAACGCCGGCGTGGTGCTCGCCCTGCGCTCGGTCGGCGACGTCCCGGAGGCGCTGCACGGGCCGTTGTACGGGGCCGTCGGCTGCCGGATGGCGTTCTCCGGCATCACCACCTGGGACGGCAGCCGGTTCGCGCAGACCTGGGGCACCGAGTGGGTGGAGACCACGGAGGTCGCCCGGCACACCGTCTTCGCCGACCAGCCGATGACCCGCGCCATCCACGCCCTGCGCAAGCTGGTGACCGGCAAGGCGGTGACCACGGACGCGGTGACCGTGCGCGAGGTCGAGCGGGAGCGGTGGTCGGCGTCCCGGCTGGCGCACGAGGTGCCGCCCGGCCACGCGGTGCTGTCCCTGGCCAACGTGCGGGGGGAGCACGCGCCACCCCTGCTGGTGGATCTGCGGGGCTGAAGGCGCGGCCGCGGTCCGTACAGTGAGGCAGAATCGGGTGAGGCCGTTCATACGCGGCGGCCAAAAGATCACACCGCCCGTCACGCCGATCACCGCCGATCGCTCCCCGACCTGAAGGCCCCATGCCTCCCACGCTCGCCTCGCTCGTCCATCACTCCGCGCTGAAACTGACCGTGCGGGCGGGCGGGGACCGGCTGGACGTGCCGGTGCGCTGGGCGCACGTCAGCGAGCTCGCGGACCCCGTGCCGTACATGGAGGGCGGGGAACTGCTCCTGATCACCGCGCTCAAGCTGGACGCGGAGGACCCGGATGCCATGCGGCGCTATGTGCGGCGGCTGGCCAAGGCCGGGGTGGTCGGGCTGGGCTTCGCCGTCGGCGTCAACTACGAGGACATCCCGAAGGCCCTCGTGGACGCGGCCGAGGAGGAGGGTCTGCCCCTGCTGGAGGTGCCGCGCCGCACGCCCTTCCTCGCCATCAGCAAGGCGGTGTCGGCGGCGATCGCGGCCGACCAGTACCGGGCGGTCACGGCCGGGTTCGCGGCTCAGCGCGAGCTGACGAAGCAGGCGCTGACGGACGGCCCCCAGGGGCTGCTCCGCGCGCTCGCCGCTCAGGTCGACGGGTGGGCGGCCCTGTACGACGCCTCGGGCGCCGTCGTGGGAGCCGCGCCGGAGTGGGCGGGCCGGCGCGCGGCGCGGCTCACGGCGGAGGTGGAACGGCTGCGGGAGCGGCCGGCCCCGGCCTCGGCGGTGGTGGGCGGCGGCGGGGGTGCGGAGCGTTCCGGACCCGACGACCGGCACGACGACCGGATCGAGCTGCACTCCCTGGGCGCCGGCCGGCGCCCGCGGGCCGCGCTCGCGGTCGGCACCGCCTCGGCTCCCGGCACCGCCGAGCGGTACGCCGTCCACTCGGCCATCGCGCTGCTCACCCTGACCACGGAACGCTCCCGCTCGCTGCACGCGGCACAGCAGCGGATCGGTGCGGCGGTGCTGTGCATGCTGCTGGCGGGCGAACCGGACCACGCGCGGGCCGTCGCCGGGGACCTGTACGGCGGTCTGCTCGACGCCCCCTTCCGGGTGATCGTCGCCGACGCGGCGACGGCTTCGGCCGCGGGCGACGCGAGCGGCGACCCCTTCGACGGTCTCACCGAGGCCGTCGAGTCGGCGGCCGCCCGGGCCGGGGAGGCCGTGCTGGTGGTGCCCGAGGGCGACCGGCTGGTGGCCCTGGTCGCGGACGGAGGCGCGGCCGGGGCGGCGTGCGCGCAGTACACGTCGGCTCTGGAGGGCACCCGGGCGGCCGGGGGCGCCGGACCCGAGTCCGGCGACGAGGGCGGACTCGTCGTGGGCCTGTCCGCGCCGGCCGGGCCGATCGCCGCGGCGGCGGCGTACAAGCAGGCCGAGCAGGCGCTGTCGGTGGCGAGGCGCCGGGGACGGGTCCTCGTGGAGCACGAGCAGCTCGCGGCGGGCTCCGTGCTGCCCCTTCTCGCGGACGACGCGGTGAGGGCGTTCGCGGACGGTCTGCTGCGCGCCCTGCACGAACACGACGCGACCGGCCGCGGCGACCTGGTGGCCTCGCTTCGGGCCTGGCTCTCCCGCCACGGCCAGTGGGACGCGGCGGCGGCCGACCTGGGCGTCCACCGGCACACCCTGCGCTACCGGATGCGGCGGGTGGAGGAGATCCTCGGACGTTCACTGGACGACCCGGACGTCCGGATGGAACTGTGGCTGGCGCTGAAGGCGACGTCGACGGAGTGACGCGACGGACGGGGCAGGCCGGCGACGACGGAGCGAGGCGCAGTCCCGGGGCAGCATGCGCGAACACAGACACCGGGCACCGGCAGACGGCAGACGGCAGACGGCAGACGGCAGACGGCAGCACCGAGTAGCCGTCCCTGTGCCGGAGGCGGAGGCGTCCGCGTCCGCCGCACGGGCGGCCGACGTGAAAGGGATCTGCCGTGCCTCCCGGTACGGGGGACGTGGGGGCGCGCCGGCCCCGGCCGGGTACTGCGGCGGAGGTGCCCGTCGGTCAGCCGCCCTCTCCGCCGGCCAGTCCCGCCGCCGCCTCGTGCATCGCCAGTTCGAGCAGCGCCGGATCGGTCAGGGTGCCGGAGCCGTCCGGCGGGACCAGCCAGCGGACCCCCCGGGTCGAACGGCCCGGATACGGCACGACGATCCAGGTGCCGTCCCCGGCCGTGCGGATACCGGTGCCGAGCCAGCGGGCGGCGGTGCCGGGCGCCACGAGGAAACCCATGCGGTTGTCTCCGAAGTCGACCAGCACGGGACCCGGTCGGTGCAGGATCCGGGTGAGCACGTCGAGGGTGGGATAGCCGAGCTCGCCCGGCAGGATGAGTACGTCCCAGGCCCTGCCCGCGGGCAGCAGCGCCACCCCCAGGGGGTTGCGTTCCCACTCCCAGCGGCATGCCTCGGGATCCGGTGCGACGGATGCCAGCCATTCGACGGCCTTCTTCGCCCCAGCCATGAGAAGACCTCCCTTTCACTCGTGGACGCGGTCGCGTCACGAGGGAGAGGGAGGTTCCCGGCGGGCATTACGCGGATCGGGGCCACCCGTTGGAGTGAACCGGGTCACAGCTCACCCGAATCGGTCAGCTGTCGAAGCCCAGCCCCAGCCGGTCCATCGTCCTCAGCCACAGGTTGCGCCGCCCGTCGTGCGCGTCGGCGCGGGCCAGCGACCACTTGGTGAGGGCGATGCCGGTCCAGGCGAAGGGCTCCGGCGGGAAGGGCAGCGGCTTCTTGCGGACCATCTCCAACGACGTCCGCTCGGTGCTCTCCCCCGACAGCAGGTCGAGCATCACCTCGGCCCCGAAGCGGGTGGCTCCGACGCCCAGGCCCGTGTACCCGGCCGCGTAGGCCACCTTCCCCTGGTGGGCCGTGCCGAAGAACGCCGAGAAGCGCGAGCACGTGTCGATCGCCCCGCCCCACGCGTGGGTGAAGCGCACGCCCTCCAGCTGCGGGAAGCAGTCGAAGAAGTGCCCGGCGAGCTTGGCGTACGTCTCCGGCCGGTCGTCGTACTCGGCGCGCACCCGGCCCCCGTAGGGGTAGACCGCGTCGTATCCGCCCCACAGGATCCGGTTGTCGGCCGACAGCCGGAAGTAGTGGAACTGGTTGGCCGAGTCCCCGAGGCCCTGCCGGTTCTTCCACCCGATCGAGTCGAGCTGCTCGGCGCTCAGCGGTTCGGTCATCAGCGCGTAGTCGTAGACGGGGACGGTGTACGCCCGCACCCGCCTGACCAGGTTGGGGAAGATGTTGGTGCCGAGCGCGACCTGCCGGGCCCGCACCTGCCCGTAGGGGGTGCCCACGGCCGTTCCGGCGCCGTAGGACGTCAGTGTCAGGGCGGGGGTGTGCTCGTAGACGCGGACGCCCAGCCGCAGGCAGGCCTGCTTCAGACCCCAGACGAGCTTGGCGGGATGGAGCATGGCCACGCCCCGGCGGTCGTACAGACCCGCCTGGAAGGTGGGCGAGGCGACCTGCTCGCGCACCGCGTCCGCGTCGAGGAACTCCATCCCGCCGGCGAGACCCTTGCCTTCGAGCTCCTCGTACCAGTCGCGCAGTTCCCGCGCCTGGTACGTCTCGGTGGCGACGTCTATCTCACCGGTGCGCTCGAAGTCGCAGTCGATGCCGTGGCGGGCGATCGCCGCCTCGATCTCGTCGAGGTTGCGCGCGCCCAGCTCCTCCAGCCGGTGGATCTCGTCCGGCCAGCGGGCGAGCCCGTTGGCCAGCCCGTGAGTGAGGGAGGCCGCGCAGAAGCCTCCGTTGCGGCCCGAGGCGGCCCAGCCCACCTCGCGGCCCTCCAGCAGCACCACGTCCCGCTGCGGCTCGCGCTCCTTGGCGACGAGCGCGGTCCACAGTCCGCTGTAGCCGCCGCCGACGACCAGCAGATCGCAGGTCTCGGGGCCGGTGAGCGCGGGTTGGGGGTGCGGCTTGCCGGGATCTTCCAGCCAGTACGGGACCGGCTGTGCGTCGGAAAGAGAAGTGATCCACCGGTTCATGGCGCTTGGGGCCATGATTTCAACTCCCTACAGGGCTTTTCTGATTACGCCTTTTGCTTGTTGCGGCGATTTCCGATGACCATCGAGGTCAGGACGAACAGTACGGCGATCAGGAACATGGCCGTACCGATGACATTGATCTGAACGGGCGTTCCGCGCTGCGCCGAACCCCAGACGAACATGGGGAAGGTGACGGTCGAGCCCGCGTTGAAATTGGTGATGATGAAATCGTCGAAGGAGAGCGCGAAGGCGAGCAGCGCGCCCGCGGCGATTCCGGGGGCGGCGATGGGCAGCGTCACGCGCAGGAACGTCTGCCCCGGCCCGGCGTAGAGGTCCTGGGCGGCCTGCTCCAGGCGCGGGTCCATCGACATGACGCGCGCCTTCACCGCCGTCACGACGAAGCTGAGGCAGAACATGATGTGCGCGATGAGGATCGTCCAGAACCCCAGCTGGGCACCCAGGTTGAGGAACAGGGTGAGCAGCGAGGCGGCCATGACGACCTCGGGCATCGCCATGGGGAGGAAGATCAGCGAGTTGACGGCGCCCCGCGCGCGGAACCGGTAGCGGACGAGCGCGAAGGCGATCATCGTGCCGAGCGCGGTCGCGCCGATGGTCGCCCAGACGGCGATCTGGAGGCTGAGCGACAGCGACCCGCACAGCCCGGCGACCCCGCACGGATCCTGCCAGGCGTCGGTGGAGAACTGCTGCCACTGGTAGTTGAAGCGCCCCTTCGGTTTGTTGAAGGAGAACACCGTGACGACGATGTTCGGCAGCAGGAGATAGGCGAGCGTGAGAAGTCCCGCGATGACCACGAAATGGCGCTTGAGCCAATTGACGAGAGGCATTTAGACCAGATCCTCCGTCCCGGACCTGCGGATGTAGAGAGTGACCATGAGCAGAATGGCGGCCATCAGGATGAAGGAGAGGGCCGCCGCCGTCGGATAGTCCAGCACCCGCAGGAACTGCGTCTGGATCACGTTTCCGATCATGCGGGTGTCCGTCGAGCCGAGGAGTTCCGCGTTGACGTAGTCGCCGGCCGCCGGGATGAAGGTCAGCAGCGTTCCGGAGACCACGCCCGGCATCGACAGCGGGAAGGTGACCTTGCGGAAGGTGGTGACCGGCCTGGCGTACAGGTCCCCGGCCGCCTCGTGCAGCCGCCCGTCGATCCGCTCGAGCGAGGTGTAGAGCGGCAGGACCATGAAGGGGAGGAAGTTGTACGTCAGACCGCAGACCACCGCGAGCGGGGTGGCCAGGACCCGGTCGCCCGCGGTCCAGCCGAGCCAGCTGGTGACGTCGAGGACGTGCAGCGTGTTGAGGGCGCCGACGACCGGGCCGCCGTCCGCGAGGATCGTCTTCCAGGCGAGGGTGCGGATCAGGAAGCTGGTGAAGAACGGCGCGATCACCAGGATCATGATCAGGTTCCGCCAGCGGCCGGCCCGGAAGGCGATCAGATAGGCCAGCGGGTAGCCGAGCACCAGGCACAGGACCGTCGCGGCGGCCGCGTAGAGGACCGAGCGCAGGAACTGCGGCCAGTACTCGCTCAGCGCGTCCCAGTAGGTCGCGAGGTGCCAGGTGACCTTGTAGCCCTCCTCCAGGGAGCCCGTCTGCACGGACGTGGAGGCCTGGTAGATCATCGGCAGCGCGAAGAACACGAACAGCCAGAGCAGACCGGGCAGCAGCAGCCAGTACGGCGTCCAGCGCCCGCGCTTGCGGGGCGGCTTCTTCGCCGGCGCCGTCGGGGAGAGGGGCGGGGGCGCCTCGGTGAGCGTCGCCATCAGAGGGCCGCCTCTTCCTGGATGCCCGCGTCGATGTCCTGGGCCGCGTCCAGACCGAAGGTGTGGGCCGGGCTCCAGTGCAGGACGACCTCGGCGCCGGGGGCGAGCCGGACGTCCCGGTCGATGTTCTGGGCGTAGACCTCGAACTCGGGACAGACCGAGCTGTCGATGACGTACTGGGTGGAGACGCCGATGAACGACGAGTTGGCGATCCTCCCGGTGATGCGGTTGCGGCCCTCGGGTATCTCACCGGCGTCGTCGGCAGGGGTGAGGGAGATCTTCTCCGGACGGACTCCGACCAGCACCTTGCCGCCGGCCGTCGTGGGCGCGGAGCAGCGCGACTCGGGCAGGACGAGTTTGCCGCCGCCCGCCTTCAGCACGATGTCGTCGCCGCTCTTGGCGTCGACCTCGGCCTCGATGAGGTTCGACGTGCCGAGGAAGTTGGCGACGAACGTGGTGTTCGGGTTCTCGTAGAGGTCGGCCGGCGAGCCGAGCTGCTCGACCCGGCCCGCGTTCATCACGGCGACCGTGTCGGCCATCGTCATGGCCTCCTCCTGGTCGTGCGTGACGTGCACGAAGGTGATGCCGACCTCGGTCTGGATCCGCTTGAGCTCCAGCTGCATCTGGCGGCGCAGCTTGAGGTCGAGAGCGCCGAGGGGTTCGTCGAGCAGCAGCACCTTGGGGGTGTTGATCAGGGCGCGGGCCACGGCGACCCGCTGCTGCTGGCCGCCGGAGAGCTGGTGCGGCTTCTTACGGGCCTGCTCGCCGAGCTGTACGAGCTCCAGCATGTCCTCGACCTGCTTCTTCACGCTCTTGATGCCGCGCCGGCGCAGACCGAAGGCGACGTTCTCGAAGATGTCGAGGTGCGGGAAGAGGGCGTAGGACTGGAAGACGGTGTTCACCGGACGCTTGTACGGCGGGAGTGCCGTCACGTCCTGGTCGCCGAGGTGGACGGTCCCGGAGGAAGGTTCCTCCAGACCGGCGATCATGCGCAGGGTGGTGGTCTTGCCGCAGCCGGAGGCGCCGAGCAGGGCGAAGAAGGAGCCCTGCGGGACGGTCAGGTCGAGCGGGTGGACGGCGGCGAAGGAGCCGTAGGTCTTGCTGATGCCGGTCAGGCGGACGTCGCCGCTGCCGCTGTTGGTCGTCTTCATCATCGTCGTCACGCCCCGGTGAGCTTCGCGAACTTCGCCTCGTAGGCGGTCTCTTCCTTCGAGCTCAGTGAGCGGAAGGAGTGGGACTTCGCCTGCATGGCCTTGTCAGGGATGATCAGCGGGTTGTTCGCCGCATCCTCGTCGATCTTCGCCAGCGCGTCCTTCACGCCGTCCACGGGACAGACGTAGTTGATGTACGCGGCGAGTGCGGCGGCCGGCTCCGGCTCGTAGTAGTAGTCCATGAGCCGTTCGGCGTTCGTCTTGTGACGCGCCTTGTTGGGAATCAGCATGTTGTCGCTGGACGTCAGATAGCCGCTGTCCGGAATGACGAAGTCGACGTCGGGACTGTCCGCCTTCAGCTGTACGACGTCGCCGGCCCAGGCGATACAGGCCGCGAAGTCACCGCTGGTGATGTCGGAGGTGTAGTCGTTGCCGGTGAAGCGGCGGATCTGACCGCTGTCGACGCCCTTCTGGAGGCGGGCGATGGCGGCGTCGTAGTCGTCGTCGGTGAACTTCGCCGGGTCCTTGCCCATGTCCAGCAGCATCATGCCCATGCTGTCGCGCATCTCGGTGAGGAAGCCGACGCGGCCCTTGAGCTTGGGATTGTCGAGGAGGTCGGAGACCGACTTCACCTCGACGCCGTCGAGCGCCTTCTTGTTGTACGCGATCACCGTGGAGATGCCCTGCCAGGGATACGAGTACGCCCGGCCCGGGTCCCAGTCGGGGCTGCGGAACTGGCCCGACAGATTGGCGTAGGCGTGCGGCAGGTTGGACGGGTCCAGTTTCTGGACCCACCCGAGGCGGATGAGGCGGGCGGCCAGCCAGTCGGTGAGGACGATCATGTCGCGGCCGGTGTCCTGGCCCGCGGCGAGCTGCGGCTTTATCTTGCCGAAGAACTCGTTGTTGTCGTTGATGTCCTCGGTGTACTTGACCTTGATGCCGGTGCGTTCGGCGAAGGCGTCGAGCGTCGGGTGGTGCTTTCCGCTGTCGTCGACGTCCATGTACTCGGTCCAGTTGGAGAAGCTGACGGTCTTCTCCTTCGCCGAGTGATCGTCGGCGGACGTGCCGCCCTCGGTCTTGCCGGCCGCGGGGATCCCGCAGGCGCTGAGGGCGCCGAGGCCGCCCAGCGCCAGAGCGCCTCCCGTGGAGGCGCGCAGCAGCGACCGGCGGGTCATGGCCGCCCTGCCGTTGCGGAGGCTGCGCCGCATGGCGGCCACTTGGGCCGGGCTCAGGCGGTCGGGCTCGTACTGCTCCATGCGCGTGGTGCCCTTTCGGGAGGGTCGGCCGTGGTCGGTCGGCCGGTCGTCGTCGCTCTAACAGTCCCCGAAGATGGTGCGGTGCCAGGGCTTGCGGGCCACCGCCGTGTTATCGAACATAACGTGCTTTACCTGTGTGTACTCCTCGAACGAGTACGCTGACATGTCCTTGCCGTAGCCGGAGGCCTTGTAGCCGCCGTGGGGCATCTCGCTGATGATCGGGATGTGGTCGTTGACCCACACGCACCCCGCCTTGATCTCGCGCGTCGCCCGGTTCGCCCGGTAGACGTCCCGGCTCCACGCGGAGGCGGCCAGCCCGTACGGGGTGTCGTTGGCGAGCGAGATGCCCTCGTCGTCGCTGTCGAAGGGCAGCACCACCAGGACCGGGCCGAAGATCTCGGACTGGACGACCTCGCTGTCCTGGGCGGCGTCCGCGATCAGGGTGGGGCGATAGTAGGCGCCGTTCTTGAGATCCCCCTGCGGAACCTCACCGCCGGTCACCACGCGCGCGTAGGCACGCGCCCGGTCGACGAAGGCGGCGACCCGGTCGCGCTGGACGTGCGAGACCAGCGGGCCGAGGTCGGTGCCGGGGGCGAAGGGATCGCCGAGCCGGACGGTCTCCATCAGGACGGCCGTCCGCTCGACGAACGCCTCGTAGAGGGGTCGCTGCACGTACGCGCGCGTGGCGGCCGTGCAGTCCTGCCCGGTGTTGATGAGCGCCCCCGCGACCGCGCCGTTGGCCGCGGCCTCCAGGTCGGCGTCGTCGAAGACGACGAAGGGCGCCTTGCCGCCCAGTTCCAGATGGAGCCGCTTGACGGTCGCGGTGGCGACCTCGGCGACGCGCTTGCCCACGGCGGTGGAGCCGGTGAAGGAGGTCATGGCGACGTCGGGATGCCCGACGAGGCGCTCACCGGCCTCCCGTCCGGTCCCGTTGACGATGTTGATCACACCGTCGGGGATCCCGGCCTCCGTCGCCGCCTCGGCGAAGAGGAGCGAGGTGAGCGGGGTGAGCTCGGCGGGCTTGAGCACGATGGTGTTGCCCGCCGCGATCGCCGGCAGGATCTTCCAGGCGGCCATCTGGAGGGGGTAGTTCCAGGGCGCGATGGAGCCCACGACGCCGATGGGTTCACGGCGGACGTAGGAGGTGTGGTCGCCGGAGTACTCACCGGCGGACTGGCCCGCGAGGTGGCGGGCCGCGCCGGCGAAGAACGCGGTGTTGTCGATGGTGCCCGGTACGTCGAACTCCCGGGTCAGCTTCAGCGGCTTGCCGCACTGGAGGGACTCGGCGCGGGCGAGTTCCTCGGCGCGGTCGGCGAGGACGGCGGCGAACCGGTGCAGCGCGTCGGAGCGCTCACCCGGGGTGCTGCCGGCCCAGCCCGGGAAGGCGGCGCGGGCGGCGGCGACGGCCGCGTCGACGTCGTCGGCGCCGGCCAGCTCGTAGGTGAAGACGTCCTCGCCGGTGGCGGGGTCGACCACGGAGTGGGTGCGGCCTGATGTGCCGTGTCTGAGACGGCCCCCGATGTACTGAGCGCCGTCCGCGAAACGTTCCTGTGCGGGGAACCGGTCCTGCATGTCGCTCTCCTCCGCCTTCGCCCCGCTGTGCGCGGTGGCGGCTGGCGTAGCTCCAGCTTGATTTGATTGCCGATCCTGACAGAGCAAGGGCACTCCAACAAGTGATTCCGTTGTTGCCTTTTGGTTACGCGACGAAATCTGTCGGCGACGGGTCGACCAGGTGTCGAGTCGGAGCGGAAAAGGCAGGACGCAGTGTCAGTGGCGCGTGCCAGACTCGCGTGCATGGAGAAGATCGACTGCCTGGAAGCCCTGGTCAGCCAGGTCCGGGCCGGGGCGAGGATCAAGTACCTGCATTTCTGGGGGCACCGGCCGCGGCCCGACGGCCGGCTGGGCTCGAGCTGTCTGAGCCAGTGGTGGCCGTCACCCTTCGTGGTCGAGGGCGTCGCTTATCCGACGGCCGAGCACTGGATGATGGCCGGGAAGGCCCGCCTGTTCGAGGACGTGGAAGCGGAGAAGCGGGTGCTGGCCGCGAAGTCTCCCGCCCAGGCGAAGAAGGAGGGGCGGCTGGTGCGCGGCTTCGACGAGGCGACCTGGCAGCGGGAGCGGTTCCGGATCGTGGTCGAGGGCAGCGTCCACAAGTTCGCCTCGGAGCCCGGGCTGCGCTCGTTCCTGCTGAGTACGGGCGACCGGGTGCTGGTGGAGGCGAGCCCCATGGACCGCGTGTGGGGCATCGGCCTGGCGGCGGACGACAAGGCGGCGATGGATCCGCAGCGCTGGCGGGGGCCGAACCTGCTGGGGTTCGCGCTGATGGAGGCCCGAAAGAGAGTACGGGCGGCAGCCTGAGCCACGGCGGCGGCTGAAGCGCCGCTGCGGCCGGGTCGCGGGACGGCCTGAGCCACGGCAGCGGCTGGAGTCGCGGGACGGCCTGAGCCACGGCGGCGGCTGAAGCGCCGCTGCGGCTGGGTCGCGGGACGGCCTGAGCCACGGGGCGACCAGGGCCAAGGCTGCGGATGAGTCGGTGCTGCGCACTGAGTGACGGCTGGACCGGGTCGCGGATGCGGCCGGCGTCAGGGCACGGCCGCGCCCGCACCCGCCGGGGGCTCAGGGCTGCACGATCAGCAGCACGCCCAGTCCGATCGCGAGCACGATGCCCACGCTTCCGCAGATGATCCCGGCCAGCGCCTGACCGGGGTTCGAGGCCTCGCCCCGCCTGGCTTTCCCGCGCCCGACCGCGCCGAAGGTGACGCCGAGGATGCCGAGGATGACGGCCAGCGGCCACATGCAGAAGCCGACGGCCGAGATGATGCCGAGCACGAGCCCGGCGATGCCCATGCCGTTACTGTCCCCCGTCCCGCCGGGCCAGCCGTAGGGCCCCGGAACGCCGCCCCCGTAGTGGGGCTGGGACGGGTAGCCGTAGCCGCCCGGGTATCCGTACGGGATCTGGCCGGGCCCATGGGGTGCGAGGGGCGGCGGAGGGACCACCCCGCCCGGGCCGGGGGGCGCGAAGGGATTGACCGGCGGGCCGGGGGGCGCGAAGGGATTGACCGGCGGGCCGCCGCCCGCCGCCGGGCCGGGGTGGGGCGGCGGGAAGGACCCGATCGGGCCGTTCGCGGGCGGATTCCCGAAGGGGGCGGCCCAGGGCTGCGGGGTGCCGTCCGCGAGTGGCGGGGGCACGCTGGGCAGCGCGGTGACCGTCCGCTGGTCATGGACGGTCGGCGGCGCCTGGTCCGAGGGGACGGGGGCAGAGCCCGGGACAGGGGCGGGGGCAGGGGCAGGGGCAGGGGTCAGCGGTTCGTTCGCGGCGACGGTGTAGCCGGGCCCGCTCTGCGCGCTGTCGCCCGGAGCGGCCCAGGGGTCCGGCGCGGCCGGGGAAGCGGCGGAGCCGACACCGTTTTCCGTCGCACCGGTACCCGTCACACCCGTCGTACCCGTCGTACCGGTCGTACCCGTCACACCGGTCGTGCCCGTGTCCGTCCTGCCCTTGTCCAACGGCACCTTGGGAGTCGCGTCCTGCGGACCGTCCGCCCCGTCGGAAGCGGGCGCGGGCCACGGGTCTCGGGCGGCGTCACCGGCCGGAGTCGGCGCGTCGTCGGACATGCGTGGGTCCCCTCTGTCGCCCTCTGCCCCGCGTTCCGCCAGGCGTTCCGTCTTACGCGCTCGCGCTCGCGCGTTCCCTCTTGCGTTCCCTCTTGCGTTCCGTCATCCGTACGCCGTTCCGTCCTGCGTACGTTCCGTCATGCTACGGCCCGCGGCCGGTGCGGTGGGCGGCGACCGGTGCGACGGGTGGGTTGCGGCCGTCGTGGCGGGTGGGTTGCGGCCGGTGCGGCGGGTGGGCTGCGGCCGTCGTGGCGGGTGGGTTGCGGCCGGTGCGGCGGGTGGGTTGCGGCCGGTGCGACGGATGGGCGGCGGCCGGTGCGACGGGTGGGTTGCGGCCGGTGCGGCGGGTGGGCTGCGGCCGGTGCGGCGCGTGGGCTGCGGCCGGGCCGCGAGCGAGGCCGACGACCGTCTCCCGCCCGCTCCGCCTACGATGATCCCGACTCATCGATCAGCCGATCACCCGCGTCCCGTCCGGCCCGCTCGGCCCGGGGCGCCGTCCCGGGGAGGACCCCATGACCGACCGCTTCGACGCATCCGCGACAGCCCCCGGCTCCCCCGTCTCCGGCGCACCCGCCGGTCCCACTTCGGCCGCCGCGGCCGGCGCCCGTGACGTGCACGCCTTCATCGCCGGGCTGCCCAAGGCCGAACTGCACGTCCACCACGTCGGTTCCGCCTCCCCCCGCATCGTCTCCGAGCTGGCCGCCCTGCACCCCGACTCCAAGGTGCCCACCGACCCCGAGGCACTGGCCGACTACTTCACGTTCACCGACTTCGCCCACTTCGTCGACGTGTACCTGTCCGTCGTGGACCTCATCCGCACCCCGGAGGACGTCCGGCTGCTGACGTACGAGGTCGCCCGGGACCTGGCCCGCCAGCAGGTGCGGTACGCCGAGCTGACGATCACCCCGTTCTCCTCGACCCGGCGCGGCATCGACGAACTCGCCTTCATGGACGCCATCGAGGACGCCCGCAAGGCGGCCGAGGCGGAGTTCGGGACCGTGCTGCGCTGGTGCTTCGACATCCCCGGCGAGGCCGGTCTCGAGGCCGCCGAGGAGACGACGCGGCTCGCCACCGACGACCGGATCCGCCCCGAGGGGCTGGTCTCCTTCGGGCTCGGCGGGCCCGAGATCGGCGTACCGCGCCCGCAGTTCAAGCCCTACTTCGACCGGGCCATCGCCGCCGGGCTGCGGTCGGTGCCGCACGCCGGCGAGACCACAGGACCGCAGACGGTGTGGGACGCGCTGACCCACCTGCGCGCCGAGCGCATCGGCCACGGCACCAGCTCCGCGCAGGACGAGAAGCTGCTCGCGCACCTCGCCGAGCACCGCATCGCGCTGGAGGTGTGCCCGACCTCGAACATCGCCACGCGCGCGGTCCGCACCCTGGACGAGCACCCGATCAAGGAGTTCGTGCGGGCCGGCGTCCTGGTCACGATCAACTCCGACGACCCGCCCATGTTCGGCACCGACCTCGACACCGAGTACGCGGTCGCCGCCCGCCTCCTCGACCTCGACGAGCGGGGCCTCGCCGCCCTCGCCGGGAACGCGGTCGACGCGTCCTTCCTGGACGCGGCGGGCAAGGCGCGCATCAAGGCCGAGATCGACGCCTACACGACGGGCCGGCTCGCCACCTGAGGACCGGCGGCCGCCACAATGAGCCCATGCGCACCGTGACTGCCGTGGCCCATCGCGGCGACCCCTACCGCTTCCGTGAGAACACCCTCGACTCGCTGCGTTCCGCGCTCGACCAGGGCGCGGACGCCGTCGAGCTAGACGTACGGCTCACCCGCGACGGCGTGCCGGTCCTGCTGCACGACGAGACGTTGAAGCGGCTGTGGGAGCAGGACCGGCCGCTGCGGTCGCTCTCCGCCGCCGAGGTGCGCGGGCTGACGGCCGGCGGGGTGCCGACCCTCGCGGAGGCGCTCGCGGCGACCGCGGGAAGCCGGCTGATGCTCGACCTGCCGGGGACGCGGGAGGTGCGCACGGCACGGCGGATCGTGGACGCCGTCCGCGAGGCCGGGGCGGCGGACCGGGTGCACTACTGCGCCGACGCCGTCGCGATGCTGGCCGTGCGCGCCGCCGATCCGTCCGCCGAGATCGCCCTGACCTGCACCAGCCTGGCGCCGCCGCGGCCGGCGCTGCTCGACGCGGTCAAGCCGCGCTGGCTCAACTACCGCTTCTCCCTGGTGGACCGGGACCTGGCCGCCCGCGTCCACCACGACGGTCACCTGCTGTCCGTCTGGACCCCCGACACCCGCCGGTCCATGCGCCGGCTCATCGACCTGGGCGTCGACTCCATCACCACCAACCGGATCGAGGTGCTGACGGCTCTTCGCAAGCAGGACTGACCGCTCCGGCAGGCTAGGTGTATCGACCCGCCGCGTACGCCAACGGCGGCGAGATCGCCTGGGCGTCCGCGCCCTCCCCCAGCCACAGCCGGATCAGCAGGGCCGCCGTCGCCTCCAGCAGACCGGCCCTGTCGAGTCCCCCCGCGTTCAGCGGTTCGCAGCCCAGGTCGCGCACGAGTCTGCGTACGACGGACAGGGCCGCTTCGTCGTCCCCGCACAGCGGGACCGCCAGGGGGCGGCCGTCGAAGACGGGTGGGTTCAGGCGCCAGACGTCGACGTGGCACAGGTTGAAGGCCTTGACGACGTGCGCGGTGGGCGCGGCGGCGGCGATGCGTTCGGCCGCCGCCGGGCCGCCCGCCGTGAGCAGGCCGAAATCCGGTGGCCGCCCGCCGTGAGCAGTCCGGAATCCGGTCCCACCGGACCGCTACACGCGCGAGGCCTGAGGGACCGTCGCCGGGTCGGCCGGGGTCTCGCGGGTGACGTACTGCGGGACCGGTGTGTCGTCCTCGCCGGTGTCACGGACCAGGCCGTAGCGCCCGGCGCCCTGGCCGGGGCCGCTCGTGACGTCCTTCTCCACGGCGTCCCAGGTCGTCGGGAAGACGTTGAGGCCGTAGTCGGCGCCCCGCTCGTTCACGGTGAGGGTGACGCTGCCGGCCAGGTAGAAGTACTCGTTCTGCCACATCTGCTGGGTGCCGGACGGCAGGACGACGTGGCCGGTGGTCGTGCTGCCCATGCCGGTGGCGGTGGTGTCCGTGGCGCTGACGGGGTCGTCCATGCGGCGGCCACCGCCGGAGGCGACGTGGAAGAGCTTGCCCTTCAGCCCCGTCCAGCTCGGCATGACCAGTCCGCCGGACCGGTACTGCGGCGATATCTGCCAGCGCACCAGGACGTAACCCTGGCCGCTGAGCGTCACGCCGTCCCCGCGGTGGTTCATGGTGGCGTGCGCGCCGCCGCTGCTGGTGACGCCCGCGGCGGGCCGCCGCGGCAGGGCGGCGGGCGGGGTGTCCGGGTCGGGGGGGCGGCGGCCGTGGGGGGCCCCGCCGGGGGGGGCCCCCGGGGGCGGGGGGGGGGGGGGGGGGGCGGGGTGGGGCGCGCGGCCCCGGGCGCCCCCCCCGCTCCCGTACCGGGCCGTCCTCGGCTCGCTCGCCGACGCCGAGGGGGACGGCGACGGCGGGGCCGAGCGGGACGTGGCGGGGCTGGGCGAGAACGGGGCGCCGGCGGGTGTGCTCGCCGCCGTGGGGACCACGGCCGCGTGGACGGGCGGATCGTCGGGGGTCTGTACGACGACATAGGCGCCGCCCGCGGCGAGTGTCGCGCCGGCCGTGACCGCGACGGCCGGTTTGGTGAGCGCGGTCAGCACCTTCGCGGACCAGCCGGCGGAGGCCGCGCCGGTGGCCGCGGCGGCCGTCTTGCCGCCCAGCGCCAGGGAGATCGCGAAGCCGGCCGGCACCGGGACCAGCGCGATCCCGACGAGCAGCCGTTCCGCCGGTACGACGGACTCACGGGTGTCGCCGCAGTAGCCGCAGCCGCGGATGTGCCGGGCCAGCCGCTTGCGCCACACGGAGTCCGGCCGGCCGTTCCAGCGGCTGGTCAGTTCGCGCAGATCGGGGCAGGCGCCGTCGAGGGCGCGCACGATGCCCCGGGAGACCTCCAGGCGCTCCTTCACCCGCTGGACGCGTACGGCGGCGTGTTGCCTGCTGATGCCGACGGCCGCGGCCAGCTCGCGGCGGGTGAGCTCGCCCGCGACCTCGAGCCACCACAGGGACAGCAGTTGCCGGTCCTCGTCGTCGAGCCAGCGCGCCGCCTCCGCGACCTCGCGCCGCTGCCCCTCCAACTGGAGCCGCAGGACGGTGAGTTCGGCGAAGTCGGCGGCCTCGCCGGGCGGCACGCTCTCGTCGAGGCGCTGCGGCGTCCTGCGGCGCGCACGGTCCCGGATCTGCCGCATGGCGATCGCGACCAGCCAGGAGCGGAAGCTGTCGGGGTCACGCAGCGAGCCGAGGTTGCCGACGGCGCGCAGCATCGTCTCCTGCACCACGTCGTCGACGTCGGCGTGACCGTTCAGGGCGCGGCCGACGATGTTGTAGACCAGCGGCAGCCAGCCCGCCACCAACTCGTCCAGCGCCCGCCGGTCGCCGGCCTGCGCGTCGGCGATGGTGGCACGCCAGTGCCGGCCGGCTTCGGCGTACGTACTCATGCCCGCACCCTCTCAGCCGGGACCCCGCTGTTGGCAAGCTCGGAGATCACACCAGGGAGACGGCCGGGGCGGCTCTCGGATAACACTTTTCGGCACCCGGTCCGGCAGCCGGTCCGGCACCCGTAGGGGGCACCCTGAGCAACTCCCCTATGTGGCATGGCAGTTGCTCAGGGTTCGACCAGGGTCGGGCACCCTCCTCGGCGACGATCCGCGATGGGCGCACCTCGTCGGAAGATCATGGCGAATCCTCCGGCCCCCTTCTTCTGGAGCCCCCGTATGCACGCTCGCCGTCGCACCACCGTGCTCGCCGCCTCCCTGGTGGCGGCCCTCGCCGCGGGCCCGCTGGCCGCGCCCGCCTTCGCGACGCCCGCGCCGACCTCTGCCTCGAACTCGGCCTCGGCCCCTCCCACGACCCCGACCTCGACCTCGGCGCACCCTGCGAACGGCCTCGACGTCGACGCCCTGACCGCCGCGCTCGCCGGACTCCCCGACCAGGACGCGACCGCCGCCCTCGTCCGGGTCGGCGGCACCGACGGCGCCTGGCGGGGCGGTGCGGGCGTGCACGACCTGACGAGCGCCGCGCCGGCCGACCCCGACGCCCGCTTCCGGGCCGGTTCGACGACGAAGGTCGTGACGGCGGCGGCCGTCCTGCGTCTGGCGGCCGAGCGGAGGATCGACCTGAACAAGCCGGTCCAGCGCTACCTGCCCGGCCTGCTCGACGGGAAGTTCCAGCCGATCACCGTGCGGCAGCTGCTCAACCACACCAGCGGCATCCAGCCGGGCGACGGCCTCGGGGACTCCTTCGAGGAGGTGTACGCGCACCGCTTCGACACGCTGACCCCGCAACAGGTGGCCGCGTCGGCGGCGGCGAAGGGCCCGGAGTTCGACCCCGGCGAGAAGCAGCACTACCTCAACATCAACTACACGATCCTGGGTCTGCTGATCGAGAAGGTGACCGGCCGCTCGTACGCCTCCGAGGCCACGCGGCTCGTCCTGCGGCCCGCCGGCATGCGGGCCACGTACTTCCCCGGCGCCGACCCGCGCATCATCGGCCCGCACAACCACGGTTACCAGGCGGTGCGCAAGGCCGACGGGACGACGGAGTTCGTGGACGTCACCGAGTGGAACCAGGCGGACCGGTTCGCGGCCGGCGACATGATCTCCACGACCGCCGACCTGGAACGGCTGCTCACGTCCCTGTTCCGGGGCAGGATCGTCCCCCGGCCGCAACTGCGCGAGATGTTCACCGTCCCGGCCGGAATCGACGGCGCCTCCTACAGCGCGGGCCTGCAGCGCTTCGCGTACGAGGGGAAGGTCTACTGGCTCAAGTCGGGCGCCCGGTACGGCTACAGCGCGCTGATCGCCGGCACCCGCGACCTCGGCCGCACCCTCGTCTACTCGGTCAACTCCACGGACGCGAAGGGCGAGGACATGAACCCGGTGGCCCAGCGCATCGCCATGGCCGCGCTGAAGTGACGGCCCGGCGGCCTCACTCCCGCGAGCCCTCCGACGGCGCGACCGACGGCGTGGGCTGCGCCGTGGGGGACCTGCTCTGTTCACTCGCCGTGGTCGGTTCCGGCGACTCGCCGCGGTCGCTGCCGATGGTCGGGACAGCGGTGTCGACGGGGGCAGTCGACGACCGCGGATCCTGGCCCGGGGTCGCGCCCCCCTCGGTAGGGTTCTCGGTGCCCGGCACCGCCGACGGCGACGAAGACGGCGGGGGCACGGTGGACGGGCCGCTCACCGACGGCGGGGCGAGCGGGACCGCCGGACGCGCGGGTGCGTCGGACGCCGTCAGGCGCAACGGCAGCAGGACGGCGAGCGCGGCGATCCCGCAGGTCGCGCCGACCCCCGCCGCGGTGCGCAGCAGCCGGCGGCGGATCGCGCCGCGGCGGATCTCCTCGTAGCGGCCGGGCGGTGGCCCGAGGTGGCCGGGGACGGGCCCCAGGATGACGGTGAGGGGGTCGTCGGGGTCGAGGTCCGGGCCGTCGTCGAAGTCGTCAGTAGGTGTGATCAAGGCTTCTCCTCAGGTGGGCGCGGAGCAGTTCGCGGGCCGCGTGCAGGTCGGCCTTGACGGTTCCTTCCTTGCGCCCGGTCAGCACGGCCACCTCCCGGATCGGCATGTCAGCGTAGTAGTGCAGCAGGATCGGGACGCGCAGCCGGTCGGGCAGGGACTGCACGAGCAGCCGCACCGACGGGTCGGCCGGCTCGGCGGGCGGGGCGACGGCGGCCTCGGCGGTGACCCGGCGCAGGGCCCGGCGCTCGCGTTCGAGCTTGCGCCAGTGGTCGCGGACCAGGTTGGCGGCGGTGACGAAGAGAAAGCCCTGGGGCTCCGCCACGGCCGTCCAGCGGGCCCAGAGCCGGGTGAACGCCTCCGAGGCGATCTCGTGCGCCGTCTCGTCGTCGTCGACGAGACGGCGGCACCAGCCGGCGAGGCGTGGGTAGAGGGCGGCGAACAGCTCGGACGCCGCCCTCTCACGGGACCGAGAGGGCCGTTTCAACGTTCTCCCGCGGGAGTCAGGGCGGCGAAGACGATCACGTTGTCGCGGTATCCGTCGCCGGTACGCGGGCCGCCGCACGTGATGAGACGCAGTTCGGGCCGGTCCACGTTCCCGTAGACCTTCTCGGTCGGGAACTCCGCCTTGTCGACGGTCGTCACCTCGGTGACGGCGAACTCGGCCGTCGTGCCGTTCTCCAGACGCGCCCCGATCCGGTCACCCCGGCTCAGCCGGTCGAGGTGCCGGAAGACGCCGTCCCCGTACGTGCCGACCGTGACATGGGCGAGGATCACCGACGGCCCGGTCTGTCCCGGTGTCGGCGAGTTCTCGTACCATCCCGCGCGGTCGTGCTCCTCGACCGGAGGCACCTGCACGCTGCCGTCGGCGGCCAGCCCCAGCCGCATGACCGGGGCGTCGACCCCGATGGCCGCGATCCGCAGCCCGACCGGCACCGAGCGCGCGAGGGGATGCGCCGCCCGGACGGAGGGGGCCGGGGAGGTGCCCGACGTACGTGCGGCGGCGCCTGGGGCGGCCGGGTCGCCGGCGCAGCCCGCGACCAGCGGCGCCGCCAGGGCCGAGAGGATCAGGGCGCGTCTGGAGAGCGGGCTCATGCGCCGGTCGCCCTCCGGCGCCGTACGACGTAGAAGCCCGTGCCGGCCGCCGCGAACACCGCGGCCGCGCTGCCGCCGATCAGCCCGCCGTGTCCCTCGGAGGGCTCCCCGACACCGGTGTCGGCCCCGCCCCGCGGCACGACGCCGACCTGGCTCGGAAGGGCGGACGGAGCCGTGGTGGCATCGGCCGGGGCGGGGACCGCGCTCGCGTCCCCGCCCGCCTCGGTGGGGGCCGGCGTGGCGCTCTGGTCCGCAATGGTGGCGCCGGGCGTCGGCGTTCCGCCGTCTGCCAGTGCGGGCGACGCGCCCACCAACAGGGCGGTGCCCGCAACTACCAGGGCGGCGAGGCCCGTTCGCGGCATGAGTCGCATGAATCGCTCTCTTTCATCGGTCCGTTGACGGATCGAGCGAAGAGACGAGACAGCCGGGACGCAGGTTGTAAAGAGATGGCAAAGCCGGTGAGGTCGGCGTCACAGCCCCGCGATCGCGTTCCACCGCTTGGCGAACTCCAGCCGCTCCGTGGAGGTGATGTCACGTGCGATGGCGAGGCGTTCGCGCATTTCGGCGTTCGGGAAGATGAGCGGGTTCTCCGCGAGGGCCGCCGTCTCCTCGTCGTCGGAGTCCGCGAGGACCGCCTGCGCGGCGGGGACCGGGCAGACGTAGTTCACCCAGGCCGCGAGCTCGGCGGCGACCTCGGGCCGGTAGTAGTAGTCGATCAGTTTCTCGGCGTTCGCCTTGTGCCGGGCGAGGTTGGGGATCATCAGGGACTCCGCCCACAGCTCGGCGCCCTCCTCGGGCACGACGAAGCGGATGTCGGGGTTGTCGGCCTGGAGCTGGATGACATCGCCCGAGTACGCCTGACAGGCCAGGACATCACCGCTGACCAGGTCCTTGGTGTAGTCGTTGCCGGTGAAACGGCGTATCTGGCCGCGGTCGACCTGCTTCTCCACCTGGTCGCAGACCTGATGGAAGTCGTCGGCGGTCCACTTCGTGACGTCCACGCCGTTTCCCTGCATCAGCAGCGCGAACGCCTCGTCCAGGCCGGACAGAAGCGTCACCCGCCCTTTGAGGTCGTCGGCCCACAGCTCCGAGACGCCGCGTATCTCGCGGCCCAGTTTCCGCCGGTTGTAGGCGATGCCGGTGATGCCGGACTGCCACGGCACGGTGCACGCGCGTCCGGGGTCGAAGGCGGGCGAACGCAGCAGTGGGTCGAGGTACTGGGTGACATGGGGCTGCGCGGCCCGGTCCATCTCCTGCACCCAGCCGAGCCGTACGAACCGGGCGCACATCCAGTCGCTGATGACGATCAGGTCGCGGCCGGTCCGCTGATGGTTCATCAGCGCTGGGCTGATCTTGCCGAAGAACTCGTCGTTGTCGTTGATCTCCTCGACGTAGTCGATGGAGATGCCCGTGCTCTTGCGGAAGGCGTCGAGCGTGGGCCGCCGGTTGGGGTCGTCGTCGTCCGTGTCGATGTACAGCGGCCAGTTCGCCCAGGTCAGCCGCTTGTCGCTGGCCGAGAGGTCGGCCGCGGCGCGGTCACCTGGCCGCACATACGCGGCGGGCACCCCGCAGCCGGCGAGCCCGCCGAGAGCGGCGGCGCCCCCGAGCGCGTGCAACAGGGAACGGCGGGAGACGGTGCGGGAGAGCGAGGGAGTCTGGGGCACGCCGTCAGCATGCCGTGGGGCCGGCTCCCGGACAATCGACGCAGCGTCGAGCACACTGCGCGCAACCCGACACCCTGTCGATCAGACAGCGATCGGCCCCCGGTCCGAAGACCGGGGGCCGAACTCCCCGCAAGCCGCAGGAATCCACACGACCAGCCCAACCCCCCAAGGGGCGGCGCGGGAAACCACACGACCAGCCCAACCCCCCAAGGGGCGCGGGGAACTGCGCGACCAGCCACAGCGAACCCGCACCCCGCACCCGGCACCCGGCAACCAGCACCAGCACCAGCACCAGCACCAGCACAGCGAACCCGGACCCGCACAGATCGCCCGGCCCAGCGGAGCGCTACGCGTCGAGGGACGTCATGACGTGCTTGATGCGCGTGTAGTCGTCGAAGCCGTAGCCCGACAGGTCCTTGCCGTAGCCGGACTTCTTGAAGCCACCGTGGGGCATCTCGGCGACCAGCGGGATGTGGGTGTTGATCCACACGCAGCCGAAGTCGAGCTTCTTGGACATCCGCATAGCGCGGCCGTGGTCCTTGGTCCACACCGAGGAGGCGAGGGCGTAGTCGACGCCGTTGGCCCACTCGACCGCCTGGTCCTCGTCCGTGAAGGCCTGGACGGTGATGACCGGCCCGAAGACCTCGTTCTGGATGATCTCGTCGTCCTGCTTCAGCCCGGAGACGACGGTCGCGGCGTAGAAGTAGCCCTTGTCGCCGACCCGCTGTCCGCCCGCCTCGACCTTGGCGTGGGCGGGCAGCCGCTCGATGAAACCGATGACCTGCTTCAGCTGGTTGGGATTGTTCAGCGGGCCGAAGAGCACGTCCTCGTCGTCCGGCTGCCCGGTCTTGGCCTCCGCCGCCGCCTTCGCGAGCGCGGCCACGAACTCGTCGTGGATGCCCTCCTGGACGAGGACGCGGGTGGCCGCCGTACAGTCCTGGCCGGCGTTGAAGAAGCCCGCCACGGAGATGTCCTCGACGGCCTTGGCGATATCGGTGTCCTCGAACACGACGACCGGCGCCTTGCCGCCCAGCTCCAGGTGGACGCGCTTGAGGTCCTTCGACGCCGACTCGGCGACCGACATGCCCGCTCGCACGGAGCCGGTGATGGAGGCCATCGCCGGGGTCGGGTGCTCGACCATCAGCCGGCCGGTGTCACGGTCGCCGGTGACGACGTTGAAGACGCCCCTGGGCAAAATCGAACCGATGATCTCGGCGATCAGGACGGTGGAGGCCGGCGTGGTGTCGGACGGCTTGAGCACCACCGTGTTGCCGGCCGCGATGGCCGGGGCGAACTTCCACACGGCCATCATCATCGGGTAGTTCCACGGCGCGACCTGCGCGCAGACGCCGACCGGCTCGCGGCGGACGATCGAGGTCATCCCGTCCATGTACTCGCCGGCGCTGCGCCCCTCCAGCATCCGGGCCGCGCCCGCGAAGAAGCGGATCTGGTCGACCATGGGAGGGATCTCCTCGGAGCGGGTCAGCCCGATCGGCTTGCCCGTGTTCTCCACCTCGGCCGCGATGAGCTCCTCGGCCCGCTCCTCGAACGCGTCCGCGATCTTCAGCAGGGCCTTCTGACGCTCGGCGGGCGTCGTGTCGCGCCAGCCCGGGAACGCCTCGGCGGCGGCCGCCATCGCGGCGTCGACGTCCGCCGGGCCGGACAGCGGGGCGGTCGCGTACGCCTCGCCCGTCGCGGGGTTGACCACCTCGGTGGTCCGTCCGTCGGCGGCGTCCCGGAACTCGCCGGCGATGTAGTTGCGTAGCTTGCGCAGCCGTCCCAGCTCGGTGCTCACTGCCGGCCCTCCAGGTTCGGTGTCCATTGACTGAGACACCCACACTAATCCTTGCCCCGACGTTTTCAACACCCCCGATCCCGTCGAGGCTGCGGAATCCGCAGATCTCCCTTACGTAAACAACGAATTTCATCGCCTCGACCTTGCGGAACTGTCGAGACGTCGTGCACAGTGAGGCCGTGGCCAGTCGAAGCGCAGAGCACAGGGACTCCCGCGAGTCCAGGAACGGCAGCACCCCTCACCTGGATGCCGTGAGCCTCGCCATCATCCAGCAGCTCCAGGAGGACGGCCGTCGGCCGTACGCCGCGATCGGCAAGGCCGTCGGCCTCTCCGAGGCGGCCGTGCGCCAGCGCGTCCAGAAGCTGCTCGACCAGGGCGTGATGCAGATCGTCGCCGTGACGGACCCGCTCACCGTGGGCTTCCGCCGGCAGGCGATGGTCGGGATCAACGTCGAGGGTGATGTCGAGTCCATAGCGGAAGCGCTGACCGACATGGCGGAGGTCGAGTACGTGGTGATGACCGCGGGCTCCTACGACATCCTCGCCGAGATCGTCTGCGAGGACGACGACCACCTGCTGGACGTCATCAACAAACGCATCCGTGCCCTGCCGGGCGTGCGCACGACCGAAAGCTTCGTCTACCTGAAGCTGAAGAAGCAGACCTACATGTGGGGAACCCGATAATCGTGAGGACCCGATAACCGTGAGCACCAAGGACCTCAGCCGCACCGCGTACGACCACCTGTGGATGCACTTCACCCGCATGTCCTCGTACGAGAACTCCCCCGTCCCGACCATCGTCCGGGGCGAGGGCACCTACATCTACGACGACAAGGGCAAGCGCTACCTCGACGGTCTCGCGGGCCTGTTCGTGGTCCAGGCCGGCCACGGCCGCGTGGAGCTCGCCGAGGCGGCGTTCAAGCAGGCGCAGGAGCTGGCGTTCTTCCCGGTGTGGTCCTACGCCCACCCGAAGGCCGTGGAGCTCGCCGAGCGCCTCGCGGACCACGCGCCCGGCGACCTGAACAAGGTCTTCTTCACCACCGGCGGCGGCGAGGCCGTCGAGACCGCCTGGAAGCTCGCCAAGCAGTACTTCAAGCTCACCGGCAAGCCGACCAAGTACAAGGTCATCTCCCGCGCGGTCGCCTACCACGGCACCCCGCAGGGCGCCCTGTCGATCACCGGCCTGCCGGCCCTGAAGGCCCCCTTCGAGCCGCTCGTCCCGGGCGCGCACAAGGTCCCGAACACCAACATCTACCGCGCCCCGCTGTTCGGCGACGACCCCGAGGCCTTCGGCCGCTGGGCCGCCGACCAGATCGAGCAGGAGATCCTCTTCGAGGGCGCCGACACGGTCGCCGCGGTCTTCCTGGAGCCCGTCCAGAACGCCGGCGGCTGCTTCCCGCCCCCGCCCGGCTACTTCCAGCGTGTCCGCGAGATCTGCGACAAGTACGACGTCCTGCTGGTCTCGGACGAGGTCATCTGCGCCTTCGGCCGCCTGGGCACCATGTTCGCCTGCGACAAGTTCGACTACGTCCCGGACATGATCACCTGCGCCAAGGGCATGACCTCGGGCTACTCCCCGATCGGCGCCTGCATCATCTCCGACCGCCTGGCCGAGCCGTTCTACAAGGGTGACAACACCTTCCTGCACGGCTACACCTTCGGCGGCCACCCGGTGTCGGCCGCGGTGGGCCTGGCCAACCTCGACCTGTTCGAGCGCGAGAACCTCAACCAGCACGTGCTCGACAACGAGGGCGCGTTCCGCTCGACCCTGGAGAAGCTGCACGACCTGCCGATCGTCGGCGACGTCCGCGGCAACGGCTTCTTCTACGGCATCGAGCTGGTGAAGGACAAGCACACCAAGGAGTCCTTCAACGACGAGGAGACCGAGCGGGTCCTGTACGGCTTCCTCTCCAAGGCGCTGTACGACAACGGCCTGTACTGCCGTGCCGACGACCGCGGCGACCCGGTCGTCCAGCTCGCCCCGCCGCTGATCTCCAACCAGGAGACCTTCGACGAGATCGAGCAGATCCTGCGCGCCACGCTGTCGGAGGCGTGGACGAAGCTGTGATCGTCAGCCTGATCAGCTGATCAACACCGGCCCCGGCGTCGACCGTTCGAGTGAGAAACGGCGACCCGGGGCCGTGTGCTGTCCGGCCTTCCCCTCCTGGCTGCCTAGCGTGCGAGTGACCGATCGGCCCTGTCTTCGTTCCCCCGCACGGGGGATTGGCACGGGAACCACAGATCTGAACCGAGGTGTACGCCCATGGAGGCCCCGCCGGACAACGACGTGCTGTGGGCACGCTCCCTGTACTACACGCACCGCGACGGCTCACCGGCGCTGGGCGGTGTCTCGCTGGGTGTGCGGGAGGGCGAGATCCTCGCCGTCAGCGGCCCGCGCGGCAGCGGCAAGACGACCCTGCTGCACTGTCTGTCCGGCCTGGTGCCCGCCCAGCGCGGCGAGGTCTGGTTCAACAGCGTCCCCGTCCACACGATGGGCCCGATGGCCCGCGAACGGCTGCGCCGCGACCGCTTCGGCTGGATCGACCCGGCACCGGTCCTCGTCCCCGAACTCAATGTCTGGGAGAACGCGGCCCTTCCCCTGATGCTGCGCGGCACCAGCCGCCGCCGGGCCAAGGCCGCCGCGCTGGAGTGGCTGGACCGCCTGGACATCGGCGACAGGTCCCGCAGCCGCCCGCACGAGCTCACCCAGGCCGAGCGCCAGCGGGTCTGCATCACGCGCGCGCTGGCCCCGGCCCCCTCGGTCCTCTTCGCGGACGAGCCGACGGCCCCCCTGCACCGTGCGGACCGGGCCCAGGTCCTGCGCACCCTGACGACGGCGGCCCGCTCCCACGGCATCACCGTGGTGCTGGCCACCCACGACCCGGAGACCATCGCCCTCGCCGACCGCACGGTGACCCTGATGGACGGCCGCCGGGTGAAGACGGTCCAGCTGCCGCCGGTCACGGAGCCGGAAGGCCGGGGGGCCGCGTGCTCGCTCGCCGTCTGACGCGCAGCGCCCACCCCGCCGTCCAGCTCCGCCGCCTCCTGGTGGCGACGGCCTCGGCGGGCACCGGCTTCCTCCTCCTGTGCACCCTCGGCCGCGCTCTCACCCACCCCGAGGCCCCGGCCGCGTCCGTGCTCCGCCTCGCCTGGTGCGCGGTCCCGCTGGCCGCGACGGTCTACTTCGCCCTGGCGGTGGCCCGCACCGACCCCGGCACCCGCCCGCGCCCCGGCCTGGCGGCGATCGGCCTGGGCCCGGCCCGCCTGATGGCCGTCTCGGCGATGACGACGGCCCTGTCGACGCTGCTCGGCTCCATGCTGGCCCTGCTGCTCTTCCTGCACCTGCGCGGCGACCTCGCGGGCATGCCGTTCGACGGAGCGGCCGACGACTTCCTGGCCGCGAACCAGCCCCTTCCGCTGCCGGCGTCCCTGACCCTGCTGGCGCTGGTCCCGGTGACCTCGTCCCTCGCGGTCGCCCTGATGCTCCGCCCGAGGGACACCCGTGTGGCGGCCCAGGCGGCCCCGAGGCTGCTCGGACGGTTCGGCGCGTTCGGGAGGACGGGGCCGGGCGACAGATTCGGCGAGTACGGCCGCTACGGGGCGAGGACCAGGAGCGCCCGGCCGACGCTCCCGGCGGCGGACGCCCCCCTCGCCGAGCCGGCTCCCGACCCCGCGGCGGACGGCCTGCCCTCCCGCCCGGCTCCGGGCGCGCATCCCGCCGCGGCGGCTGCCGACCTGACGGCGAACGGCATCCCGTCGGCACCGGGCACCACGACCCTGCCCGCGGCCGCAGCCCCTGTTCCGGTCAACGGCACGGCGGAGACCTCCGCCGACGGCATCCCTGGGATCCAGGCACCACCACAGGCGAAGACCCCGACGCAGACACAGACGCGCCCGCCCCACCCCACCGCCCTCCCCTGGGGCATGGCCCTCCTCGCCGCCGGCCTGGCCGTGGAGGCGTACGCGAACCGCACCGCGAACCCGAGCACCCTCCCCCTCCCCGGCGGCCTCCCCACCGGCCCCGCCGCGGTCCTCCTCGGCTGGACCCTGACCGCCGTGGGCCTCGCCCTCGCCGGCCCCGGTCTCACCCACCTCTGCGGCCGTCTGCTGCAATCGGCCCGCCCCGGCGCCCTCCGTCTCCTCGCGGGCCGCGGCCTGATGCAGGAGGCGGACCGTATCGGACGGCCGCTGGGCGTGGTCTGCGCGGTGGCGTCCGGCGCGTTCACGATGGCCGCGCTGTACGACCCGGCCGACCCGGCCTTCGGCCCGCTCACCACCCTCGGCGCCCTGGTCGTGGCGGGCTGCACGGTCGCCACGCTCCTGACCGCGGCCGTGGAGGCGCGACAGGTCCGCGCCGACACCACCGCCGCTCTGCTCCGCCTCGGCGCCCCGGCGAAGACGCTGCGCAGCGCCGCCGCCCTGCGCACCGGCGCCCTGCTCGCCCTCTTCGTCCCGCTCACCCTGATCGTGGCCGAACTGGCGGCTCTCCCGCTGACCCGCTGAAGCACGCCCGCGCACAAAAAAGATCCCCGCCCCGCGATGAGTTCCGCACGGCCCCCCGGTCTACCCCGTCGAACGCCCCACACCAGCAACGCGAATCCCCTGGGAGAGACCCGATGACCACCCCGGCCTATCAGCAGATGATCTTCGTGAACCTGCCCGTGAACGACCTCGAGGCCTCGAAGAAGTTCTTCACGGAGCTCGGCTACACGATCAACCCGCAGTTCAGCGACGACAACGCGGCGTCCGTGGTGATCAGCGAGACGATCGTGGCGATGCTGCTCACCAAGCCGTTCTACTCGACCTTCACCAAGAAGGAGATCGCGGACGCCTCGAAGACCAGCGAGGTCCTGATCGCCCTGAGCGCGCAGAGCCGCGAGAAGGTCGACGAACTCGTCGACAGGGCGCTCGCGCTGGGCGGTTCGCCGAGCGGCGAGACGCAGGACATGGGCTTCATGTACGGCCGTTCCTTCGACGACCTCGACGGTCACACCTGGGAGGTCGTCTGGATGAACCCGTCGGCCATCGAGAGCTGACCCACCGCTCGTCCGGCGCTGCCTAGCATGGGCGGGTGCATCCGACGACACCCGCCCAGCCGTTCGACGGCTCCCACGACCGTGAGATCGAGTCCCTCGCCGAGTTCGACGAGGTGGTCGCCGCCCACGGCACGCTCTCCCACTTCCGCGTCCAGTCCGTCGACCTGACGGCCCGTACGGACGCGCTCCTCGCCCTCGACACCTCCGGCGCCGTCTTCCTCGGCTGCCCGATGGACCCGGCGGCGGCCACGAAGTCCCGCGCCTCCGGCGCCTTGGTCTTCCCGCCCGTGCCGGGTCTGTCCTTCGACCCGTACCGCGGTTTCGTCTACTCCCCCGACGAGTTGTTCGCGTCCCTGGACGAGGGTTACGAGGCGACGCCGGACGCCCTCACGTACGCGTGGTTCCAGCGCACGAAGACGGACGGCGACATATTCGGCTCGATGCTCCGCTCGATCCACGACGACGCCATCTCCGACGCGCTCGACGAACTCCTCGTCGACGAGCGCGTGGTGGGTGTCATGGGCGGCCACGCCATGGCGCGCGGCACGCAGGCCTACGCCGGCGCGGCCCGGCTCGGCCGTGCACTCGCCCGGGCCGGGCTCATGGTGGCGACCGGTGGCGGACCCGGCGCGATGGAGGCGGCGAACCTCGGCGCGTACGCGGCCCCCTTCGACGACGAGATGCTCGCGGGCGCCCTCCGACTCCTCGCCAGGGCACCGAAGTTCACGCCCTCCGTCACCGACTGGGCGGCGGCGGCCTTCGAGGTGCGGGCCAAGTGGCCGGGCGGCGGCCCCTCGGTCGGCATCCCCACGTGGTTCTACGGCCATGAGCCGCCGAACCCGTTCGCCGCGCACCTCGCCAAGTACTTCTCCAACGCCACCCGCGAGGACGGTCTGCTGGCCCGCTGCACCGCGGGTGTGGTGTTCCTGCCGGGCGCCGCCGGGACCGTACAGGAGATCTTCGACAACGCGACGCCCAACTACTACGGGTCGCGGGGCGAGCCGACGCCGATGGTGCTCGTGGACCGGGAGCACTGGACTCGACGGCTGCCCGCCTGGCCGCTCTTGCGGTCACTCGCCCGGGAGCGGTCCATGGAGTCCCGTATCGCCCTCGTTGACCGGATCGAGGAGGCTCCGGAGGCGTTGAAACGTCTCGGTGGTTAATAAGCGGGCAAAGCCAGCCGCTCGGAGGCGTCCCCGCATTGACACTTCTTATGAAACGCTTATAGACCTGTGGGTCTGCTGGGGATGGTGACGCACTCGGCTCACCGGGGGCGCCATCTTCCCCTCCACCCCCCGCAGTTGCGCTTCCCGTAAAGGACAAACGTGTCCCTTTCCCGCCGTACCGCCGCCCGTTCGGTGCGCATGCTCGGTGTCACCGCCGCCTCCGCCGCCCTGGCGCTCAGCGCCGCCGGCACCGCGCTGGCCTGCGACATCAGCGAGTTCTCCGCCACTGCCGCCTGTGACGGCACGAAGGGCGTCATCACTGTCACCGACAAGGACCCCTCGGGCGTCCCGGCCGAGATCACCGTGTTCCTCGAGAACAACGGCGGCGATCTGAGGCAGGTCGGTGTGGCCCAGACCGTCAAGGGCTCGGCCAAGGGCGTCACCGTGTCCTTCGCCGAGGACTGGGAGCCGAACGCCGAATACCGGATCCACGTCAAGGCCGTCGACGGCGTCAAGGTCGTCGTCGACAAGGACATCCCCGGCAACCTGACCACCCCGTCCAAGGCCTGCGAGGCCGACGACACCTCCACCCCGTCCACCACCCCGTCCTCGACGCCGCCGGACAGCTCCACCACTCCGCCGCCGGCCGAGACGACCACTCCGTCCCCGTCGCCGTCCGACTCGGCGAGCGACAGCGCCGCGCCCGCGCCCTCCGCGAGCAACGCCCCGTCGGCCGCGGTCCAGGAGTCCAACCTGGCCGAGACCGGCGCGAGCTCCAACACCGGCCTCGTCGTCGGCATAGCGGCCGTCCTGGTCGCCGTCGGCGGTGGCGCGGTGTTCTTCGGTATGCGGCGCCGCGGGTCCAGCCAGCGCTGACCCGCACGACCGACCGGCCCGCCGGACGCACAAGTGTGGCCCGCCCCTCTCTCCGGGGCGGGCCATCCGCATGTCCCGTGCCCTCGGTTGGACTTCGCCCGCCGTCGGTGGTCAGTCCAGTACGACCGTCTCGGTCGCGTCGAAGGACACTCCCACCACGCTCCCGACCTCCGGCGCGTCCCGCAGCGTGCACGCCGCCTCCAGTCTCGGCGCGCCCTCCGGCTGTAGGCGCACGGCGACATGGGTGCCACGGAAGGTACGGGCGGCGACCGTGCAGCGCAGTCCCTCGTCCGCACCCACCAGGCGCACACCGGCGGGCCGGACCAGCAGCATGCGCGCCCCCTGCCCCGACCCGGCCGGCACCGGCACCTTGCCCCACGGCGTGACCGCGGCCTCCTCCGTGACGGTCGCCTGCACCACGTTGTCGAAGCCGAGGAATCGCGCCACGAACGCGTCCGCCGGCCGCTGCCACACCTCGAGGGGCGTCCCGGACTGGGCGATCCGCCCGTCCCGCATCACCACGACCCGGTCGGCGAGCGCGAACGCCTCGCCCTGGTCGTGGGTGACCGCGAGCACGGTCGTCCCCAACCGGCCGAACAACTCCCGGAGTTCGACGACCAGGCGCTCCCGCAGCGACCGGTCGAGCTGGCCGAGCGGCTCGTCGAGCATCAGCAGCCGAGGACGTGGCGCGAGGGCCCGGGCCAGCGCCACCCGCTGCTGCTCCCCACCGGAGAGCGCGGCCACGGCACGGCCCGCGGCGCCCGGAAGTCCGACGAGTTCGAGCAGCTCCGCCACCCGCTCGCCCTGCCGGGCCCTGGACATGCCGCGCATCCGCAGCCCGAAGGCCACGTTGCCGCCCACGTCCCGCTGCGGGAACAGCTGATGGTCCTGGAACATCAGCCCGAGCTCCCGCTTGTGCGCGGCCACCCCCGCCTGGTCGCGCCCGTCGAGCAGCACCCGCCCTGCGTCCAGTGGCTGGAGCCCGGCCACCGCCCGCAACAGCGTCGACTTGCCGCTGCCGCTCGGCCCCAGCACACACACCACCTCGTGCTCGGCGACCGCGAGATCGACGGCGTCGAGCACGGGCCGCTCACCGAACCGCACGGTGGCGCGCTCCAGTTTTAGCAGCATCTACAACTCCCCCGTCCGGTCGGTCCGCAGTCGCTCCAGCACCAGCAGCGCCACCACGCACACCACCATCAGAATCGTCGAAAGGGCCATCGCCTGCCCGTAGTTGAGCTCGCCGGCCCGCCCCAGCAACCGCGCGACGGCGACCGGCAGCGTCGGGTTGTCGGGCCGCGCGATGAACACCGTCGCCCCGAACTCCCCCAGCGACACCGCGAAGGCGAACCCGGCCGCGACGAGCAGCGCCCGCCACACCATCGGCAGGTCGACCTCCCGCCACACCCGCCACGGCGAGGCCCCGAGCACGGCCGCCGCCTCACGCAGCCGCTGGTCCACCGCCCGCAGCACCGGCAGCATGGTCCGTACGACGAAGGGGACGCCGACCAGCGCCTGCGCGAGCGGCACGAGGATCCACGTACCGCGCAGGTCCAGCGGGGGCTCGTCGAGCGCGATCAGGAACCCGAAGCCGACGGTCACCGCGGAGACTCCCAGCGGCAGCATCAGCAGCGCGTCGAAGCCGCGGACCAGCCGGCCGGCGTCCCGTCGGGTGAGCGCGGCCGCGGCGAGCCCGCCGACGACCACGGCAATCGCGGTCGCGGTCGCGGCGTACTGCAGCGAGTTGCCGACCGCCTCGATCGGCGGGACCAGGAAGACATTGCCGTCGTCGCTGGTCAGCGCCCGGTAGTAGGCGAAGTCGGGCGCGTCGAGCGAGCGCTGCGCCAGCACCGCCAGCGGCAGCACCAGCAGGACGGCGACCGTGCCGAGGACCCCGGCCAGCAGCGCCCACTGCCCGGCGCCGCGCGGCCGCCGCGCCGTCACCGACGCGTCCACCAGCCGCAACGCGGTCTCCCGCCGCCGTACGGCCCGGGCGTGCACGGCGAGGATCGCGCCGACGGCCATGAACTGGACGATCGTGAGGACGGCGGCCGTGGACAGGTCGAAGATCTCGGAGGTCTGCCGGTAGATCTCCACCTCGAGGGTGGAGAAGGTGGGACCGCCGAGGATCTGCACCACGCCGAAGGAGGTGAAGGTGAAGAGGAAGACCATCAGCGCGGCAGCGGCGACGGCGGGCCCCAGGGCGGGCAGGGTGACCGTGCGCCACGCCGTGAGCCGGGACGCGCCGAGCATCCGCGCCGCCTCCTCCTGCCGGGGGTCGAGCTGCGACCACAGCCCGCCCACCGTGCGGACGACGACCGCGTAGTTGAAGAAGACGTGCGCCAGCAGGATCGCCCACACCGTGGTGTCCAGCCGTACGCCCCACAGGTCGTCGAGCAGTCCGCCGCGCCCGACGAGCGCCAGGAACGCCGTGCCGACGACGACCGTCGGCAGCACGAACGGGACGGTGACGACGGCGCGCAGCACCTGCTTGCCCGGGAACTCCAGGCGGGCGAAGACGTACGCGGCGGGCAGCGCGACCAGGAGCGTGAGCGCGGTGGAGGCCAGCGCCTGCCAGGTGGTGAACCACAGGACATGCCGGATGTCGGACTGTGCGAGCACGTCCCACAGCCGCCCGAAGCGCAGGCCTCCGTCGGCGCCGAGTCCCCGGGAGACGATCGCGGCGACCGGGTAGGCGAAGAAGACCGCGAAGAACGCGACGGGCACGGCCATGAGCCCGAGCCGCGCCGCGTTCCCCGCGCGGCCTTCGCGCCCGGTCACTTCAGTACGAGCGAGGTCCATGACTTGACCCAGTCGTCACGGTTGTCGGCGATCTTCGCCGGGTCCAGGGTCTCGGGGTCCTTCGCCTGCGGCCCGAACTCCGTGAACTCCGCCGGGACCTCGGCCCCCTTCCGGACCGGGTAGACGAACATGTTGAGCGGCATGTCCTGCTGGAACTCCGCGGTGAGCAGGAAGTCGAGGAGCGCCTTGCCGCCCTCGGGGTTGGCGGCGTTGCTCAGCAGACCCGCGTACTCGACCTGACGGAAGCAGGTGCCGGTGGAGACGCCGGTCGGGGCGGTGGTCGGCTTCGGGTCGCCGTAGATCACCTCGGCGGGCGGCGAGGAGGCGTACGAGACGACGAGCGGCCGGTCGGCTCCCGCCTTCCTGCCGCCCGCGGACCCGGAGAACTCCTCGTTGTAGGCCTGCTCCCAGCCGTCGACGACCTTCACGCCGTTGGCCTTGAGCTTCTTCCAGTAGTCCGCCCAGCCGCCCCCACTCTCGGCTTCGCTCGACCGGGAGGTGCCCCCACCGCCGTACTTCGCGGCCGTGCCCAGCAGGAAACCGAGACCGGGCGAGGAGGTGGCGGCGTTCTCGGTGACCAGCAGGTTCTTGTACGCGGGCTTCAGCAGGTCGTCGAAGGAGGCGGGCGGGGTCAGCTTGTGCTCGCTGAAGTACGCCTTGTCGTAGTTGACGCAGATGTCGCCGGTGTCGACGGGCGTGACCCGGTGCTTGCCCCGGTCGGTCCGGTACGCGGGCAGGACCTGGTCGGAGCCCTTCGCCTCGTACGACTGGAACAGCCCGTTGTCGAGGGCCCGCGACAGGAGCGTGTTGTCGACGCCGAAGAAGACGTCGCCCTGCGGGTTGTCCTTGGTGAGAACGGCCTTGTTGACGGCCTGACCGGCGTCGCCGTCCTTGAGGACCTTCACCTGGTAGCCGGACTGCTTCTCGAAGTCCGCGAGCACGCTCTTGGAGACGGCCCACGAGTCGTGGCTGACGAGGGTGACGGTCCTGGAGCCCGCCGTCGAACCGTCGTCGTCCGACGATCCGCAGGCGGACAGGGTGACGAGGCCGAGGCCGACGGCCGCGGCCACGAACGTCCTGGTGTGCACTGGATTCCTCCTGGGGTTGACCAGGAAGAGACGCGGCCCTGCCCGGACGCCGGCGGAGGGTTCCGCCGGCGCCCGGGCAGGGCGCAACAGCTTGAGTGATGACCGAACTTCCTACCCAGAATGACCTGGGCAAGGTTCAGAGGGTCTGCGGACTCTCCCGCACTCTCAGCGCTGTGGCGCTCCCCTGTCGGAATATGAAGATGTACTGATACGGATGTACTGATACCCGATAGCTGATATCGGGGTCAGACTACCGCTCGGTGGCCGCGAGCTGACCGCACGCCCCGTCGATCTCCTGGCCACGGGTGTCCCGGACCGTGACGGGCACCCCGTGCGCGGCGATCGCCTCGACGAACGCCTTCTCGTCCTCGGGCCGGGAGGCCGTCCACTTCGAACCCGGGGTCGGGTTGAGCGGGATGAGGTTGACGTGCACGGGCTTGCCGCGCAGCAGCCGCCCGAGCCGGTCACCACGCCAGGCCTGGTCGTTGATGTCGCGGATCAGCGCGTACTCGATGGACAGCCGGCGCCCGGACCGCTCGGTGTACTCGAACCCGGCGTCCAGCACCTCGCGCACCTTCCACCGCGTGTTCACGGGGACGAGGGTGTCGCGCAGCTCGTCGTCCGGCGCGTGCAGCGAGATCGCGAGCCGGCACTTGAAGCCCTCGTCGGAGAACCGGTGGATGGCAGGCACCAGCCCGACCGTCGACACGGTGATGCCGCGCTGCGAGAGCCCCAGCCCGTCCGGAGCCGGGTCGGTGAGCGCGCGGATGGATCCCACGACCCGCTTGTAGTTGGCGAGAGGCTCGCCCATCCCCATGAAGACGATGTTGGAGAGCCTGGCAGGACCCCCGGGCACCTCCCCGTCCCGCAGCGCCCGCATCCCGTCGACGATCTGATGCACGATCTCGGCGGTGGACAGATTGCGGTCAAGACCCGCCTGTCCGGTCGCACAGAACGGGCAGTTCATCCCACACCCGGCCTGCGAGCTGATGCACATCGTCACCCGGTCCGGGTAGCGCATCAGCACGGACTCCACGAGCGTGCCGTCGAACAGCCGCCAGAGGGTCTTACGGGTGTTCCCCTGGTCCGTCGACAGATGCCGGACGACCGTCATCAGGTCCGGCAGCAGCGCCTCACGCAGCTTCTCGCGCGCACCGGCGGGGATGTCCGTCCACTCCGCCGGGTCGTGCGCGTAGCGCACGAAGTAGTGCTGCGACAGCTGCTTGGCACGGAACGGCTTCTCCCCGATCTCCGCCACGACCTCCTTCCGCTCGGCGGGCGAGAGGTCGGCGAGATGCCGCGGCGGCTTCTTGGCTCCGCGGGGGGCGACGAAAGTGAGTTCTCCGGGCTTCGGCATAACCCTTCCAGTGTCGCAGATCGAATGGCATGGCCCAGGCGGCGAGCCAGGCAGCGTGATCGCTGCCGGTCGGGCGCGGAGAACCGCGCACTCGTGGGGGTCAGGCGCTCCACCACTCGTCGGTGCCGCAGCCGACTTCGTAGTGCCACCAGCCCTCCTCCTGCCCGTGGGCCAGAAGTGCCTTGATCCCGGCGAAGTCCGCGTCGGCCGGAGCGGTCAACGCCACCATGGGAAAGTCGTCGCTGAAGACCTCACCGCCGAGCGCGAACCCGGAGAAGCGCTGGTGGACCGCCTGAGGGCTCGGCCCCAGCGGGCCGGTACGGACCGGCAGCACCCGGATCGTGCAGGCGCCGGAGGCGCTGACCCGGCCGACGGCCCAGTGGAGCCCCTCGGAGTCGGTCCGGAACCGCACGACGTCGCCCTCGGCGACCCCGTCCTGGAGGAAGGGGACGTTCTGCACGCGGGCCGTATCGGCACTGAGCTTCGTCGCCCACAGACCCTCGGTGTCCTGCGGGAGCCAGCCCTCGCGAGGAACGAACCGGAACCAGACCTTGATCTTCTCGGGCGTGCTCTCCATGACGGCCATCATGCGTCGGCCGTCAACGGTGCCGCATCGGGTACGAGCCGGGCGATCAGCCACCGCCGGCACAGAACGGGCAGTCGCGGGAGCCAACGCGGACACCGACACCGACACCGACACCGAAGCCGACACCGAAGCCGACACCGCCGTCGCCGTCGCCGTAGACCGAACATGGCAACGGGCCCCTCGCCTGACGCACGAAGCACAGGAAAGGGGCCCGCACGAGCCGGTTGTACCGGTGGGTCAGCCGGAGCCCACGAACAGTACGAGCAACAGCCACACCACGGGAGCCGTGGGCAGCAGCGAGTCCAGCCGGTCCATGATGCCCCCGTGGCCCGGGAGCAGCGTGCCCATGTCCTTGATGCCCAGGTCCCGCTTGATCATGGACTCGCCGAGGTCGCCGAGCGTGGCGCTGGCCGCGACGGCGAGGCCGAGCAGCAGGCCCTGCCACCAGGTGCCGTCGTCGATCACGAACTGCATCAGCAGCGCGCCGGCGACCATCGCGAACGACACCGCGCCGAGCAGGCCCTCGCGGGTCTTGCCCGGGCTGATACGCGGCGCGAGCTTGGTCTTGCCGAAGCGCCAGCCGACGGCGTACGCGCCCGTGTCGCTGACGACCGTCAGGACCAGGAACGTCATGACACGGAACGCTCCGTCGTCGGCGGTGAGCATCAGGGCGACGAACGTGGCCAGGAACGGAACGTAGAAGGCCGCGAAGACACCTGCGGTGACGTCCTTGAGGTAGCCCTCGGGCGGTTCGGTCATCCGCCAGACCAGCACCGCGAGCGCGGTGAGGGCCATGGCGACCCAGGCGCCCTCGGGACCCCGGACGTATCCGGCGACGACCATCGCCGCGCCGCCGACCGCGAGCGGCACGAGCGGCGCCTTGATGCCCTTGCGCTCCTGCAGCCTGCTGGTCAGCTCCCACAGGCCGACGACGACGGCCACCGCTATCACGCCGATGAACACGGCTTTGACGACGAACAGCGAAGCGACGATCACTACGCCGAGCCCGACCCCGACGCCTATGGCCGCGCCCAGGTCTCGGCCCGCACTCTTCTTCTGCGGTGCGGGCGCCGGGTGAGAGGCGTCGGGCATGGGCTCCGGATTCTGCGGCACCGCCGCGTGGGGCTGTGCCGACGGTGTGTCGTGGCCGTGGGCGGCGTCGCCGTACGGCTGGGTGCCGTACGGCCGGTCCGGGAACAGGGGGCCGCCCGGCCGAGCGGCCCCCCGGCCCTCATCCTGGTCTCCGCCGTGCTCGGGGACGATGGGCATGGGGCGAGTCTGCTGCGCCTCAGGCGCATCGTACGCGGGACCCGCCGGGGCGGCCCCCTGGACAGGCCCCTGGTCGACGGGCCCCCAGTACCCGGCCCGCGACCCGGCGTGTGGCGGTGAGCCCCAGGAAGAGTCGTTCATCAGACCTCGAGCAGCTCCGCTTCCTTGTGCTTCAGGAGCTCGTCCACCTGGGCGACGTACTTCGCGGTGGTGTCGTCGAGCTCCTTCTCCGCACGGCGGCCCTCGTCCTCGCCGACCTCGCCGTCCTTGATCAGCTTGTCGATCGCGTCCTTGGCCTTGCGGCGGACGGCGCGGATCGACACCTTGGCGTCCTCGCCCTTGCCCTTGGCGACCTTGATGTAGTCGCGGCGGCGCTCCTCGGTCAGCTCGGGGAACACCACTCGGATGATGTTGCCGTCGTTGCTCGGGTTGACGCCCAGGTCGGAGTCGCGGATCGCCTGCTCGATGTTGCGCAGCGCGGTCTTGTCGAACGGGGTCACGACCGCCATGCGCGGCTCCGGCACGGAGAACGAAGCCAGCTGGTTGATCGGCGTCGGTGCGCCGTAGTAGTCGGCAACGATCTTGTTGAACATCGCCGGGTGCGCACGGCCGGTGCGGATCGCGGCGAAGTCCTCCTTGGCGACCACGACGGCCTTCTCCATCTTCTCCTCGGCCTCGAGGAGGGTCTCTTCGATCACCACTTGCTCCTGCGTGTCTTGAGTAGGCCCGGCTGCGGTTCCTTGCGGAGGCGGGCCGGCTGCGTCGCGTCTTCTTCCTGCACGGTTCCCGACCGGCAGGACATTGTCCATCCCCCGACCAGGGTCCGTCCCCGGTCAGGTGTTGTCGTACGAAACCGGGGTTCCACCGGTCAGGCCCGGCTGCCTTGCTCACCCACGAGCGTGCCGATCTTCTCACCCTTGACGGCGCGAGCGATATTGCCCTCGGTCAGAAGCTCGAAGACGAGGATCGGGAGCTTGTTGTCGCGGCACAGCGTGATCGCGGTCATGTCGGCGACCTTCAGATCGCGGGTGATGACCTCGCCGTAGCCGAGGGCGTCGAACTTGACGGCCGCCGGGTTGGTCTTCGGGTCGGAGTCGTAGACGCCGTCCACGCCGTTCTTGCCCATCAGCAGCGCCTCGGCGTCGATCTCCAGGGCGCGCTGGGCGGCGGTGGTGTCGGTGGAGAAGTACGGCATGCCCATCCCGGCGCCGAAGATGACCACACGGCCCTTCTCCAGGTGCCGCACGGCGCGCAGCGGAATGTACGGCTCGGCGACCTGGCCCATGGTGATGGCGGTCTGCACGCGGCTGTCGATGCCCTCCTTCTCCAGGAAGTCCTGGAGGGCGAGGCAGTTCATGACCGTGCCGAGCATGCCCATGTAGTCCGAGCGGGCGCGGTCCATGCCGCGCTGCTGGAGTTCTGCGCCGCGGAAGAAGTTGCCGCCACCGATCACGACCGCGATCTCGGCGCCGTCACGGACGACGGCGGCGATCTCACGGGCGATCTTGTGCACCACGTCGGGGTCCACGCCCAGGCCCCCGCCACCGGAGAATGCCTCCCCGGACAGCTTCAGCATGAACCGGCCGCGTAGTTTGCCGTCGTCGCTCTTCTGGGCCTTGGTGGTCATGGGAGATCCCGCCTCTTTCACGTGGTGCACATGCGAAGAAGGCCATTGCCGGTGGGGTGTTCCAACCCGTGCGCGGCAATGGCCTCCTCGTCAGATCTGCTGTCGTCCGTCACGCACGCGCGTGACGGCGTACCGGACGACTGCGTCCGACCCTATCGGGCCGACGCGTCGATCGCGGCACGGACTCAGATGCCGACCTTGATGCGCGTGAAGCGCTTCAGGGTGACACCGGCCTCGTCCAGGATCTTCTGGACGGACTTCTTGTTGTCCAGCGCGTACGGCTGGCCGAGCAGCGTGGCGTCCTTGAAGAAGCCGTTGAGGCGACCCTCGACGATCTTCGGCAGGGCGGCCTCGGGCTTGCCCTCGGCGCGGGTGGTCTCCTCGGCGACGCGACGCTCGGACTCGACGACGTCGGCCGGCACGTCCTCCTTGGAGAGGTACTTCGGCGCGAAGGCGGCGATGTGCTGGGCGATGCCCTTGGCGACGTCGGCGTTCGGCTTGTCCAGCTCGACGAGAACACCGATCTGCGGGGGCAGGTCGGGCATCGTGCGGTGCATGTACGCGGTCACGAAGCCGTCGGCGAACTGCGCGAAGCGGTCCAGCACGATCTTCTCGCCGAGGTTGGCGTTGGCCTCGTCCACGAACGCCTGGACGGTCTTGCCGGCCTCGATCTCGGACGCGAGCAGCGCCTCGAGGTCGGCCGGGGAGGTCTTGACGACGTGCTCGGCGATCGCGTTGGCGACGGCCTGGAACTTGTCACCCTTGGCGACGAAGTCCGTCTCGCACTTCAGCTCGACGAGGACGCCGGAGGAGTTGTCGTCGGCGATGATCGAGACCACGGCGCCGTTCTCGGCGGAGCGGCCCTCACGCTTGGCGACGCCCTTCTGGCCCTTGATCCGGAGCGCCTCGACGGCCTTGTCGACGCTGCCCTCGGCCTCGTCCAGCGCCTTCTTGCAGTCCATCATGCCGGCGCCGGTGAGCTCACGGAGCTTCTTGACGTCAGCGGCGGTGTAGTTCGCCATGATCTGTGAATCTCTCTCGGAGTTCGAAGTCTCGAAGATCTGGGGGCTGTGGGTGAACGGCGGGCGGTGCACTGGGCACCCCCCGCCGTCACTTCGTCCCTAGGGCCGTACGAACGACCTGTCGGCCGTACGGCCTACGGCCTGACTCAGGCCTGCTCGCCCTCGGCGGCCGGAGCGGCCTCGGCGGCGGGAGCCTCAGCAGCGGGGGCCTCGGCGGCCGGGGCCTCAGCCTCGGCGGCGGGAGCCTCAGCAACCTCGGCCTCGGCCTCGGCGGCGGGAGCCTCAGCCTCAGCAGCGGCCTCGGCCGGCTTCTCGGCGGCCTCGTCCGTGGTCTCGGCGTCGGCCTTCTTCTCGCCCTCGAGCAGGTCGCGCTCCCACGCGGCCAGCGGCTCGCCGGCGGCCTTGTCGCCCTTGTCGCCGGTGGCGACGCCGGAACGGGAGATGAGGCCCTCGGCGACCGCGTCGGCGATCACGCGGGTGAGCAGGGTGACGGAGCGGATCGCGTCGTCGTTGCCCGGGATCTTGTAGTCGACCTCGTCGGGGTCGCAGTTGGTGTCGAGGATGGCGACGACCGGGATGTTGAGCTTCCGGGCCTCGCCGACCGCGATGTGCTCCTTCTTGGTGTCCACGATCCAGACGGCGCTGGGCACCTTGGACATCTCGCGGATACCACCGAGGGTCTTCTCCAGCTTGGCCTTCTCACGCGAGAGGACCAGGAGCTCCTTCTTCGTCAGACCCGAGGCGGCGACGTCCTCGAAGTCGATGAGCTCGAGCTCCTTGAGGCGCTGAAGGCGCTTGTAGACGGTCGAGAAGTTGGTGAGCATGCCGCCCAGCCAGCGCTGGTTGACGTAGGGCATGCCGACGCGGGTGGCCTGCTCCGCGATGGCCTCCTGCGCCTGCTTCTTCGTACCGACGAACATGACCGTGCCGCCGTGGGCGACGGTCTCCTTGACGAACTCGTAGGCGCGGTCGATGTACGACAGCGACTGGAGCAGGTCGATGATGTAGATGCCGTTGCGCTCGGTGAAGATGAAGCGCTTCATCTTCGGGTTCCAGCGACGGGTCTGGTGACCGAAGTGGACGCCGCTTTCCAGCAGCTCCCGCATCGTGACGACGGCCATGGCCGTTCTCCTTGAGTTTCTCGGTTGTGCCGCGGGGGCCGGACGGCTCCCGCGCCTGACGCCCGCTGTGCGCCGAGCCACGAAGGACCGAGGGGCGCGGATACCGAGGGACCGACCGTGACCGGCCCCCGATACCGGGGCGTGCGAAGTCGACCCGGTGACCCGGATCGCCAGAAGAAGTGTACGGGACCGGCGAGGCACCGGGTGACGCCGCTGTCCACAACCGCGGGGTGGTCCACAGGCCACGGCCGGGCCCGCGGGAACACGGAACGGTGTCGCCATGCACGCACAGCGATTCACGGCCCTGCTGCCGGTCCTGTCGATCATGACGGTGGTCTCGGTGGCGTGGGCGGACCCACAGACCGCGACCGGAGCCCGGGCGCTCCCCGCGCCGCCCGTCCCGGCGATCGGCCGGGCCTGGCCGGTGGGCACCCGTCCGGCGGTGGTACGCGGCTGGGAGCCCCCGGCGAGCCCGTACGCCCACGGCCACCGGGGCGTCGACCTCGCGGCCGCGCCGGACGCTCCGGTACGGGCGGTGGCGGCCGGCCGGGTGTCCTTCGCGGGCCGGGTCGCGGGCCGGGGCGTCGTCTCGGTGGAACTGTCGGCGACGGGCTGGCCACCCCTGCGGACCACCTACGAGCCGGTACGTGCGTCGGTGCGCAAGGGCGACGAGGTGGCGCCGGGCCAGGTCGTCGGCACGGTGGAGCCGACGGGCTCGCACTGCGCACGCACATGTGTGCACTGGGGGCTGCTGAGCGGCGAGACCTATCTGGACCCGCTGTCGCTGCTGCCCCCGTGGCTGCGGCGGAGCGGTCCGTCACGGCTGCTGCCGGTGCTCGGCGTGCCCCTGCCGTGACTCAGCCCCGGACGCCCCGCAGCACCATGCCCACCGCGGCGTCCGTGATCGCCGAGGGCTCCTCAGCGGCCCCGAGCTCGATCCGCCGCACGGCCGCGTCCACCACGCCCTGCAGCAGCATCGCCGCCAGCCGGGGCTCCGCGTGCCCCAGCTCCGCCAGCGCCGCCCCGATCATCGCCACCAGCCCGCCGTGCGCCGCCCGGATCTTCTCCCGGGCCCCCGCGTCCAGCTCGCTCGCCGAGATCGCCACGACGGCCCGGTGCCGCCGGTCCCCCACCAGGGCGAGCTGCTGTCGGACATACGCCTCGACCTTGGCCTCGGCCCCGTCGGCCGCGGCCATGGCCGCCTCGACCTCCGCCGTCCACACGGGGAAGTCGACCTCGCACAGCTCCTCGACCACGGCGGCCCGGGACCGGAAGTACTCGTACACGGACGAGCGCGCGAGGCCCGTGCGCTCGGCGAGGGCCGGGAAGGTCAGCGCTTCCGTCCCGCCCTCGGACAACAGGGAGCGTGCCGCGTCCAGCAGGGCGGCACGCTGCATCGACCGGTGCTCGGCCACGGAGGCCGCTCGAATCCTTGGCACGCCGACCACTCTACGGACGCGCCACCCCCGGCGGGAGTGACTGCGCCCGCACTTCCGTCGTCCGGCCGGGCCGGGCCCGCCGGTTCAGCGGCCGAAGCTCGCCAGTTTCGCGCGCAGCTGGAGGACGGACTTGGTGTGGATCTGACTGACCCTGCTCTCGGTCACGCCCAGCACGTTCCCGATCTCCGCGAGCGTCAGGCCCTCGTAGTAGTAGAGCGTGACGACCGTCTTCTCCCGGTCGGGCAGTGTGTTGATCGCCCGCGCGAGGAACCGCCTGAGCTCCCGGCCCTCGGCCACCTCCACGGGGTTGTCCGCGGCGGTGTCCTCCAGCGTGTCCATGAAGCTGAGGCCGTCCCCGTCCTCGCCTCCGACGTGCAGCAACTCCTCCAGTGCCACCACGTTGGCCAGCGACAACTGACTGAAAACGGCGTGCAGTTCGTCCACCGCGATGCCCAGCTCGGCGGCCACCTCGCATTCCGAGGGGGTCCGCCGCAGCCGGGCCTCCAGGGTCGCGTAGGCCCGCTCGACGTTGCGCGCCTTCTGCCGCACCGACCGCGGGATCCAGTCCAGCGCCCGGAGTTCGTCGATCATCGCGCCCCGGATCCGGGTGATCGCGTAGGTCTCGAACTTGATCTCTCGTTCGATGTCGAACTTCTCGATCGCGTCGATCAGTCCGAAGACCCCGGAAGACACGAAGTCGGCCTGCTCCACATTGGGCGGCAGGCCGACGCTCACCCGGCCCGCCACGTACTTCACCAGCGGCGAGTAGTGCAGGATCAGCTGCTCCCGCAGCCGTTCGTCCCCCGTCGCCTTGTACGACCGCCACAGCTCGTCGAGTGTCGAGGGAGCGGGCGGCCGCACGCTGCCGCCGTCACGGGCGGCTGGGGTGATCGCCGCCCGGTCGGACCCGGAGGTGTGCTGGGGCATTCGTCGCCTTGTGCCGTTCTGCCGTGAAGTGCGTGAGGTGGGTACCGCGTGGTGCAGAGGTACCGGTCTGTGCCGTAATCCTCGTGAGCGTAGCGTGACTGCGGTGTCGCGGTGCGCGAAGGACGTGCCCGGACCGGTACGCAGATACGTTCCGCTGGACGCACTCCAGGGGCACGGCGGTCACGGCGGTCGACCCGGAGGCGGGTCAACTGCCGGAATCCCCAAGGCTTTCGGCGTTCCCCCGGACGGCCGAACACCCTGGGTCAACACGGACGTCGACCCTCTCGAACGGAGACCACCGCCTGGCGTGTCAACTTCCAGCCGTCGCCGTGTCGTTCGACGTAGCCGAGCGCTCTGAGTTCGTAGAGTCTCGCGATCGCGTCGTCCGGTGTGGTCCGCGCCTCGCGGGCGACCTCGTCGACCGCAGCGGGTCTGCGGGCGGGCAGCGCGGCCAGGACCCGCCGGGCAGCCGGCTCCAGCAGATCGCGCGGCAGCGCGGGGCCACGCCGGTCGGGGGCCAGCTCACCCATGTCGCCGACCAGTTCGACGACCTCCGCGGCATCGGTGACCAGCACGGCCTCTCCCCGCAGCAGTTCGTGCACACCCGCGGACAGACCACTCGTGGCCGGCCCCGGCACCCCCATGGTGTGCCGGCCCAGCCGCAGGGCCGCCCGAGCCGTGACCAGCGAACCGCTGCGGTAGGCGGCCTCCACGACGACCGTGCCCCGGGTGAGCGCGGCGATCACCCGGTTGCGCAGAATGAACCTGCTCGGGGTCGGATGGTCGCCGGGCGGCAACTCGCCGACCACCAGTCCCTGTTCGGCGATCCTGTTGATCAAGGCCGTGTGGCCGCGCGGGTAGGGCTGGTCGACCCCGCAGGCGAGGACGGCGACGGTGGCGCCGCCCGCGCCGAGGGCCCCCCGGTGGGCGGCGCCGTCCACCCCGTAGGCGCCGCCCGACACCACCACCCAGCCCTGTTCGGCGAGGCCGGCGGAGAGGGTGGCCGCCATGTGGGCGCCGTACTCGGTACAGGCGCGGGCACCGACGACGGCGACCGACCGCAGCGCCCACATCCGCAGACTGGGCCGCCCCCGCACCCAGAGCCCGAGCGGCCGGGCGTCCCCGAGTTCGTCCAGCGTCCCCGGCCACTCGGCGTCTCCCGGGCACACGAAGCGCACCCCGGCCTCCCGCGCGACGGCCAGATCCCGCTCCGGCTCGGCCTGCCCCGCCCGCGCCCGCAAGCCGGCCCAGCGCCGCGCGGTCACCCCCGGCAGCGGCTCCCCGTCCTCCCGCAGCCGCCGCACCACCTCCGGCACGCCCCGCTCGCGCACCCACTGCCCGCCCACCTCGTCGCCGGGCTCGAGGACCCGCCCGAGAAAGATCCGGGCGAGCCGCTCGCCGGACGGTTCGCCGCCGCCGTTCACGTCAGGGCCCCGAGGGCCATCGGCACGCCGCGCGGCACCCCCGTGCGCAGTTGCAGGGCCAGGTTCACGTCCATCGGGCCGGGCCGGTCGTGACCGACCAGGTCGGCGACGGTCCAGGCGACACGCAGGACCCGGTCGAGCCCCCGGGCGGTCAGCACCCCGCGCTCCAGGCTGCGCTCCGCCTCGTCCATGGCGCCGATCGCGGCATGCCAGCGGTTGCGCAGCTCCCGCCCCGGCACCTCGCTGTTGGTCCGCCACGGAGTGCCCGCCAGCCGGGCCGCCGCACGTTCCCGGGCGGCCCTGACCCGGTCGGCGACGATCGCCGTGGACTCGCCTCCGGGACCGCGGTGCGCGAGGTCGGCCCGGCTGACCGGGTCGACCTCGACGCGCAGGTCGACCCGGTCGAGCAGCGGGCCGGAGAGCCGCGCCTGGTAGCGGCGGATCGCCGAGGGCGGGCACTCGCACTGGGTGTCCCGCTGCGAGAACCTGCCGCACGGGCAGGGGTTCGCGGCGAGGACCATCAGGAACCGTGCCGGGAACCGCACCACTCCGGAGCTGCGCGCGATCACCACGTGCCCGGCTTCCAGGGGCTGCCGCAGGGCGTCGAGGGCGTGGCTGCCGAACTCGGGGGTCTCGTCAACAACATGGCCACGTATCCCCTGGGCACTGCCCAGTCTACCGGCCAAGCAGCCCCGTGGGCAGGCTCCAAGCAGCTCGAAAATGATCTTGCTGGTGAGGTCGTCTATGGCCTACAGCCTGCGGTTTTGACCTACGCGGGGCGTTGTCCATGCTGCGCTGCCAGCACTGGAATCGCAGCGATTTTGTCAGCCGTTAGGTCACCCCAAACAACGCCCCGCGGTCGTCGCGGGTTGGGGCAGGGGATCACCTCATCGGGCGTAACGATGTAGTCCACCGAGAAATCATGCTCCGTCTCAGGGATGTCATCCTCGACGACTTGGAGCTGATGAACGGGCGCGACGATCACCGTCTGATCCGTGACGAGCCCCGCCTCGATCAACAGCGCAACCTCCAGGTCGGAGTACCCGGCACCCTTGCCGATGCGTGCCCCCGAACGGTTTACAGCGACACTGCCGCACACCACCACGTCGATAGGTTCCATCGACTCTGGCGCGAGCCGGCGGGCAACTTGTGCCGCGCCCTTCTTCTCGGCAGCCTCTTCGGGCGGAAGTCCGAGGTTCTTGGGGTCGAGCAGGTAGAAGGGTTCGAGCGACGCCATACGCGGCACGGCCATGTAGACGCGTTTGCCGTCCTTGAGTGCACGGACACGCACCGGAAGCTGCGCCCAGTCGGGGTTCGCTTTCACGGTGGTGGCTCGCTGCCAGAAGTCCTGACCGGCCAGCATCTCGGCGGTGTTCTCGGTGCCGTAGAAACCCGGAATCTTGCCGTACGAGTCAGCAGGCGCGCCGCCGCCGTCGATGAGGCGACGCCACACTTTCTCGCGCAGCTCCTGCTTAGCTTGGTCGATGTCGTTCACGCCCACCCCGCCCGTACTTAGATCGCTGCCATCAAGGCCAGCAGCCGATCGTTGATCTCCTGCGCCCATGATTCCTGTCGCCACTGCCGCAGCTCACGCCCGGCAGAGAAGGCCAGGTTAAGACCACCGCCACCACGAGTCAGCTCCACCGCATCAATGGTGCGGTGCATGGTGCTGGCCGCTTCATCGAGCTTCCGTTGCTGGATGAGTGCCAACGTCAGGTTGCCCAGAGCGATGGCCTGAGACTTTTTCTTGGCCGCCAGCGCCCGCGTGGTCATACGGAGGATGGGTTCGGCGCGTTCAGGCAAGCCGAGGAACAGGTAGCAGGAGCCCGCCAGCCGGTTGTACTCGTTCACCGTGTAGAACGGGGCGGCAATGTCATCAGGGTGGACGCGGTCGAACTGGCCTTCCGCCTTCTTTAGCGCCGCTTCGCACTCGGTGGTCGCGCCGGTCATGGCGTGTCCTTCGGCGACGTGAAGAAGGCTCAACCCAGTGAGCGAAGGACTGACCAGTTTGGCGGCTTCGGCAGCCTGCTCCGCGAGTGTCACACCGTGGCCAGGGTTCTTCTCGCCGTAGAGCGCCACGTACGCCATCCGCAGCGTCGCGTACGACTCGGTCGATGGATCACGGGCATGACGAGCAGCCTCGACCGCTTCCTGAAAATAGCCAAGGGGTGCGTGGTGGTCGCGTCGTTGGCTGACGTCCCAGACCAGTTGTCCCATGAACGTCGCTGAATCAGCTTCGACTTCGTACAGCGCCCGGCGTACCCGTGGGTTCGCTGCGTTCTCCCGAAGGAACCTCACCTGGCCGTGCAGCTGTCCGGCTCGACCAAGCAGCGCCGTCGATGCTTCCTTGTCGTACGACTCATCCAGCTGACGCAGCTGCTCATGGAGGTAGGCGACCACCATCAGGTCGGCGGACGCTGGATTCTCCAAGGCATACGACATCCGGTCACTGGGGCGCGTGTCGGTGACGGTCACGTCGTCCAGGAGCGCTTGAAGCTCTTCGACCGAGACCCTGAGCGCGCTCGCCAGCTTTGGCCGCAACCATGCTTGTGGTTCGGTTTCGGCGTTCTCCCAGCGACCTACCGTGGAACGCTCGACGCCGAGAAACTCGGCAAGCCGCTCCTGTGTGAAGCCTGCCGCTTTGCGACGCCTGGCGAGGCGTATGCGCTTCGCGGCCATCGCCATCCCTCCGGGTGTACAGGGCGGGTCATCACCATAGCCACGTTGACACCATCCGTGCAGGCCAGACCGCAGAGTGCCACACGGATGCGTCATTGGTGCGGCACGTTTGCTGTGGTGTCTTTGCAGGTCAAAGCGCTTGTCTGGCGGGCAGGTTGGCGAGCGGTTGAGGACGGTGCCACCGCTCGCCAGCCGTTCCAGTCCCCAGGAGGAACGGATGCCACCAGCCATGTACGGCTACATGCGACTCACCACAGGCGATGACGACAGCGATGAAATCGAGACGATGCGAACGGCGTTGACCACTCACGCCCGCCGCGCGGGCTTCACCTTGGACCAGCTTTTCATCGAACAACTGGGGGCTGACGACGAGTCGGCCTTTTTCTTGTTGGTCGACACGCTGAGGACCAGCGGCGTCAAGCACGTCATCGTGCCATCGCTGTGGCACTTCGCGCGGCTGCCAGGACTTCAGGCCGCCATGCGCGATCACATCGAACGCGAGATCGGCGCGCGGCTGTGGATCGTCCAAGGGGTCAGGCCGTGAGCGCGAAGCAACGAGCACTGGGCTACGTCCGCGCGCTGCCTGGAATCGACATGAGTGGCGTTGTCCGCCTGAGCGGTGACATGGGGCGTTTCGCTGAACACGAGGGCTTCACGCTCGCCGAAGTATTCATCGAGAAGGAACCGGGACACACGACCGCGCTCGGAGCGTTGACCCGATACCGCCAGCGGCACGACATCCGCAACGTGATGGTGCCGACCAGCGAGCACCTGAACACGCTGCCAATCCTGGCGAACCTCGCGAAAGAACTGCTGCAACAAGAAATCGGCGGTCAGGTCTGGATCGTCACCTCCACCAACGAGGAGCTGTCATGCCCTCCGACGCCGTGACCCCGATTGCTCTACTGACTGCGTCGCTCCGGCTGACCGCCGTCCCATCGGCCGTCGCTACCTCCCGGATGTTCGTCCGGCACACGCTGGCGCGGTGGCGCTTCGAAGAACACACCGACACGGCGACGCTCGTCATGAGCGAACTCGTCACCAACGCCGTCAAGGCCAGTGGCATCACGGACCCACACCCGAAGCCGTGGCAGATCAAGGCGGAGCACGTCATCGGGATACAGCTCCGCGCCATCGACGCCAGCCTGTACGTCGAGGTCTGGGACAGAATCAGCACTGCACCTCTCAGGCAGAACCCCACCCTTGAAGACACAAGCGGACGTGGCCTGCTACTCCTTGACGAGCTAGTGAAGCGATGGAACGTCTACCACCCGCACGTGGGCGGGAAAGTCGTCTGGGCTGAACTGCCCCTTGGCGTTCCGCTGGAGCCGCCCCCTTTCGACCAGGAGTACGTACCCCTGATGTTGCCACCGGGCATCCGGGCGTCACGGGGACCCGTTGAGGAGCAGGCGCGTACGGCACTCTTCGACCAGCTCTTGAAGACGACCGTCGACGCCATGATCTCGACGCGGGTGAACGATGCGACCTAGGGATCGCAGCCGGCTACTCCTTGGTGGCGACCTTCTCCGACGAGTGACCACCCGATGAAGCCCGACCAGATATGGGAGCTGTTCGACTGGTTCCAAGGGGCGTGCTTCCGCTGTGAGGCGGTCGCCGTTCCCGTGGCGCACGTCGGAGATATCACCGTCCAGGACAAGGCGCTGCCGCTGTTCGCATGTCATCACTGCATCTTCCGGATGCAGCAGTCACATTGGTTCGCGACCGGCCGTCGAGCCTGGCAGCTGGAACGGCTCCACCTACCGCCCCGTGGCGGGTCACGAAGGACACGACTGCTTTCCCTTGGGTGGCTGCGCTACAGGAAATGGAGCAGCTACGACACGGACGAAAGCAGGGTTGCTGCGGGCGAGAGCTCTGAACGCACGTAGCCCTCGGGTGGTCAACTACACAAAGGTGCGTCTCTGCTTCGTACAAGCACAGGCGCACCTTTGTTACTGGCGGGTCATTTCCATTGAGGGTATAGAGGTAGCGTCGCTTTCAAGCCATATGGCTGAAATGATTCTTCAACTCCCATAAGCTCTGACCAGAGCAAATAGATAGCTTGTTCGACTTTATCGGCTCTGCCCCTGTAACTGGCGGGACGCCTGCTACGCTCCTCGTCACTTGTTCGAAGGTGTGCTGTGGAACCTCATGGGGAGTGTGATTCCACTGATCAAACTTATGCTCGCCTCCGGAAAGGGAAAGTTTTATACTAGGGGGACGTATGCTTTCTAAAATCGTCATTCAGAACTACCGGACGTTTCGTAAGTTTAAGCTTGAATTCGACCCCAAGATGAACATCTTGGTTGGCGACAATGACGCCGGTAAGTCGACGATTTTGGAAGCGATCAGCCTGGCGCTCACCGGCAGGCTTCGAGGTCGGCTCCTCGCACAGGACCTCACGCCCTACCTTTTCCACAAAGATTCCGTCGACGAGTACATTGCCGCTCTTCGAGAAGGGCGGGAAGCAAGGCCGCCTGAGATCATCATTGATCTCTTTCTCGACAGCAAGACGGCGCCCGCCGAACTGATGGGAACGAACAACCTCCTCAAGGCTAATGAACCGGGCGTGCGTATCCGCGTTGCCCTTAACCCGGACTATGAACCCGAGTACAAGGAGTTCATCAAGGATCCGACCCAAGTTCGATTGGTTCCGACCGAGTACTACAAGGTCGACTGGTTGGCTTTCTCGGGGAACGGCATCACCTTCCGTAGCATTCCGGCAACCGCCTCGCTCATTGACGCCTCGAACATCCATCTTCAGAGTGGTGTCGACTACTACCTGAACGGCATCATCAACTCGCACCTTGCGCCGGACGAGCGCGTAAAGCTAACGCGCGCCTATCGCAGCCTCCGTGAAAATTTTGCAGCGGATGACTCAATCGTGAAGATCAACGAGAAACTGCGGGGAGCTCCCAGTGATGTAAGTGACCGCGAACTGACGCTTGGTATCGACGTGTCACAGAAGTCGAGCTGGGAAAGCAGCATTGTTCCGCATCTCGACGAGCTGCCTTTTCAGTATGTCGGCAAGGGAGAGCAGAGCACGCTCAAGATCCTTCTCGCTCTTAACAAGAAGGTAGAAGATGCTCACGTCGTGCTCGTCGAGGAACCGGAGAATCACCTGTCGTTCTCCAACTTGGGTAAGTTGGTTAAGAAGATCAGCGACAAGTGCGACGGCAAGCAAGTCTTCATCACTACGCACAGCTCTTACGTACTGAACAAGCTAGGGCTTGAAAAGCTCGTCTTGCTCTCAACCACGGAGGGTTTCCGGCTCGACAGCCTCCCCGCTGACACGCAAGATTACTTCCGCAAGCTGTCGGGTTACGACACCCTGCGCCTTGTGCTTGCTCGACGGTCAATCCTTGTAGAAGGGCCTTCCGATGAACTCATTGTCCAGAGGGCGTACAAGGACATCCATGGCTGCCTTCCTATCGAAGACGGCGTAGACGTAATCAGCGTCCGCGGTTTGGCGTTCCGGCGTTTCCTCGACATCGCATCACTAACTGGCAATGTGGTTGCCGTCGTGAGGGACAACGACGGCACAGAGGCCACAGAGGTAGAGCGAAAGTACGCCACTCACACTGCCTTCCCGAACATCTCTGTTCACGTGGGACAGGATAAGGCGTACAAGACCCTTGAACCGCAACTCCTAAAGGCGAACGGTCTAGCCGTAATGAACGCCATCCTTGGGGAGAATTTCACCTCCGAAGCGGACCTGCTTGAACATATGGAGGATCGAAAGACAACCTGTGCTCTGACGATTTTCTCTAGCGACCAAACCATCAACATGCCGGAGTACATCAGGGATGCAGTCGCCTAATAATCTGGCCGTCATCGCGGCGGCCGGCTCGCGGAAGACCCAGCACATCATCGACTGCGTCGTTGCCGATCCGAGCAAACGCGTGTTGGTGACGACCTATACCAACGAGAACCTGCATCAGATCGTGAACCGGCTGAGTGCAGGCACCGGAGTCCTTCCAGGACACGTCACAGTCATGGGCTGGTTCACGTTTCTTCTCAACGAGTGCGCTCGTCCCTATCAAAGCTTCGTTCTTGGTGAAACCGGCATGATGGGTGGGCTCAACTTCGTAGGGCAGCGCTCAAGGTACATCCCCAAGAGTAAGCCTCATCAGTACTACCTAGACCGTGGCAAGTCTGCCTATCGGGATGGCGTATCGGCATTTTCCTTCGAGGCCAACAAGGTGAGCAAGGGAATGGTGGTTGATCGTCTCTCGCGGATGTATGACCACATCTACATTGATGAGATCCAGGACATGGCGGGGTACGACCTCGAACTCCTGGACCTTCTCATGAATTCGCCGATTGCCGTCACTGTCGTTGGCGACCCCCGCCAGGCCACCTTCGTGACGAACAACGCCGCCAAGAACAAGCAGTTCAAGGGAAGCGGCATCGTCGACTGGCTCAGTAGGCGTGCTGAGCTATGCCTGGTTGAGAACCGTGTGGAGAGCTATCGGTGCAACCAAGAAATCTGCGATTTTGCGGATGATCTGTACCCCGACCTTGCACGGACAGTTTCTAAGAACACAGAAATCACGGGCCACGACGGAATCTTCGAGATCAAGAAGTCAGACGCTCCGGCGTATGCAGAGCAGTATGCCCCGGTCGTGCTGCGCTACAACAAGAACTCTGACACGTGCGGCTTGGAAGCAATGAACATGGGCACCTCGAAGGGCAGCACCTTCGACCGGGTGCTCATCTTCCCCACGGCACCGATGATCAAGTACTGCAAGACGAAGGACGCTAGTCAGGCTGGGGACAGGGCGAAGCTGTATGTCGCGGTGACGCGGGCGAAGTACAGCGCAGCGTTTGTCATGTCGTGAGGCTGCCTCCTGTTCACCACTGAAACCTGATGGAGGCTGTCATACCCGACGACTACCGTTGATCCATGACGGAAGACCAGCGCGCACCGATCGCCAGACGCACATCGCTTGATCCCTACACTTCAAGCGCGCCGCATCTGGTCGGCATCGTGGACACCAACGCGCTGTTGAGCAGTATCGAGAACGACTGCCGCAAGGGGTTCCGGTCACGGCTGCTACGGATGAGCGACGCTGGCACCGCAACTCTCTATGCTGCCGACCACGTCCTCGATGAGACCTACGAGCACCTTCCGAGGATGGCTGAGCGTGGTTTGGTGCCGCTCGCCACCCTCCGCGCCCACTTTGAAGCTGAGTACCTACCGGCGCTGCGGTTCGTCACGATGTCGGACGTCGACGACCCGGACGAACAGGTCTTGGCGATCACTGACACTGACGATGTGCCAACGGGATGGTTGGCCAAGCTCATCGCGCCGTGTGTCGTGTTCTCAGATGACAAGCACCTGAAGAAGCCTGGGTTCGCCCCGAAGGACTGGCAACGAGCGGCGAAGTCTGTCCTCGACATTGCCGATGGTGTGAGGGACCAGGCCGTCACGATGAACGCAGCCGCGCTTCCGGCCAGGGGTGTAGTGGGATTGGTCAAGCTCCTGGGACGGCAGACCGGCATCTCTCCGTGGGCGATTGGTGCCGTCGTTCTGAGTGGTGGGGCGCTACTCCTGAAGAAGTCCGACAGGAGGAAGTCGGCTGCTTCGTTCGCCGTCAAGGCACTCGAAGTGGTCGGTACCAAGCTGGAGGCGGCAACGGCGCAGGAGCGGCAGGGAGTTGAGAAGCTGCGCGAGGTCATCCTCGCTGCACCATCCCGGCCTACGATCCGGCAGCAAGTGGCTATCGTCTTGGCACGGCAAGCCGAACCGCTGCTTGCTGCTGAGGTACACGAGCTGATCGATGCACACTTTCCCGACGAGCCGGCGGCCGACCTTCAAGCCGTCCGGATCGTGCTGGAGGAAGGTTCGGAGTTCGTCCGAGTACAGCGCTACCGATGGCAGCTCGGCCGCGAGGTCGGTCCGCGGTCGTCTTGAACGAGGCGATCCAGCGCAGGCCGGCCACGGCCTGGTGGTTGATTGGTTCCAGGCGGCATCCCCAGAAATGCTGAACGCCGCAACCAATGACGGGGTTTCTCCGCGCTGATTTTCTGGCCGCGTTGCGGGTGTGGTTGCTGCGCTGATAAGAAGTCAGCAACATCAGTACGTTGTTCACCTGGAACCCGAAGAAGGACGAACCGACGATGGCACAGCAAACCATTATCCAGCTGCTTGATGACCTCGACGGGTCCGAGGCGTCCGAGACGATCGTGTTCGGCCTCGACGGTAAGACGTACGAGATCGACTTGAACGAGAAGAACGCGGCCAAGCTGCGTAAGGCCCTTGAGTCCTACGTCGACAAGGGCAGGAAGACGAACCAGGCACGTGGTGGCAAGCGCGGAGGTACGGCGCGGGTTGCCGACGGCGACACTGCGCAGATCCGCGCGTGGGCCAAGGAGAACGGCTACGAGGTGAACGACCGTGGTCGCGTTCCCGCCGAGATCAAGGAGGCGTACGCGAAGGCCAAGGTTGCGTAGCGCCGACTATTCGAACCGCAGAAATGAGAAACACCCCGCCGCCTTAACGGGCAGCGGGGTGCTCTCGAATCTACGGTCATGATCTCCGAGAGGAAATGCTCGCGCGGATCAGTAGCTACGCGGACGCGTCCACCTGCTTCATGATGGGTTCGAGCTGACGACTTACGTACAGCCACCAAGGGCCGGGTCGTGCCACGGATAGAAGCGCCACACAAACCTGATGCGTGGTCTGGTAGGCCGAGTTCGTGTGGAACAGGCTCGTCAAGAAACCCTGCGAGTGATACAGGAGTGTTGACGGTTCGAGGGGCATGTCACCCCGCTCAAGGGACTTCCAGTTCTCTTCTTCGCTCTGCGGGACGAACGTCTTGGTCTTGAAGATGGGCTGCAAACCCTCAGCGATCCGGCCACCAAGCAGCCGGTCAGTCTGCGTGACCAGCCTTTCGGATCTGTCCAGCTCGGGTGGGGTGTCGTAGTACGACTTGACCAGGGCGACCGTGAGAGCGCGGTTGTTCTGGCTCACCCTGGCGACCGTGTAGACGTAGCGGAGCAGTTCATCCACGCCATCCTTCGGGTGATAGACCCCGGCCTTGTTCCCCTCGATGATCGTGTCGACTACGGGTGACAGCAGCCGGTCATACGCCGCTCGCAGCACCTCGTACTTGCTGCCGAAATTGTTGTGGAGCGTTGCCACTCCAACCCCAGCAGCCGCCGCAATCTCATCCCGCGTGTAGTCGCCCTCGGTCTTCCCGTCGTACAGCTCAAGCGTTGACACAACGATCAACTCCCTCGTGCGTTCTCGCTTCGTCCTGGCCGCCTTCTGCCGGGGGCCCATCTCTTCCTCCACCATGCGGCCATACTAGCTCTGGAGTCAAGCAGACTGAAGAGTCCGCATAGGCTGTTGACTCAACATGACTCTAGAGCTACTTTGATGCCATCGAGCTAAGCCGCAAGGCCGGCTCGGGGAAGAAGGAGCTGTTCATGGCCCGAGAGGTTGAACGGCCAAGGCAGTACGACCCCCGCCCTGGTGCCTACTCGTTTGGTGCTGAGCTCTATCGGTTGCTGATGGAGCGAGAAGAAGCCACCGAACAAGTCGAGCGTCAGACGTCGAGGCGGCGGACGTACTACCAGGACGACAAGGTCGCCATGGTCGAGGAAGAGATCACCAACGAGCGCATCACACGCAGGAGTTACGGAGGCAGCTCATGATGTCTGTACTCATCATCTTCGTCGTCATCCCAGGACTGTTCGTCTGGGGGATGGTGAAGGTCGCCAACTGGTACGGCCCCGGTTACATGCAGCGGCGCCGGGACGAGGAGATCGAAACGGCCATGCGGCTCGGAGCGCGTGACGCTGCGGCTGCCGAGCGGATCGCCCAGCAGCTGATCGACGAGCGAAACGGTCGATAGAACCGCGCATCAATAGGCGCTAGGGAAGGCAGCCATGTTGGCCAGCCACCCCGACCACTGACTGTCGCTTGATCCGCTCCTTCTAGTTCGCCGCCGGCCGCGACTGTGGGTCGGCGGCATCCACCCCGAACGAGTTGAGGGGAGGTGATGAACATGGCGAACGAGGTCTGCGTCGAGTGTGACGGCAACGGACTCATCGCACCGCCCGGCGTCGAGGAACCGATCGACTGCCCGACCTGTGATGGGGACGGCTTCGTACGCGTCGAAGACGACGAGGACGAGTAGTCCAAGCCATCCCGAGCGGCGGCTCAGGCCGCTCGGGATGGTGCGTCGTCCTTCGTGCCGAAGAACTCGGCCTTCAAGAACTCCGTGAAGGCGTCGAATTCTTGGCGCTGGACGTCCACCAGATCGTGCCGCTCATCCTTGGTCGCGACATGCACCAGGTCCGCGGACTGAGTGGTGAGCCGGTACCCAATCACCCCGAAGCCTTGGCAGATGAGCCGTTGCTGTAACGGAACGTCTCGGTCAACGTAGAAGCGCTCCAGGTATCCAAGCAGTCGGTCTAGCACCGCGGCGTTGTGTTGCATCGCCTCGTCCTTGCGGCGGCGCTGCTCGTCTTGAGTCTCAGCCTCCTCGATGAATCGCCGGTCGGCTTGATTGCTCGACGCGCGAAAGGCGACGTACGGACTGGCGGGTCGGTCGAGGTGACCGCCGCAAGAGCTATGCGTCGTGAAGTCGAGGAGTCGCAGGACCGTCACCGTCTCGACGATCGCTGGATCGACCGGCTTACCGAGACCGTCTCGAAGCTCGCCGACTGCCCGCTTCTCCCGTTCCCAGATGTGCTTTTGATCCTCTGTCATTCCTAGGTCCATTTTACGCCTAAATGACTGCCTTTTCGATCCCAAGGAGCTTGTCGTGGGGAAGGCCAGGAACATCCTCCTGATGCTGCTGCTGGCAGCGTTCACGATCCGCGTGCTGTGGCTCGCGGTAGAACCGCTCGTCCCATACGTCGTGAGTACGCTCGCCATCGTGTTGGTGCTGGGCTTCATCTACCACCGCATGACGAGGTGGTGACGGTGACGACTCAGACCTACCGCTTGAACTTCCCATCGGACCTCGACGCCGACCAAGTAGGTACGTGGCTGACGGCGGTAAGCGGCACACTCACCACCGGGCCGCGGCGCCTCCTGCACGTCTCGTCCATGGCATTCGAGGTCGAGGCGACAGAAGCAGGTATCCAGTACCGGCTGGTGGTGCCGGAAGGTACGGCCGACTTCCTGACCGGTCAGCTGCGGGCATTGGTGCCAGGTTCTACGGCTCAGCCGGCGGGCGCGGATGGTGCCGCCCACCAATGGACGCTAGCTGTAGAGCTGGGACAGGCGAACCCTCGCCGCAGCCTCGGCACCGTGAACCCGAAGGCTATTTCGGCCAGCTTGCTCGCATCTCTCCAGGGGCTCGGCCGGGCTGAAGCGCTGCTGCTTCAATGGGTGGTGTCGCCAGCACTGCGACAGCGACCACCCGTCGAACGGGAGGAGGGCATGGCCCGCCGTTCTATGGGTCATGCCCTTGGTCGTCGGAACGACCGTGACCGGATCAACGACATCCGGAACAAGCTGTCGGAGCCCAACTTTCTCGGTGTGCTCCGTGTCGCCGTAAAGGCACCCAGCAAGGAGCGCGGCGAACACCTCCTGGCCCGCGTGCGCGCCAGTCTGCGAGCGGTCGGCAGTAGTAGCAACCGGCTCAAGCAGCGGCTCATGACCAGTGGTCGCGTCATTTCACGGGTCCACGAGCGGGCGGTGCCTACGCTTTTCCCAATGCAGCTGGCCGGCTCTGAGTTGGTTGGCCTGATCTGCTGGCCGGTTGGCTCACCGCATGTTGCCGGGCTTCCCGCCGCCAGGTCGCGTCAGCTTGCCGCTACGGGCACGATTCCTCGCACGGGTCGGGTAGTCGCTCGCTCCAACTTCCCAGGGGCGGAACGGTTGCTCGCTCTGTCTCCCGAAGAGTCGACGTGGCACATGCAGGTTGTCGGGCCAACTGGCTCCGGGAAGACGGCACTTCTTACGAACCTCATCTCGCAGGACATGAACGCGGGCCGCGGGGTCATCCTGATCGAGAGCAAGGGCGACCTGTTTCAAGCGGTCCTCGACCGTGTCCCTGAAGGCCGGCTTCAAGATGTGGTGCTGCTCGACGTGAGCGACACGGACTACCCGGTCGGCTTCAACATCTTGCAGGGCAGCCCCTTCGTGGTGGCGGCGGACATCCAGAGGCTGTTCGACCATCTGTATCCGCAGGATGCCCGAGGAGTACGCGTCCGGCAGGGGTTCTACCACCTGATCCTGACGCTCATGATGAGCGCCGGGACTTCCTCACCTATGACGTTCGCGGATATCGGGCCGCTCGCTGTACCCAGGGCGGATCAGGTGGAATTCTCGAAGAACCTCGTTCGTGGGGTCGCACATATCGAGGACCTGGCGACGTGGTGGGCCGGGATAGACGACCGGATGCGTTCTTCGCACTTCCAGCCGCTCATGGATCGGATCTGGCAACTCAACAACCGGCCCTCGATCCGGAACATCATCGGGCAAAGCGCCAGCACGATCGACCTACGTGACGTGATCCGGGGAAACAAAATCCTGCTCGTCAATCTTGGTCGAGCAACGGAGGGGAAGGACACGGCCGGGCTGTTGGGCTCGCTCCTCCTGAATGCCGTGTGGAGCGTGGTGCAGGCAGGAGCCGCTAATCCGGCTCGTCCTACGATGCTGTACCTCGATGAGTTCCAGGACTTCATCAACCTGCCGATCGCGCCCGCTGACATGTTCGCCCAGGCCCGTTCGCTCGGACTCGCGATGACGGTGGCGCATCAGCACCTCGGACAGCTCACCCGTGAGCTTCAGGACGCCACCCAGAACAACGCGCGGTCGACGGTGGTGTTCCAGACCTCAGCGGACGAAGCCCGCTCGTTTGCCCGGCAGTTCGGCCGCAGCGTCACCGAAGAGGACTTCCTGAACCAGCGCCGGTTCGAGGTCTTGATGCGGCTCGCCACAAGCAACGGGGTGAGTTCGCCGGTAACTGGCGTGACGCTCCCGCCTGTTGATGCAACGGGCTCTGCCGACGAAGTGCGGCGCCGATCACGCCGTACCTACGGCCGACCGGTCGCGGAGGTGGAGGCGGAGATTAGGCAGCGCCGCGGGCGGCAGCCGGCCGCGAGCGCTCCTACGAGGCGACCTCGGTTCGGTGGACCTCGCTAACTCCCTGGCGCGAGGACGGAGTCAAGTCATATCCTGATCCGTTCTGTTGAGATCAACTTGAGCTTGGAGTACCTACGTTGCTGGATACGGCGAAGATGGTGGAGCAGCTCGACGTCCTGATCGGCGAGTATCAGGACATGCTTCGCACGGGGACGGAGGGCGTGCTGTCGTCAGACCGGGCCAAGCTACTTGCCAGTCGGCTTGAGTCGGCAATCGATCGCTTGGCTGTCCCTGGTAGCAGTTACGTGCGTCAGCTTGACAACCATCGTGACGACAAGCGGACGACAAATAGGCTTCGAGCGATCTACAGCATCACGCTCGGACTTCGTGAGGACCTCAATGCCGGTTGGACCGAGTCTGTTGTTGAGATGGTCCACGCTGACACTCACAGCGATTACCTGGAGATGTCGGAGACCTTGCTCCGGTCCGGGTTTAAGGATGCCGCAGCGGTAATTGCAGGGACGGCCCTTGAAGTCCACGTGCGCGCGCTGTGCGTGAAGAACGGTGTTGAAACAGAGCTAGCTGACGGAGCGCCGAAGAAGGCCACCGTCATGAACGCCGATCTCAAGAAGGCTGATGTCTACGCGACACTTCAGGAGAAGCAGGTGACGGCGTGGATGGATCTGCGGAACCAAGCAGCCCACGGGAACTACGCGAAGTACGACACCAATGAAGTTCGGGCCCTGGCAAGTGGCGTTCGCGACTTCATGCTCAAGTATCCGGCGTAGAGCGAAAACGGAGGGAACGGGGATGGCCAACGTCGACAAGGTAGTCGAACAGCTCGATTTCCTGATCAAGGCATCTGAGAACTACATCAAGAATGACAGTTGGTCTCTTCTGGATGGCGCGGCGGATGACCCCATCGTTCTCAGTAACCGGCTTGAAGCTGCAATTGAGCGAGCTGCGCGACCGGGCTCCATCTACATGAAGCAGCTTCAGTCTGCTCGCATTAAGATCCAGCCTAACCGACTCAGGGAACTGCGTATCGTCGCACTAGGCCTGCGCGACGACCTGATTGCCGGATGGGTTGAATCGGTCGTCGAGTTGGTGCACGCCGATACGTACCGCGACTATCTGGAGATGGCAGAGGAACTGCTTGCCAAGGGATACAAGGACGCTGCGGCTGTCATTGCGGGGACATCCCTTGAAGTCCACGTGCGGGCTCTCTGCGCGAAGAACAACGTAACCACCACGGTGGCGGGCAAGCCGAAGAAGGCCGACACCATGAATGCCGACCTCAAGAAGGCCGGCGTCTACGACGGGTTGCAGCAGAAGGAGGTCACGGCCTGGATGGACCTCCGGAACAAGGCAGCGCACGGCAACTACCCCGACTACGACCGTGACCAAGTGCGACGACTCATCGATGGGGTGGAAGCCTTCATGCGGAAGTACCCGGCGTAGGCGAACCCCGTAGGCCAGGGGTAGGCCGACCGTAGGTCTACCCCTATACCCGTAGCCATCCTGACCAGCGAAGACGGCGTGACCTATCCGGACGGAGGACGGACGGTGGAGCTGACCACCCGCGACTATGAAGTACTGAGGCTCACCCAGACCTTTTCCCAGGTGGCCTCGACCCACATAACCGAGCTGCTGTTCGCGGACGTATCGCACAGCATCCCGGACAGGGTCCTTGGGCGGTTGGTGAAGCTCAGCTACCTTTCCCGGGTTGGTCGGAGGGCGACTAGTGCCAAGGGTGGGGCGGGGGCGTTCGTGTACCAGCTCGGCCGCGCCGGCCGTCTCCTCTTGGACGTCGAGGGACGGCTGTCGCCGAGCGTCAACAGCCACGCCCTCATGATGGCTGACACCTACTTGGAACTGCGGCGAGCGGAGGAGGCGGGCGTTCTCGCGGTCACGGCCTGGGAGGTTGAACGGCGCGTGCCGCCCAGTGTTCGCGCTGATCTGTACGTCTCGCTGGACTTCCCGCAGCAGGGGCGGAGTAGTTCGTTCTTCCTTGAGATCGACCTGAGCACCGAACAACCGGCACGCATCCGGGAGAAGGTCGCCGGGTACTGGCAGGCCGTCGAGGTGAGCACCGCCGACTACTTCCCGTACGTGGTGTTTGTGGTGCGGCACCAGGTGCGTAAGAACGAGCTGGCCCGGATCTTCCGGCAGCTGCCAGAGGAGCAACGGGACATGCTGAGGGTGTATTTGATCGGGGAGTTGGTGCCTGAATTGATCCGCCTCTAATGAAAATCCTTGCACTGCGCCGAGAACTCACGTATAACTTGGAGTAGATGAAACGCATTATCTTTTTCTTGGGAATAGTCCTCGCCGCATGGGGTGTTTGGTACATTCAAACCAATGCAGGCTATGAGAGCACACAGACTGCCCTTAGTTACTGCGGGCGAGCGTACACGGATAATTCTGATTGGGCTCGCTGCTCCGCTAGTGCATGGCAAGACTACAACTCAGGTAGAGATCGGGCGACGACCGCTATTGTCGTCGGTGGGTTCCTAGCACTCATGTCCGGCTACCTAATCGCTTTTACGCCACAAAAACGAGCATCCCCACCAGATACAGAAGGTATTGAATAACAGTGGCGAAAGGAGGATAATGGAAAGAGAAATAAACGAGGAGCAAGAATGGGGCGCCGAGCACGAAAAACGCCACTGCTGTCACGGATTCTTTGGGGACCGCAGAGCAGGACTAGTCAACCTAGCGGACGAGTAACTGTCGTTCGGGTCTCCGCATCGTCAATTGGCCACTCCAAACTAGTCGATGACTTCACACTTGCGGCCCTAATTTCCCTAGGGCTAGTCCTAGGTGTCATCATGTGGCGGATTTTACAGTGAGCTTCGATTCACTCATAGCGTGGGCGCGCAGTCTGAGTGTCGCATCGAATATTGATCCTGTTGCGGGTTTCGCACTGGTTTTCTCTGCCGTCTCGCTAACTATCGCTTGGCTTACTTATCGAAGAGATCGAGCTACGGCAAAGGTCCACGTTTTCAAGACCTCGCGATCTGTGATGTTGGGCATGAGAACAGCGAGTATCGTCGTGACCAATACTGGCCGTAGACCAATAACCATAATGGCGGTTGCATATAGAAAGCTTTGGACATTTGGAGAGGTGACTCCATTCGACTCCATCTATACTGTCCGTATCGAAGAAGGCGAGCCCGCAGTCTTTAACATTAACAAGGATCGCGATCTGCCGGGTGGCACGTGGAGGGATATTGGATACGTAATTGCGTACGACACAATCGGAAAAAAGTACACGGCGAATGTTGCCCCGTTCCCGACAGTTCAAATACACAAGCTAGCACTGATGATCTACTCGCCATTTCGTCGAATAGTTCGCTACATTCTAACTACTGCCAAGCAAACGGAGAAATAGGATAGGCTAATTCTGATGTTCGTGCACGCGCACGATCTCATCCTGCATACTGAAGTTCTGGAAGTGAATCATCAAGCGGGTGTTGCCGTCCGACTGGGTGTCGGGTGAGTCAGCATGACTAACATTGTTATCGTTGTAGTTGAACTCAAGCTTTGGAAGAAGACTGCGGTCTTCGAGCTCGCCTAGATCTAGGTTTCGCATTTCTTTGACTGGCGCGACAAGCTGAAGTCAGCTTCCGTCCTACGGTAAGTAGGCGTGGCCGAGGGGCAACTTTCTACGCATGCGGTAGGTAGAAAGCGCGACATAAAACAAAGGGGCCGGCGCACGATTGAGTCATCGGCCTCATGAGCGTCCGCGGTGCCGTGGAGGTCGAGCTCGCTCAAGTACCACCAGGCACGCAGATAGTTGCGGCCGATCCAGGCGGTGTGGCCGGCTGCGGCTTGATGGGTGGCACCTGCTGTCGAGCTGGTGGCTGGTGAGTGCTCGCAACCATCCACAGCCGCGGCCTCGTGGCTGAGCTTTCGACCTAACTCCATGCCGGCGGGCAGGGTAGGTCGACAGCTTCTCCGGACGTCTGCGGGTCGATGACCGTGTGTCCGCCAAGGGCCCGTCAACTTGTTCTGGTAGCTGCCGTTTTCAGCACTTGGTCGTCTGTTTCCATCCATACTGCTGCGGTGGACACCTTCCGTCATGCAGAGACCGACACGAGTCCAGAGCGTCCCCAAGCAACTCCTTGGGAGACGTACCACGATTCATTGGTACCGCAGTGGCAGAGCCTCTTGGCCTCCTCCCCCAGCGAGCGGGAGATGCAAGAGTTCTTGGAGCTTCACCCTTGCTTCCTCCCCGGAGCAACAGACGACATCGGCCCCGGTGGTCATCATGGGCCGTCGTTCTCCGCTGTGATCCGTCAGCCCCCGCTGAAAGGTCTTGGCCCAACACGCGTTCCGGACTTCATGTGGGTCCGGCTGGATACAGGGGCGATCCGACCGATCTGTATTGAGATCGAGAGTCCCCGTAAGTCCTGGTTTAACAAGGGGTCGAGGACTCCGACAGCGGAGCTCACTCAGGCGGTCGACCAACTCACAGAGTGGAAGGTCTGGTTTTCCTCACCGGAGAACCAGCTCATTTTTGCGAAGACGTACGCACCTGGTTATTCCTATCGCCCCGTCGAGGCTCAGTTCGTTCTCGTCTATGGGCGCGACTCAGAGTTCCGTGCAGCGACGTCAATTCACGACAACCCCACCTATATGCGGCAGAAGCGCGACCACATGCCTCGGAGCCGTGAGTACTACTTCACCTACGACCAACTAACTGCGGAACGGGAGGCTGGCGACTACGCAACCGTTACGTGTGAGGTCGACAAGTGGCGTCTCGACTCGCTGCCACCCACCTTCACGACCGGCTCGACCATGATGGATCTTGCTGAAATCGTTGCTGACCCTTCGATGGTACTTTCTCGAACAGAACTCATGAGCGAGGAGCGAAGGGCCTACGTTGTCGATCGCTGGAAATACTGGCGTCAGGTAGCTCTTGCGAAGCACGAATACTTTATAGCCGTGGGTCGAGAGTAGATTCGAGCCCGCACAAGGCGATCGCCTTCACTCGTCGGTGGGTTCCAGCTGATTTGCGGAGACGCGGGTAATCCTGAATATGGCGACTGTTCCTAGAAAGGGTGATGGTCCGCCAGTAAGAGGATAGTCGTTCTTCGTTGCGGCGAAGAGGGCGAGCTTCTTCTCTGCAAGCTCCTCCAGGATGGCGGTGATGCTTCGCTGTGCGTCTCGCACCGAGGAGCGAGAGAACTCGATGTCTCCTGAGATGTCGCTCCAGTCCTGAAACGCTTGGACCGCGCTGTCAATGAGGTCCTGCTCGTCGTCAGTGCAGTCGTCTGGTTCCTCATGCGGCATCCAGCCAAGGCAGCCGGAGAGGATCGGCCAGAGATCACGCCCTGTCTTCATGTGGTCGAGCAGCACGACTTCAAACTCTGGCTCGTCGACCGTGATGACGTCGATGATCCTGTCGACCTGCTCCTTCTTGAGCTTGCTGATCTCATCGGCCAACGTCTTGAGTCCCCACACCTCGATGGTGACGCCGGGGTGCAGCGGGCGAAGCTCGTTGTCGATGAACTGGTCGACCTCACCTGGCAAGGTGTCGTTGGTGAGGAAGCGCCACACCCGCACGTCGCGGTGCTCCTGGAGGCAGCCCTCTAGGTCACCGCGGATCTTGGCTTTGGTCTTATCGATCCGTTCACCGCGCGTGGCGTGTGCTGCGAAGAAGACCCGAGCGTGCGGGCAGTACCCGTCGTTCTTGGTGTCGCCCTTGGGCCCGGCCGCCCGCACAGGTTGGTAGTCGCGGGGGTACAGCTCCAGGCCGAGCCGATCCATGCAGTCCTGGAACGTGTTGCCCTCCAACCGAAGGAGCTGGCCTTCCACGAGCTTTCGCAGTGAGTTTTGATCCACGGCAGCCATTACCGCACAGCTCACACTTCCTGCGCAGCTAGGTCGGGCGGATCAAGCGGCAGGGGCCGGCGTGGGGTTGGTCGTCTTGGTCTATGCGGCGAGGTTGAGCTTGGACGTGTAGGTCACCGGGCTCAAGCCCCTGGTCCGGTGAACTTCTGGACCAGGACTCCCAGACGCAGCATACTGATCAACAAATGATGGATGTGTAAGAGGAGACGGTATATGCACTTCACGCTCACGTATAACGGCCAACTGCCGAGCAGCAGCAACGCGAAGGTCAAACATGACATACGCAGAAAACTGCACCCCCAGCTTAAGGAACTTTGGAGAACTCACCCGGCGTTGGCTCACTCCGCGAACCTGGTTACGCGCAACAGTGGAGAGGAGGAGGACAGTAGTGACGCCTCCCTTCTTACGGATATCCAAGGAAACGACTTTGCTTCACTAGTGCACCCCCGTCAATATCTCTATGCAGAGCTTGATATCCTCATGCTACGTCCGGAAGCTCCCGGGGCAGTTATTTCTAAGGCCGGTGACATCGACAATCAGCTCAAGACCTTGTTCGATGCACTGCGACGGCCGACGGATCAAAGTGAAGTACCCTCATCGTGGTCACCAACGCCCGACGAGGCTCCGCTGTACTGTCTGCTGGAAGACGACAAACTAATTACGAAGGTAAGCGTTGAGACTGATCGGTTGCTGATCTTGGACGCCAATCCAAAAGAGGTACAACTGACCATCAGGGTAAACGTGAAGGGAACTACCGCTACCTGGGGAAATTTGGGAATGATTGCCTGATCAGGCATAGGATTGATTGAGTCGCGTACAGCCGCTGGTAGACGCAGGCCGTTAATCCTCAACAGCGTCAAACGTTGTCTGGAGCTGATGAACACCCCGCAGCCAGTACTGGCCACGGGGTGTTTTGGTTGGCGGGATCAAGAAAAGGCGCCGACATGAGGCTTGGCCAGGTAGTTCAAGAGTGAGGTCGCGGTCGTCGATGGCTACGCGTATTCATCCGCGGTCAGATGTCCGGTTGGCTCTGTCGAGCTACCGGCGATGGCCGGCTGAGGGTTGGACGGGGGCTCCTACTGGTGTACCCGGTGCTGCTGCGTCACCGCTCATCTCGTCCTCCAACACCCACACGAAAGCTACTCCGCCCTTCGGGAACGTCCAGCCTTCGTAGGCGACTTCGACACTTGGGGATGGGTCGGAGGCGTCAAGGTGTCGGTGCCTCGGCTGGCGAGGCCCGGACAGGTAGTCGATGACGTTCATGCGCCGGATGCCGCAGTCGCCGTACCAAAGTTCAGCCCGAAAGTCCTTGGTCGGCTGGGCGAGATCGAGGTGCAGTACATGACCGTGCCTCTGGACCAGGACGCGGTACGTGTACGAGATGGTGGCTTCGTCCTTCAAGCTCGCGTCGTTGTCGAGAGTGCAGGTGAACACCTGGCCCCCTTTACGGGTGCTGCGCCGGACGGTCTGATTCTTCCCGTTCACGGCGACCTGGACCAGCTCGAATACCTCTGGTGATGCAGCATCAAGTCCGTTGAAGCGAGGGAAGTACCAGGAGATCGTGGAGGTTGGATCGACTGAGAGTTCTCGGTAGGTGTCGAGGTCTGAAACGCACGAGAAGCGTAGGACCGGAGTCGGCGGTGTGACCCGGGACTCCCACGAGATGGTGGCCACGAACATCGACCCCTCACCCGAAGCCGGCCCGTTCTTCCAGGGCGTCAGCGCCACTGAAACGCGGGCGTCCACCTGGCGGCGCTTCGCCCCGATGACCTGTTCCTTCAAGTCTTGGTACGCGTCGGCAGCGAGCTCCTTGTCACCGAGGCGGATGCCCAACGTGTTCTCGATGATGCGGTCGAGCGTATTGTCCGAGGCAACGTTCGTCAGGGATTCCGGCGCGAAGGCGAAGCCGTCTACGACGGCGTCGCGGATGGCAGGTGCCTCCTCGACGAGAACCTTCCGCAATCGCTCGTTTGCACGGGTCTCGGCGTCCGCCTGGTCGATGTAGGCGAAGAGGATTGCGATGAGGCCAGTCGTGAAGAGTGCCGAGCCAACGTCCATGACCGGCAGGTTGTTCAGCCAGGTTCCGGCTGCGTGGCCGTCCGCCCAGTGAGCCAGGACCATCAGAGCAATGCCAACCACTGTTGAGATGGTCGCGAGCAGTGCCAGCTTGGTCTTATAGAGACGTTCTAACGGACTCGACATATACAAGATCAATTATACAGAACTTGCAGGTCAGGGCAATGGTTGGCAAGCGGAAGCCCCGAGCTGCGTATGCGTTAGCTCGGGGCTTCCCTGGGGTTCGCGAGCGTCAGTGCTTCGTGCCGCCACTGCCGCCGCCGTTGATGCGCTGCATGATCATCACCTCCCTCGCATTCTCGGGTTGTGACGAGCAGGATAGGACACATAGTCATGGGACGCAGGCGATTGGGACACATCGTCTCTGGATACTGAGGGTTGGGACGTATGAGCTAGGGCCTGCTATGGCAAAACAGCCCATCTCAGACGCAGCACAGACGTTCGGCGCGCGAGTGCGTACCCGCCGGAACGAACTCGGCAAGAGCCAGGAACGCCTTGCCGACGACAGCGGTATGCACTGGACATTCATCGGTCAGGTGGAGCGCGGCCAACGCAACGTCAGCTTGCACAACATCCTCAAGCTGGCCGAGGCGCTCGGTGTCGATCCGAGCGAGCTGATGCAAGGACTCAAGGCACCCGGCAGCTCGGAGTAGAGCTTTGACGGTCGGTGGGCAGGAACCCCTCGTTGGAAGCGTTGAACATCGCCGCATCCGCGGCGGGCCGTTGGTATGGACGTTCCAGGGCTCGTGGCCGGCGTGCGGTTGGTCGCCTTGAGTTATGCAGCAAGGTCCGGCTCCTCGTCCCTGGTGTCTTTGACAGCAGCGCTGACAGCTACGACGCCGAGCAACCACGTTCGTCGCCGTGCTTGCAAGATCTCGTCAACCTCGGTGGCGCGCTGTTGCATACCACCCAAACCTGGCGTGTTCCGAGTTTTCATCCTGGCAATCCGGGTTCGATTCCCGGTGAGATCACCAAGAAATTCATTCAGCCAACCGGCAACAGGTACCCCTGTTGCCGGTTTGTTTTTGCCCTCGGGCGAGGAGTTGAACTGATCGATCAAAGATGGGGTGGTTGGTGTTTGACATCCATTTTGACAGCTACCCCGACTAACGAAACTAATCTCGTTGCTGTCAGTACGTACGGCAAGGGGAAGCGACCTGCTGTCGTCCGCCATGCTAATCAGTACCTCGGGCGACAAAAACGCATCTCCAACTTGATTCAACGCTGTGCGTCGTGAGTCCATCCCTGCGTGCTGGTAAAACTTCTGGGTTATGGATATGTTGCTGTGCCCCATGATGAGCTGTACGTCCTTATCGGGTACCCCGAGATCCTTCAGTAGCGTTGCAACACCGTGCCGCAGGTCGTGCAACCTGATCCGTCGGATCTGATACCTGGCACATAGACGCTGGAAAGCGCGCGTATAGTTCTGCGGTTCGATTGGTTGACCTGTGGATGTCGTGAAGGCTAGTCCATCGTCAAGGATGCTGCCATTCTGCTTTTTCCAGCGTAGGAGTAGCTTGCCCACAACTTCCAGCAAGGGCAAGTCTCGTTCTCCGGCTTTGGTTTTCACTGGGCCAATCTGGACGATGCCCCCGGCGCGAAATACCTGCTGCTCAATGTGTAGTTCCATGTTGACAGAGTCGATGTCGCGCCATCGCAGACCCAGGACTTCGCCTCGACGCATTCCGTACAGCACCGAGATGAGGAACGCTGGAAACCATTGATGTTTCAACGCTACCTCTAAAAACTGGCGGGCTTCTGCGGGCGTCCATGGCTCGAAGTGTTTTCCTCTACCTTGAACGCTTCGCACCTCGACCAGTTTGGCAACATTGCGGGTAAGCACCTCCTCGCGCATGGCACGGGTGAGCGCAGAACTTACTACCTCACGGAGTGTCTGTACCTTGCGGACAGAGTGACCGGTTTCTAGCTGGTGATTTAGGTACTTTTGCAGACTTGGCACGGTCAGCTTGGCCAGTGGCAATTTCCCCAAGTCGGGCTTGAGGTAGAGGCGTACGTTCGACTCGTATAGGTCGTATGTAGTGGGTTTCTGGTTCGGCTTAATGACCTCGGTCAACCAGTAGTCAAGGTAGTCACCAAGTAGCCAGTTCTTGTCTGCCGTCGAGATGCCTTGATCTTTCTTCGTTTTGAGTTCGGTAAGTTTCGTGTGTACCTCGGTGCGGGTCTTGCCGTAGACATAGACCCGCTTGGATTTCCCACTTGCCGTCTCAACCCATATGGAACTGACCCACCGCTTATCGCTCTTGCGTTGGTAGACCGAGCCTTCGCCGTTCGAGTTACGGCGAGCCATCAGGCTAATGACTCCTTCCAGCCCTTCAATACGTAAGCCTCGATTGACTGGAGCGGGATCAATGTCCGCCTCCCAATCTTGACGGCTTCAATCTGACCTGTCCGAAGCAGGTCGTATAGTTTCCACTTGCTAATGCGTAGTTTCATGTATGCCTCGCGCACGGTCAGCAGGATGACACTGTCACCGCCAGGAGTTAGCTGTTTGATCACTTCATTCATGGGATTTTCCTCCTTCTCTCTATCTATTTAAGCTCAATTAGTTGAAGTTGTTAACTATTTTGGTGGACTTCGGCAGTGTGGTTTCGACATCATGCGGCAGCTCCTTGGTCGGTACCACTTAGAAGTTCAGGGCCGTCGTCGAGGAGTCCGACATCAAAGAGTGCCTGGCCGTCGAGGGCGAGCTTCCCAATCACCCCTGCGATCCGCTCACGTCGGCGCTCGGTTTCTACGAGCCACACGACCTTCGGGAAGACGCCGCGCCACTGCTGCTCCATGCCACTGCGCCAGTAGTCGATGTACCGCTGTGACTTCTTCTGGATGGTGGGGAGCGTCTCGGTGGACAGGTCGACCTCGATGAACGCGCTGTACTCGGTGGCTACTCGACCTATCCGTACGTACGCGTCCGGCTTGATCTGCACGAGTTCGCCACCGGCCCCGGTGAAGTGACGCCAGTTGGCTGGCTCCGCGTCGTAGGCCAGTAGCTCCGTCGTACCTTCGCGGTGGCGCTCGACCAGTTGAACGTAGAGTTCAGCGACCGCGAGCATGTGGTCCTGGAAGTACGGTTTCGACTCCCACACTCGGCGACGGCGACCGCCAAGCGGACCGTCCGTGTTGAGGACGGCTTGGCCAACACCGCTCAGTCCGTAGATGTAGCCGGACGATCCCGCCCGCACACCCCCGATGATCCGCGAGAACCGCACCACGACGCCGAGCTTTGTAAGTCTGGTCATCATGAGCTGCGCACGACGGGTGCGAGCACGTGGTGATCCATCCGTCACCGCCAGGCGACAAATCTGGATCAGGCTGAGGAGCCGCACGCGGTCGAGGGACGCCAGCACTGCAAGGTCACGCGGGCTGAGCCGAGAACGCAATCGTTCCACCCGCGCCGTGGGGATCGAAAGCGGTCTCACCATAGGAACACTCCTGGTGGTGAGAGTTTCTTTGGTGCCTCCTCTCCAGTAACAGAGGAGTACCGACCACCGCGTACGACACGATGCGAAGCACGGAGCGAAGGACAGGTCATGCCGTCCTCCGTGGCTGTTGTCCTATGAGTCCGTCTGGCGATTGTGCGTTGCCCTGCCAGCGCTGACGAAGCGTTGCGTCGAGCTGTACGCCGTCGACCCCGTACCGCGCCGCACTCTGGCGTCGTAGGTCGGTGGGATCACTGAGCACCCGCCCGTCCGGCTGACGCGTACGGATAAGGAATGGTTCGCTTGGCTGTCGGTTCACCAGGACTTCGGCGTACGCCTCGTGCGCCCCGAGGAGCGCGAGGTCATCCGCGACGAGACCGCCACCAAGAACGTTCGCAAGTAGCGAGCCGTCCTCACTGCTGGGGTGAAAGACCACACGGTTACGGGCGTTGGCGATGAGTCCGGCCCGCATCTTGGGTGTGAGCTGGCCCATGTGCTGATGCGTCACGGTGAGCCCGACACCAAGGCCGCGCGCCTGGGCGAACATGTCGCCGAGGTCTACGGGGAGCCGCAAGTAGTTCTGAACCTCGTCGATAACGACCATGGCCGGCTGCCGGTGAGTCGAGGGCATCAAGGCTCTGCGCTGCATCGCTTGCCAGAGCTGCGTCACCAGCAGCGCCCCGATCATCTGGGACGTCTCGCTTCCGATGACGCCAGTGTTCAGGTTCACGAGGACGATGCGCGGACGGTAGAACAGCTCGTCCAGCGCAAACCGCGGTGAGGCTTGACCGAGGAGCCTTCGGATGGCGGTGCGGCTGAGGAAGGCGCGCGTCTTGTTCAGTACGGGCGCAACGACCTGTTGCCGCTCAGCCTCCGACAGACCGTCGTACCAGGAGAAGAACGGAGCTAGCACAAGGGGATCGTTGACGGCCGCGAGCACTCGACGGCGGAACACCGCGTTGGTCAGGATGACCGGCAGATCGGCGAGTGTGCTTCGGTCGCTCCGTGCAAGCGCCACCAGAGCGTGCATGAGGACATCGGTACTACGTGGCCCGAGACTCGTGCCGTACAGCTCACGGAATAGGTGCAAGAGATGGTCAGCGCGTTGCTCGGCGTCCTCGGTACTCCCGGCGAGCGGGTTGAACCCGACAACCTCCCCGGGCGATCCCGGCTCGATGATGACGACGTCCTCACGGCGCTCCGCGGGCACGCCGGCCAACACCCCTTCTACGAGGTCACCGCGTGGCTCTAGGACGAAGACACTTCGCCCCGCCGCGATGTCCGCGTGGAGCAGTTGGTTCAGCAGCGTTGATTTTCCGCTTCCAGTCGGGCCGACGACGTGCAAGTGGTGGAGCGCGCTCTCCGTCGGCAGCGTGACGAGTTGATTGCGCTGACTTGGGTGCAGGCCGGCGCCGAGGACCCGACCCTGCGGTTGGTGGTGCCGTTCTACCGACGCGGTGATCTGCGGTGGTGCCGGGTACTGGCGACCGTGCGCCGTGCGCATTGAAGCGGCTCCATCTACCGGCCACCCGATGACCGCTGCGAGTTCGGCAGCGTTGAGGATGCCCGACCACCGCGGCGCCGTCGCTCGGTCGAGCTGGCTTGCGTCACGTGTCGCCGGGCGGTTGATCCGCAGTTCTGCATGCGCGTCGCTGACGAGCTGGACCGCTTCACCCAACATGCGCACGATGGCACGGGCGTACTCAGGATCTCGGGCGCGGGCACCGATCCGACCGCGTACCGCGAACAGTGGTTCAGCGGCTTTCTGCTTCCAGAGTCTCCGGTCGTCTGTGGTCTCGTGAGCCACGGCGACCAGGCCGAGGGCGCGAGCGGCGTTGAACGGTTCTGGTCTGCTGCGTCGTGACTGTGCGGGTCCGATGACCCATTGGACGACGGCAGATTCGCCACTTCCGAGGGCGTTCATGATTTCGAGGAGTCCAGCTGCGACGCTGGCCGCCATGTCCGTTCGGAGCGGTTGTGCGAGGCCAACTGACCTGATGGTTGCTGCGACCATTGGCACGGGCCGAGGAGAGCGATCAAGGAGAACCAGCACCAGGCCAGGGAGCTGCGCCGTGAGCTGTCCTGGCAGTTCGCCGCTGATCCGGTGGTCGACGCCAACCAACCAGCGAACCTCGCCACCCGATGAACCGCGCATCTCAAGGACGACGGCCGGCGTGCGCTTGAACCAGCCCAGCAAGGGTCGGTAGGCGAGCGGCTGAAGCGCCTTGACCACCTGGGGGACGCTCAACTCGTGAGGGAAGTGCACCTCGAACCAGATCAGACCCGAGTGGTCTGGTGGTCCTCTGCGCTTGATCGTGGGGTTTTGGGACATGGCGTTCCTCCTTTCTGTTACGTGGGTTCTCGGAAGTTGAGGGTGTCAACAAGAAGGCTGAACACTAGGGCTCAGAGAATCTGTGCTGACATGATTATTCAACTTTTTCGTCTGGGAGCAATCTCGTGAGACGCCTGCTGCCTGCTGTCGGTCGGGATGGATTGCTCTTATCCCTTACTATGCCCGGTCGATATTGAGGTTAGCTGAGGTTGAGTGGAGGTGGGGGTATGGGGTTGGCTGGAATCAAAAGATCCATCGCTAGGCGATGGATCTGCAGTGACCCGCGTGACTTAAAATCGTTCTCTTAGGTGTAGTGGAATAACCATGGAAAATATGCGCTAGCAGCAAACAAAGCCGCGAAAAACGCAGCAGTGACGCTGAGAAATAAAACTACACGCCTAACAGTTTCAGTCTGAGCATTCCCCATAAGGATAATCAAGTCGACCATGACGACCAACAGAAATGCCCAAGAAAGCGTGAAGTACGGTGTTCCTATAAGGATAAATGAAAGGATTATGACTGCCACGCTCGCGGAAAGGGCAATGCGTTCGTGTTTTCGTAGATTCGATGTAGTTTTTTGTTGTTTACTCATTAAGTCCAGTTTATCATTTGCCGGGTTTTCTGCAAGTAACTTCGCCCTCTGGAAAACTTATCTTACATAGAGAACGTGAAGATTGACCACAGAAGGAAGACGGAAGCTGCGGCGCCAGCGATGCTAAAAAACATCATGAACTGCATAAGGGTCTCTGAAGTACTTCTTCCAGTAAAGAGAAGTACATACCCCCAGAGAGCAAGCAGGTAAACACCTCCCACTAGAGAGGTTGCGAGATAGGATTTTGCCGCTACGCTTGCGTGGACAAAGAGTATAACGAATAAAGAAATAATCACCAAACAGGATGCGAGAGTCCCGCGCCAGGATCCGGGTAGTGATGTTTTAGAATTTCTTTGTGTCATTTCATGAAGAATTATAGCTCATTTGCCAAATGATTTACATGCTTAGGGAAATGAAGAAGCCCCCAGTCCCGTCTCGCCTTGTGGGCGATTCGAAGGACTGAGGGCCTTGGCTCTTCAGTTCAGTTGTACGTTGTTACGGCGTCATCGCCGCCGCCAGCAGATCGGCGTATGCCTTCTGCCCCTTCGCATTGGGATGGAAGCTCTCCGCAGTGTCACCCGGGAGAAGGGTGAGCCCATTGACGTAGGGGTCGCTGGAGCACACGTCGTGACCGATGAACGGTGACCCGGAGATCGTCGCATCCACGAAGTGGAGACGCTGGTAGTTCACGCCGAGCGCGCGGATCACGTCCACGTTGGTCTTGATGCTGGTGTTCAGGTTGCCTGACAGCGTGACCGCCTTTTGCACGCGGGCTGCACTGTAGATTGGTGCAGAACTTCCGTTGTTGCCGACCATGCAGCCCGACGATCCAGGAGCCAGAAGCGGCGGGTAGCCGAGGATGTACACCTGCGCCAGGGGCGCCTTCTGGAGAATGTCGAGATACACCGTCTGCAACTTGTTGTCGAAGATGGGGCCGAGCAGGTTAGTGGCGGCGTTGAACGCACCGTCACAGTCCTTGGTCGGGTCCGCGCACGTCGTGATGACGTTTGCGAATCCGATGTCGTTCCCACCGATCGAGATGGTCACCACTTTGGTAGTCGTGCTCGACAGAGCGGTGTCCTGCGGTGAGACCCCGGAATAGGTTCCTGTGGTCTTGATATCCGAGGTGACAGAACCGCCGCAGGCCGCGAAGCTGGTGAGCGTCAGCGGACTCGTGAGGTCCCGGCCGAGGATTCGACCGTACGAGTTGTAGCTCTTGTAGCACTTGTTCGTACTGGTCACCGTGCTGGTGTCGTAGACACCAGCACCCTGGCCAGACGAGTACGAGTCGCCCATGGCCACGTACGGCTTCAGGGTAGGGACGCCGAGAACCGCCCCTTGCGGGTAGTTCAAGCCGAGCCCCGTCACCTTGACGGGGTACAGCTTGACGTTGGTGTCCGCGCAAGTGCCGAGGCACTGAGACGTGATGAACACCGTGTCGACGCTGGTCGTGTGCTGCCTGATGTCGGCAGAGTCCACCGTGTAGCCGGTCTTGTTCGCGGCGTCCATGAGTCCGCTGATCATCCCGTTGTACGTCTCGTTGCCGGTGGCAGCGTCGAGTACAGAGATGGTCACCTGCGGCCTGGAAACCAGTGGGCTACCGCCGATGTGCGCCAACTGCCGCCTGACCACGATGTGATTCGTGGTGTCAGCGGTGATGGCGCTGGCGCCACCGTAGGAGTCGCCTTGCGCGTTGGTCTTGAGGAGCGACTTCGCCCACAGCTTCTGACCGTTGGCGTTCAGCGTCACCAGAGTGAAGTTGTACTCGCTCGGAACGACGGGAACGCCACCGGACATCTTCTGCTCGTAGACGACTGCTGTGACCCCGCCTCCCGGAAGAGGCTTCAGGTCAACGCCACCACTCACGTTCGCCCCGGACGTCGATACCTGCGTTGTCCACGCGGATACGCCGCTGCCGGGGTTATACGCCGAGACGCTGGCGCTGAGGATGGTTCCTTGCGTGTAGGTCGGCCTGAACAGCCGGCCGTTAGCGTTCACCTTGTCGTCAAGGGCGCTGCCTGCGACCTGACTCACGAGGACGCCCGCGTAGGAGTAGACGTCCGTCGTGGAAGTGTTTCCACTCAAGACGACGCCGTCCTTGTAGGACGAGACGGTCATGTTGCAGATGCCGCTGGCGACCGTAACATCGAGCACCGTGGTCGGTGTCGTCTGTCCTGCCGCCGCTTCGGGCGAGAGCCCGATGAGATGGACAACACCGCTGACCTTCACCAGCGTATAGATGTTGCCGTCGGCACCCACCGCCACCTGAACCGGGGTAGTCCCGCACGCGGCGGGGTACTTCCACTTCAGGGTGTTGGCGTGGTACGCGAGCAGGTTGGGGCCGGTGCCGGTACTGCCGCCGTTCGGCTTCCCGTAGATGTCGCCGTTCTTGTCGACGACGGGGTTCTGGATGCAGTTCGCGTAGCCGTCGATCTGCGATGTGCGCGAGATCTGACGGACAACTGCACCGGACGAGTTGTACGTGACCAAGTCCTGGCCACTGCCCGATGTACTGCAACCGACCGTCACTTCGCCCGTGGGGCTGGTGACGATGTCGCCGTAGTAGTTGCCTACGGTCACGGCGGGGTACTGCAACACCGGCACTGTGTCGGCGTGCGCCGTCCCCGAAGAGATAGCCACCAGGCCGAGCGACATCAGCATGCCCATCAGGATGGACACGGCTGTCGCCCGTGTTGTGCGTCGTTTTGGACGCATGAGGTGTTTCACCATCTTTCGTCTGCTTGATTCGAGTTGTAAATGAACGGAAGCGAAAAAAGAGGGCCTTGCCGCATTCGGCATGGCCGCACCCATTGATCGCCTCTGTTTGACTGAGAGCCGATAGTATTTATGACAGGTTTCTCTATTTCTGCAAAGCCGTAGAATTTACAACAACTTGCTTTTAGGAATGAGCACGTAACGTGTGAACTTATAAATTGAGAAACCCCCTCCTCGGAGGGGGAATCCCACGGCTTACTGAAACTGCTATACGCCGATGACTCTGGCGCTCCTGACGGTGGCGAACGTTTCCTCGTGGATGATGGCGTAGTTGTATGCCTCCAACCATCCGCTGAACGTCACCGCCTTGCGCGACCAAGGCCCGTCGGGGTGGTGGAGGAACTCAACGCCGTACGTCTCGCTTTCGAGTAGCAGCGTTATCAACTGCTGAGGAACCGACTTGGTGATTCCGCGTCCGTCGGGCATGCCCATGAGGATTGCATCCCCACTGATATATGCCTGTCCGCGGAGCCCTTTGGCGTGCTGCCACAGTAGAACGGTGGCGCGCAGGTTGTGGGGTAGGGACCAAAGCATCGCTTCGTCGTTCGCGAAGATGGAGGCTGGAGGGCTATCGAAGTTGAATGCCTCGTATGACCCGCCGACGATGCTCTGTATGTGTTCTACGTTCTCCGCGTCGACCTCAACCCGTTTGATGGGCTGCTCCTCGTCGGAGGGGAACAAGATGCCGGTTATCACGTAACCACTTGCTTTCTCGACCGTGGGACTGTGTCTGGAGTGACGGTCGTTTCACTCCAGATTTGAATCTCACGGTGAAGTTGATAAGCCCCGCCCCGATGACCCTTTGGGATCACCAGGACGGGGGATTTCCGTACTGCCGGGAGCGTTGGCAGATTCGGAGCTGAGGGGGTTAGCTGCCGTTACCGTTGCCGACCTTGGTCCCAGGGACGCGGCCACGGGTGCCGCGTGCGTCCTTCAGAATTTGGGGCATGTCGGTTGCAGCCTTGTTGAACTCCTCCAGGGGAACGTACGCGTCGCGCTTCTTGCCGTCGGGCGTCGTGATTTCGAGAATCACCAGGTCATTTCCGATGTCCTTGAACGCGCCCAGCTCGGAAGCAAGCACGTCCAGCGCTTTCGGCTGGTCGATGTCCGGGTGGTGCCGGACGACGACTGCGGCGAACTGCTTGTCGGTCCCCTGCTTACCGCTGAGGTCTGAGACCTTCTGACTGACGATTGCCATCTTTCTGCTCCACTCGGTGTTTCGGTGCTCGGTCGAGGGGTGTTCCTCGGCCGTACTCTTATTAAGCCAAAATGATCTGGCGGAGCGCTTGGGAAGTTTGGTTGGTGAAGGCTGCTGGCGTATAATTAGTTGCATAGACGGAGAATTTCACCAATGAACGACAACGCAGAGCTGATGGAGTGGGTAAAAAGGTCGACTGAAGACAGCGGCGTTCCTTTAAAAGTCGAAGACCCCGCCGTCATCGGGCAAGTCACCCAGCTCATCCGGGCGCAGCAGCTGGAAGAGTAGAAATAGAAAGAAGCCGCACCCGATAAGGGTGCGGCTTCTTTCTATTCGGTGATAGCGGTTAGACCCGCCAGACTATCTCGATCCGGCTCGGATCGAAGCGGTGCCCATTCCAGGTGTGGCTACCAGGACTACCTGGGTGCACAATGATGCGCTCGATCACCATCTTTAGGATGTCACGCTGCCACTCGATCGACGCTTTGGCCCACGTCGCTCGCATCGGCTGATCGGTGGGAAGAAGTGACTTCGCACTGCCGACATGCAGCTTGCTCAGCTCCTTCTCAACCTTGCCGATCGCCTGCATGATCGTGGCGCGCATGATGTCGTAGTCCGCGTACGGCTTGAGGGCGTGTTCAGCGGCGAGCTGCTGGCGTCGTAGGTTGAAGCCGGCCAGTTCTTTGACCAGCTCGTCCACCTTGTCGGCGTCTTCCTTCGGAGTGAGCGCCCGTGCGATGTTCGGCGAGTCAAAGCGGGTGAGTACCGCTTCCGTGACGAACTCGTCCAACGCTGTCGCGTCGCGGAACACCTTGCCGCACCCCACGATGCGGGCGAAGTTGTCTCGACCCTTGCAGCGGTACCGCCGTTGGTGGGTGCCGTTCTCGCGCTTCCTGGCTTGCCCGATCATCGAAGCCGTACACGGCTCTCCAGAGGCGTGGTGGCCGCCGCACTGCAACCAACCACTCAGCAGGTACCGGCGACCGTTAGAGAGGCCGTGAGCCCACGGCTGGGCTGCTTTGTCGAGATGGGCCATCATCAGCGCGTGCTCTGCGCGGGTGACGAAACCCTCCCACTCTGCGCGGTAGGTGCCGGAGCTGTGTTCTCGGGTGCCTCGGCGCTCCGGGTCGCTGTCGTCGAAGATGACATACCGCTTCTTCGTGACCATCCGCTTGAAGTTGCCGACGTTCCACAGGTAGCCATCGGCCGTCTTCGTAGCCCGATCGTTGAAGCTGCGGATCACCGAGGCTTGGCTCTCTCCGGCTCCGAGACGGCGTACCGCTTCGATGACGCACTTGATCTCACAGAGGCGTGGTGTCTTGCCGTCCTTCTCGTAGCCGTACGGGCGACCGCCACCATGGAACTTGCCGTCTTGCGCGCGCTCCAGCTTCTTTCGGGTGATCAGTTCTGCGGTCGTCTCCGCCTGGCCTGCGTCACTGGCAGCGAGGATGCGGGCGACCATCCGGCCGTTGGCGGTGTTCAGGTCGAACGCTGGTGATGCGACGTACTGGAAGACGGTTCCGTGTTGTTCACCGAGGTCGATCAGGTCTTCGTTCTCGCGCGGACGTCGAGTGATGCGCGCACTCGTGTAGGCGATGATGACCTTGATGCGGCCCATCTCGGCGTCACGCAGCATCCGGCGGTAGTCGGGACGCTTCTTCTTCGTGCGGGTACTGGCGGAGATGTCGTTGTCCTTGTAGACCTCGACAACGTTCACGCCCAGCCTGTCAGCGAGACGGCGGTTATCTTCCTCCTGACGAGCGACACCAAGCTCACGACCTTCTTTGTCGTCGCTGATGCGGAGGTAGATTCCGGCCGGTTGTCCCTTCAGTTCGTTTCGCACGTTTGTTCGTATCCCTTATGTCCGTATTATGTGGGATACGTCATGATGTTGTCAACTCGTCGAGGAAGAGCACTCCCCGATGGGCCAGCGAGACGGCGCCGGGGCGGGCGAACCCGGCCCCGCCCCCGACCAGCGACTGCATCGTGGCCGAGTGGTGCGGGGCGCAGTACGGGGCCACGTCGATGAGGGGCTTGCCCGGCGGGAGCAGCCCGGCCACCGAGTGGACCGCGGTGACCTCCAGCGACTCCTGCCGGCTCAGCCGGGGCAGTACGGCGGGCAGGCGCTCCGCGAGCATGGTCTTGCCGGTCCCGGGCGGCCCTTCCAGGAAGAGATGGTGTCCGCCGGCCGCGGCCACCTCCACCGCGGTCCGTGCCGAGCTCTGACCGACCACGTCCGCGAGGTCGTGCTCCTGGTCCTGGTGGGCGGCGCCCATGCTGTGCATCCCGGTGGCCGCCCCCGTGCCGGGCATGCGCAGACCGGCCAGGAGCGGATCCGGGCGGCCCACCTCGTCCGGATCCTCCTCGGGGACCGGCTCGTCGGCGAGGACGGCGATCAGCTGCCGCAGGCTGCGCACCCCGAGCACGGACACCCCGGGGACCAGTGCGGCCTCGGCGGCGGCGCACTCGGGCACGACCACCTGCTCGTATCCGGCCTCGGCCGCGGCCAGTACCGCGGGCAGGATGCCCCGCACCGGGCGCACCCGTCCGTCCAGGCCGAGCTCTCCGATCATGACGATGTCGGCGAGCACCCGCGGGTCGATCCGTTCGGCCGCGCCGAGCACGGCGCTGGCGATGGCCAGGTCGAAGCCGCTCCCGCCCTTGGGAACCGATGCGGGACTGAGTCCGACGGTGAGCTTCTTCTGTGGCCATTCGCCGCCCGAGTTCACCACCGCCGCCCGTACCCGGTCCCGGCTCTCGGTCAGGCTCTTGTCCGGCAGCCCTACCAGCGTGAACGCCGCCACCCCCGGTTCGAGGTCGGCCTGCACCTCGACGACGACCCCTTCGACGCCCACCAGCGCCACCGAGCACGTACGCGCGAAGCCCATCTCAGGCCACCCCCCGCGCGTGCTCGACGACGGCGGCCCCGCGGCGGGGCAGGACGACACCGATCAGATCGATGCGGACGCCGCCCGGCGGGGCTCCTCCGTGCGCCTGGATCCACCGCTCGGCCAGGCCGCGCAGGCGCTCGGCCTTATCGGGCGTCACCGACGCCATCGGGTGCTGGAATCCGCCGCCGCTGCGGGTCTTCACCTCGCAGACGACCAGGACGTCGCCGTCCCTCGCGACGATGTCGATCTCACCGGTCCTGCCGCAGCGCCAGTTGCGCTCCAGGACCGTCATCCCGGCCTCGACCAGCCGCCGTGCGGCCAGTTCCTCGCCGTACCTGCCGAGTGCGCCTCGGGCCAGATCCGTGTTCGTGTTCATGTGGGCACCACCTCCGGCACCCACGCTCACGCATCCGCCACCACGGAAAGGATCTTGGTGGAAAACCCGGCGGCTGTGGACAACCCCGTCACCCGCACGGGCGCTCCACGAGGGGGATCAGCTCCCCGGAAGCTCCAGATCGCTCTTGTTGAGCTCCTCGATGTTCACGTCCTTGAACGTGAGCACCCGCACCTGCTTCACGAACCGGGCCGGCCGGTACATGTCCCACACCCAGGCGTCCGCCATCGACACCTCGAAGAACACCTCACCCTGGACCGAGTGCACCTGCATCTCGTAGTCGTTGGTGAGGTAGAAACGCCGCTCGGTCTCGATCACGTATTTGAACAGACCGACGACATCGCGGTACTCCCGGTAGAGCTTCAGCTCCATCTCGGTCTCGTACTTCTCGAGGTCCTCGGCGCTCATGGCATGTTCCCCTTCAGCCGTGCGATCTCCCCATTGTGCGCCAGTCCCGCGCGCCCCTAGACGATTTCCGTGTCCAGGGTTACGGGTCCGGCCGGAGGACCTTCGTCGAGCAGCCTGCGCAGCAGCTCGGCGAGTCTGGTCGGATACACCGTCTCATGTGCCCGGGTCAGTTCCTGACACGTCCACCAGCGCGCTCCGGCGACACTGCGCCGTTCCAGTTCGGTCAGGGCCGTGGCACGGGTCGCCGTCACCGTCGTACGGGCCAGGTAGTACCACTCGTCCTGGTCCCAGCGGCGGCCCGCGAACGGGAAGGAACACATCCGCCGCCACAGCACCGGGCCGAGCTCGACCTCGGCGATGCCGGTCTCCTCGACGAGTTCCCGCAGAGCCGCCTCCTCACGGGTCTCGTCGCCCTCCACCCCGCCACCGGGGGTGAACCACCAGTTGTCGGCGGGGTCGTCCGGTTCATGGCCGTGCAGCAGGAGGATGCGGTCCTGCGGGTCGAGGAGGACGACCCGGGCGACCTTGCGCAGCCCGCCCTCGTAGGAGTCGACGCCCGCGCCGGCCGGCTCGTCCGTGGGGTCAGCGGGCACCGGCCGCCTCCGGCCGGGCACGGCGGCCGGACGTCCGCTTGGCGATCGGGCCGTAGGCCGCGCCACCGAGGACCAGCACGCCACCGGCGACGATCAGCCAGCCGATCGTGCCCAGCGGGCCCGGCTGGGAGAGGGCGCCGAGCGTCGTGAAGCCCGTGGGGCGCTCCAGCATGCCCTTCATGGGCCAGACGACGGCGTCGACACGGGCCGTGACGGCGCTGCGCGCGACCGTGCCCTGGGCGGCGTCCGTGAGGTGAGCGGTGGAGTCCAGGGAGCCCTCCCGCTCGTCACCGAGCAGGAACAGCCGGCCGTCCGGGACCTTCACGGTCGGGATGTTCTTGTTCTCGGCGAGGCTGCCCGCGGGCAGATACGGTTCCTCGATCTGCTTGCCGTTGACGGTCAGCTTGCCGTCGGTGCAGCAGGAGACCGTGTCACCGCCGACCGCGACGACCCGCTTGACCACGGGCGCGTTGCTCGCCCAGGTCTTGTCGGTGAAGACGACGACGTCCCCGCGGCGCACCTCGTCGCCGTCGACGCGCTGGGCCAGCACCCGGTTGCCGGCGGCGATCGTCGGGCTCATGGAGCTGGTGGGCACGGTGTACGGCCGGTAGATCAGGGCTCCCCAGCCGAATCCGCCGAGGAACAGCACGAGGCCCAGTGCGACGGCCAGTCCGGACAGACGCTGTCCGGTCCGGCTGCCCACCGGGCCACTGCTGGTGCCACCGCCACTGTGCGGGGCCGTACGCGTAGTGCTCTCGCCACCCATGGATCCGCACCCTACCCGGCGGTACCGAACCGGGTCAGCCCTTCTTCGCCGGTCTTCCCGAGCCTTGGTCACAAGCTTGGGAAAGGGTTTGCCGAGTGGCAGCCGGTGCGGAAGCCGGAAGGTCAGCGGGCCGCGGAGTCCTCCGTGCGCCGACGACGCCACAGGACCACCGGGACGACGCCGACGAACGCGAGCCCCTGCGGGGCGACCGTCAGCGCCGCGGACGCCGCGGACTGGGTGTTCAGACCGTCCTGGTCGAAGGTGTCCGGCACCGGCAGCGTGCCCCAGCGGGTGATCGGCCAGGCCTTGACGACGGCGCGGCCGACGACCTGGTCGACGGGCACCATGCCGTGGTTCTTGTCCGACTGGTTGTAGCGCGAGTCGCGCGAGTTCTGACGGTGGTCGCCCATGACCCAGATGAAGCCCTTGGGCACCTTCACGGTGAACTGACCGCCCTGGTCGTCCTGGCTGCACGGGGTGTTGCCGGGGTACACGTACGGCTCGTTCAGCGCCTTGCCGTTGACCGTGAGCGGGCCCGTACCCTTGCACGAGATGGTGTCGCCGCCGACGCCGACGACCCGCTTGATCAGGTCCTTCTCCTCGGCGGACGGCATCAGGCCGATCCAGCTGAGGACGGTCTGGAAGGCGTTCGGATCCGCAGTGGCCTCACCCGCCAGCCAGTTGTCGGGGTCGTGGAAGACGACGACCTCGCCGCGCTCCGGCTCGGAACCGAACCACGGGGTCAGCTTGTCGACGAGGACCCGGTCACCCTCCTTGAGGGTGTTCTCCATCGAGGCGGACGGGATGGAGAACGCCTGCACCAGGAACGTCTTGATCAGCAGCGCGAGAACGAGCGCGATACCGATCAGGATCGGCAGCTCCTTCCAGAAGGAGCGGGGCTTCTTCGGCTTCGGGGCCGGGCTGCCCGACCCCTCCCCACCGGTCCGCGGCGGCTCGTCCACCGGCGGGCCGTCGCCGCCCGCCGCCGGGTCACTCCCGGAGGTCACGGCGCTGCCGGAAGCCGGGTCGGCGGCTTCCACGGGATGACCGCGGTGCTCCTCGCCGTCGTGCCCTGACCGTGCGCCAACCGCCACATCCCCCACGCCAACTCCTCACTCTGTGCCACTGCCTGCCCCACGTACGACGCAGGACCACCACTCCCATAACGAGCGGGAGTTCCGCAGGGCTCGGGAGTTGTCCAATCGATCCGTTCGGATCGACGGGAGCAACCCTATGCGACAGCTGGGCGGACGCGGTCGCCGTGGCGGCCGAGCCGGCGACGGCCGCGAAAGTTTGCGGTTCCTTGAGGCGGACCCAGTGCCCCAGCGGCCAGGCGATGACCATGGCCCGCCCCACCACCTCCTCCGAGACGGTGCCGCCGTAGTCGGTGTTCTGATGGGCCCGGGAGTCGGCGGAGTTGGCCCGGTGGTCGCCCATCACCCACAGCCGCCCCTGGGGGACGGTGATGTCGAACGACGTGCTGGAGGGGTCGTTGCCGGGATACAGATACGCCCCCTCCTCCAGGGGTACGCCGTTGACGGTGACCCGCCCCTGCGTGTCACAGCACACGACGCGGTCGCCGCCCACCCCGACGACCCGCTTGATGAGGTCCTTCTCGTTGTCGGACGGCAGCAGACCGATGAAGGTGAGCCCTTCCTTGATCTGCTTGACGACGACCGGGTCCTCCTTCTTGGTGGTGGTCTGCTCGTCGTTGAGCCAGCCGCCGGGGTCCTTGAAGACGACGACGTCCCCACGCTCGGGCTTGGAGCCGAACCACGGGGTGAACTTGTCGACCAGGACACGGTCGCCGATCCGGATCGTCTGCTCCATGGAGCCGGACGGGATCACGAAGGCCTGCACGAGGAAGGTCTTCAGGACCAGGGCTATCAGAACGGCGACACCGACCAGCAGCGGTATCTCCCGGACGGCCGAGCGCCTGCGCTTGCGCTTGACCTTGCGCTGGAGCTTGCGCCGCTCCGCGCGCGTGCGGCCGCTGCCCGAGCTGGAGGTGCGCCGGGCGCCGGTGGGCAGCAGGTTGTCCGCGGCGCTGGTCGGGATCGAGCGCGGCCTGCCGCGGTTACCCATGGGCGCTCTCCGAGCCCGGCACGCGCGCGTAGGCGCTCGGGCGGGACAGGCGGGTGAGGTGCGCGTAGGGCCAGAGGATCCAGTCGGCGCGGCCGATCACCCGGTCGACGGGGATCATGCCGCCGCCCGGTGAGCCGAGGTGGTCCCGGGAGTCGCGGGAGTGACTGCGGTGGTCACCGAGGACGAACAGGGTGCCGTCGGGCACGACCACGTCGAAGTCCACCGTGGACGCACGGTCGCCGGGATACAGGAACGTCGACTCGTCGACCGACCGGCCGTTCACCTTGGTCCTCCCCTCCTTGTCGCAGCAGACCACGTGATCTCCCCCTACACCCACGACGCGCTTGATGTAGTCGAAGTTCCCGAAGTACCCGGTGCCGTCGAACACCACGACATCGCCGCGCCGCGGCTCGGCACCGAAACGGTACGCCAACTTATTTACGAGAACGCGGTCACCGATCCTCAATCCGTTTTCCATGGATCCGCTGGGAATCTGGAATGGTTGCGCCACGAAAGCGTTGAGGACCAGCAAAAACAGCAGGCAGATCAGCAGGGTCAGACTGATCCGGCCGCCCGGGAGCCACCCCGTGATCCGCGCCACCAACGCGAAACGCGACCGTCCCTCCGGTCCCTCCGTCTCCCGGGTCGTCTCCTGGGAGACGTCCGCGGGAACGGAAGGGTGGGAGGAGCGGTCGCGCTCCGTCGTCGGCTGAGCTTCGGTGTCCATCGGGGCCAGATGCTATCCGGCCGCTCTATGAACCCCTCAGGGCGCTCAGTTGTCGCGCTTCTCCTTGATCTTCGCGGCCTTGCCGCGCAGCTCGCGCAGGTAGTAGAGCTTGGCGCGACGCACGTCACCGCGGGTGACGAGCTCGATCTTCTCGACGATCGGAGTGTGCACCGGGAAGGTGCGCTCGACGCCGACGGAGAAGGAGACCTTGCGGACCGTGAAGGTCTCGCGGACACCGGCGCCCTGGCGGCGGATGACTACGCCCTTGAACTGCTGCACACGGGAGCGGTTGCCCTCGATGACGCGGACGTGGACGTTGACGGTGTCACCCGGGCGGAAGGCCGGGACGTCGCTGCGCAGCGACGCGGCGTCGACTGAGTCGAGCAGGTGAGACATTTCGTCTGCTTTCTTCGCTGATGCCACAGGTCATCAACGGAACTAGATGTTCGAAGATTGAGTGCCGTGTGCCCGTCGAGGCGGGCGTCGTGTCCCCCTGCGGCAGGGGCGCACACCGGACGGCGCACAACAGCGACCTATTGTTCCACGCCGTCGGTCCTGCGCCAAAATCGACCGTACGGCGCACCCTCCGGGTCGGGCGTCCAGCCCAGGATGGAGAGCATCTCGCGGTCTTTCTTGTCGAAGGTTCCGGGCTCGCAGCGCTCGATCAGGTCGGGCCGGTTGGCCGTCGTGCGCCGCAGGGCCTCGTCGCGGCGCCAGCGCGCGATCCTGCCGTGGTGACCGCTGAGCAGCACCTCGGGGATCTCCCGGCCCCGCCAGGCGGGCGGCTTGGTGTAGACGGGGCCCTCCAGGAGGCTGGCCATGGCGCCGGGGGCGAAGGAGTCGTCGCGGTGGGACTCGGCGTTGCCGAGCACGCCGGGCAGGAGGCGCGCCACGGCCTCGGTGACGACCAGGACGGCGGCTTCCCCGCCGGCCAGGACGTAGTCGCCGATGGAGACCTCGTAGACGGGGATGCGGGTGGCGTACTCGTCGATGACCCGCCGGTCGATGCCCTCGTAGCGGGCCGGGGTGAAGATCAGCCAGGGGCGCTCGGAGAGCTCGACCGCCAGCTCCTGGGTGAAGGGCCGGCCGCTGGGGGTCGGGACGACGATCGCGGGCGCGTGCGAGCCCCGCTCGTAGCCGTCGGCCAGGACGGTGTCGAGGGCGTCGCCCCAGGGGTCGGTCTTCATGACCATGCCGGGTCCGCCACCGTAGGGGGTGTCGTCGACCGTGTTGTGCCGGTCGTACGTCCACTCCCGCAGGTCGTGCACCTGTACGTCCAGCCGGCCACGCGCGCGTGCCTTGCCGACCAGGGAGACGTTCAGCGGGTCGAGGTACTCGGGGAAGATCGTGAGAACGTCGAGGCGCATTACGGCCGGTCCCCGTCCGCCGTGTCCCCGTCCGCGCCCTCGTCCCCGTCCGCCGCGCCCTCGTCCCCGTCCGCCGCGCCCTCGTCCCCGTCCGCCGCGCCCTCGTCCCCGTCCGCCGCGTCCTCGGCCTCGGCCGCGTCGCGCGAGGACGCGATCTCGGCGCGGTCGTCGATCAGTCCGGGCGGCGGGTCGATGACGGCCCGCTGCTCCTCGAGGTCGATCTCGGTGACGATCGACCCGACGAAGGGGATCATCACCTCGCTGCCGTCGGGCCGCTCGACGATGAAGAGGTCCTGGGAGGGCAGATGTGAGATCTCGGTGATCCGGCCGACCTCGGCGCCGTCCTTGGTGACCACGTCCAGGTCCATCAGCTGGTGGTCGTAGTACTCGTCGTCCTCCTCCGGCAGCTCCTCGGGATCGACCTCGGCGATCAGGAGGGTGTTGCGCAGGGCCTCGGCGGCGGTGCGGTCCCGCACCCCCTCGAAACGCAGGAGGAGACGACCGCTGTGGACGCGGCCCGTCTCGATGGTCAACGGTCCGGTCGAGGCCGGGTCCGTGGACAGGACGGCGCCGGGCGCGAGCCGCTGCTCGGGCTCGTCGGTGCGTACCTCGACGGTGACCTCGCCCTTGATGCCGTGGGCGCGGCCGATCCGCGCGACTACGAGCTGCACTTCTGAAGATCTCCTGTCGTACCTGTCATCACGAGTGCCGTAACGACTACGGGCCGGGGACGGCCCAGTGGCCCTCCCCGGCCCGAGCCGGTGCTGCGAAACGCGTCAGCGGACGTGATCCACGTCGACGAGGTCGACACGGACGCCACGGCCGCCGATGGCGCCCACGACGGTGCGCAGAGCGCGTGCGGTGCGACCGTTGCGGCCGATCACCTTGCCGAGGTCGTCCGGGTGGACCCGGACCTCGAGCACACGCCCACGGCGCAGGTCACGCGAGGCGACCTGCACATCGTCGGGGTTGTCGACGATGCCCTTCACGAGGTGCTCAAGCGCCTCTTCGAGCATGCTGCTCAGGCCTCGGTCGACGTGGACTCGGCGGCAGCCTCGTCCTTCTTCTCAGCCTTCTTCTTCTGGGTGATGGCCTCACCCTTGCCCGAGTCGTCGCCACCGAGGGCCTCGAACACGGGGCGAGCCTTCTTCGGCTCGGCGACGAGCAGCGGCGCCGGGGCGGGCTCGCCCTTGAACTTCTGCCAGTCGCCGGTCTTCTTCAGAATGGCGAGCACGGGCTCGGTCGGCTGCGCGCCGACACCCAGCCAGTACGCCACGCGGTCGCCGTCGACCTCGATGATCGACGGGTGGTACGTCGGCTGGTACTTGCCGATCTCCTCGATCGCACGACCGTCACGACGGGTGCGGGAGTCGGCGACGACGATGCGGTAGTGAGGCGCGCGGATCTTGCCCAGACGCTTCAGCTTGATCTTGACTGCCACGGAAGTGGTGTCTCCTGGTCTTGACGTGGTTGGGCACGGCAGATTGCCGCGTGGGGTTGCGGTACCCGAGTGCCCGATGGACGCGTCAGCCGGAGGAGAGAGGGGTCCTGTGCGGCTGTCGAGTACAGCTAGCCATTGTGCCACACCACGCGGGCCCCTTCCGGCCGCGGGTGGTCGCAGGGCATGCGGCAGCCACGCCCGGCGCTTGCGGGGCACCGCCTTCGACGGCCCCCGCACCACGCTGAACCGGCAGCCACGAGATGCCGGTGCATGACGGCACGCGCCTAGGCCGCGCCCGCGATCTCCGGGATCCGGAACGGCTTGCCGCAGCCCCCGCACACGATCGGCGCCTGGGCCAGGACCGACGGTACGACCCGCACATTGCGGCCGCAGTCGCACACGGCCTTGACCCGGACGCCGCCGCCCGAGGAGCCGTGCCGGGCCGCCGGACCGCGGAAGGTACGGGTGGTGTCGGCGGAGGTGGCCGCCAGATGGGCCTTGAGGGCCCGCTGGAGGCGCTCGATCGTCGGGCGGTAGCGCCGCTTGGCCTCGGGGTTGAGCGTGACCAGGGAGAAACCGCTGCTGGGGTGGGGTTCCTCGGGGTGGTCCAGCCCCAGTTCCTCGGCGATCGCGAGGAATCTGCGGTTGTGGTAGCGGCCGGCGCGGGAGGTGTCGCGGACGCCGCGGGCGGCGGCGATGCCATGGACTGCCTCGTGAAGCAGTCGCTCGAAGGAGAGCTCGTGACCGCAGGCGGACGACGACTCCCCGATCAGGGACTCTGGCGCGGCAAGATCCGGCAGCTCGGGGTGGTACCGCTGAATGTCGGCCCACGCCTCTGCCAGCTCTGCGGCGAGAACAGGTGGTGTCTGTGTCGTGCTCACGTAATGACAACGAGCGGGGGTGCCCCAGTGTTCCTATTCCGGGCCATCCCAAATAATTTGCACGTACCCGTCAGTTGCCGCTGATGCGTCCTGACGAGGGCGGGTGCGCTGATCTGCGGAGAAGCCTCACAGCTCCTACCAAGCTGGTGCGTAGGCCCACGTACGACCCGGCGCGTAGACGAGGTCCGCGCGCCGGGGTAGGGATTTTCCGCAGGGGCGCAAGAGGCGTTTCGGTCGCTCTCGTGAGCGGAGGGCGCTGTCTCAGTAAGCGCGCGCGACGATCGCGACGTTACCGGGGGCGTCCCCGTCGTCCGGCACCGACCCGTCCTCCGCGATCAGACACCGTACGGTCAGCGACTGCTCGGCCAGCCTGGCCTCGCCTTCTTCGCCGAGCGTCGCCCAGGGGATGCGCGCCCAGCCGTCGGCGGCGGCCGCCTCGGCCGCCTCCTGGATCGTCGAGACGTCCGTGGTGCGGGACTCACGGCGCTCACGGGACTGCTTCAGGAGCAGCGCCTGGTCCTCCTCGAGGACGGCGGGCAGCAGGCCCACGAGCGCGTCGATCGCCACCGGCTCCTTGCCTCCCGGGATACGGCGGGCCAGCATCGCGGTGCCGTTCTCCAGGTCACGGGGTCCGATCTCGACGCGGACGGGCACGCCCTTGAGCTCCCAGTCGACCGCGCGCCGCCCGAAGGGGAGGTCGGTGCGGTCGTCGACCCGGACGCGGAGTCCGGCCGCCTTCAGCCGGTCGCCCAGCTCGCGGACCTTGGCCAGAACCGCCTCGTCGCCCTTGATCGCGAGGACGACGACCTGGACCTGCGCCAGCCGCGGCGGCACCCGCAGCCCGTCGTCGTCGCCGTGGGTCATCACCAGGGCGCCGATCATGCGGGTCGTCGAACCCCAGGAGGTCTGCCAGACCAGCTCCTGGGTGCCCTCCTTCGACAGGTAGCGGGTGTTGAAGGCCTTGGCGAAGTTCTGGCCCAGCTCATGACTGGTGACCATCTGAAGGGCCTTGCCGTCGCCCATCATGCTCTCGAGGGTGAGGGTGTTGACGGCGCCCGCGAAGCGCTCCTTGACCGTCTTGCGGCCGGAGACGAAGTCGATCGCGAGGACGTTCTCCAGGAAGTCGCCGTAGACCTCGCGCTGGATGCGCGCGGCGAAGTCGCGGGCCTCCTCGTACGTGGCGTGCGCGGTGTGCCCCTCCTGCCAGAGGAACTCGGACGTCCGCAGGAAGAGACGGGGCCGCAGCTCCCAACGGACCACGTTGGCCCACTGGTTGATCAGCAGGGGCAGGTCGCGGTAGCTCTGCACCCACTTGGAGAAGTACTCGTTGACGATGGTCTCGGAGGTGGGCCGGACGACCGCCGGCTCCTCCAGCTCCTTGCCGCCCCCGTGCGTCACCACGGCCAACTCGGGTGCGAAACCCTCGACATGGTCCGCCTCGCGCGTGAGGTAGGACTGCGGGATCAACAGCGGGAAGTACGCGTTCTCCGTGCCCGTCTCCTTGATGCGGGCGTCCATCTCCGCCTGCATCCGCTCCCACAGTCCGTAACCGTACGGTCGGATCACCATGGTGCCGCGCACCGGCCCGTTCTCGGCCAGTTCCGCCTTGTTGATCAGATCCTGGTACCAGCGGGGGAAGTCGTCCGCCCGCGGGGTGAGAACGGGAGCCTTTGCCATGGCGCGATGGTACGGCCCCAGGTTGCCGGTATGTGAATTCTCGCCACAGGCACAGCGGGCGCGCAAAGGGGTGGCCGAGACCTCTGGACGCGGTCGCGTACGGGGAGTTACCTGGCATACGGGGGAAGTGCGAGCGCACTGCACGGGGGCCACCTGATCAAAAACTCCGGCAACTCTCGGCGGATTGGGGCGCTTATCCATGACACCTACGCTCGTGCGGCAGCACCTGCCACTCGCGGGGCCGACGCCCCGCGCGGACCCGGGTGCACGCGCGCGTGACTGGTCGGAGATCCAGGAGCGGATGCTGGTCCCGCTCTACGAGGCCGTCTACGAGCGACTCGACGTAGGGCCCGGCACCCGGCTCCTCGCCCTCGGCTGCGGCTCCGGGCTCGCCCTGCTGATGGCGGCCTCCAGAGGCGCGGCGGCCCTCACCGGTGTCGAACCCTCCTCCCCCGAACGGCTGACCCTCGCGCGCGAACGCCTGCTGCCGAAGGAGCCCGGGAAAGGGGCCGCGACCCCGCGGGGGGACAGCGGCGTCATCCGTCTCACCGACCGGCTGCCGAAAGACCTGGCCGGCCCGGGCACCCGCGCGTACGACCTGGTGACCGCGTTCGAGCCGATCGGGTGTCTCGCGGGCGACGCTGACGGGCTCGGCGCTCTGCTCGCGGGCACGACGCCGCTCGCCGCGCGCGGGGCGCCCGTGGTGCTCGTCGGCTGGGGCCCGCCGGAACGCTGCGCGACGTCCGCGGTGTTGCGGGTCGCGGTCAAGCTGGCCGATCCGCTGCGCGGCGGCGCCGTCCGGCTGCGCCCGGCGCTGCGCGACGACCTGGAGGAGGTCGCCGGGCGGGCCGGTCTCAAGCCGGACGGATCGGGGCGGGTGGCCTGCCCCTTCGGGTACGCCGACGTGGAGAGCGCCCTCAAGGGCCTGCTGTCCACCGGGATGTTCGACGCGGCGGTCGCGGCGACGGACCAGGCGCAGGTCGACAAGGAACTGACCGAGGCGCTGCACCCCTACCGGCGTCCGGACGGGACGGTATGGATGCCGAACGTGTTCCGGTACCTGATCGCGCGAACTCCCTGAAGCACGCGTGTCGGTGGTACAGCTGATACGAGCGTGCGCGGTGGGGTAACCCCCGCAGGCGATCACCGCTCTGACGCCTCCGGCCGCCGCCCGAGGAATCCGACCTCCGTCGACACCTCCAGAACGAGGCCCGCCCGGCCCCGGAGAGCGACCGGGCAGTTGGCGATACGCCGTGTGGGGCGCCCCTCCGCGAACGGAAGAGCACCCCACATGGCGTACGAACGGGCTCGGCCCGGCGCCGGGCCGCGTGCGACAGGCCGTCCAGCCGTCAGCCCATGAACTTCTTGAACTCGTCCGGCAGCTCGAAGTCCTGGGCGCCTTGCTGCGGCAGCCCGAGCGCGTTGCCGCCCTGGGCCTGGGCCTCGCGGCGCTGGGCCTCCTCCAGCTCCTGCTGCTTGCGCTTCATCGGGTTGCCGGAGCGCTGCTTGCCCTTGGCCTGCTTCGGCTGCTTCTTCTGCCGGCCGGCGCCGCCACCCATGCCCGGCATTCCCGGCATCCCGGGCATGCCGCCGCCCTGAGCCATCCGGGACATCATCTTGCGGGCCTCGAAGAACCGCTCGACCAGGCCCTTCACCGCGCTGACCTCGACACCGGAACCCTTGGCGATACGGGCGCGACGCGAGCCGTTGATGATCGTCGGCTCGTGGCGTTCGGCCGGGGTCATCGACTTGATGATCGCGGCCGTGCGGTCGACGTCACGCTCGTCGAGGTTGGCGATCTGGTCCTTGATCTGACCCATGCCGGGCAGCATGCCGAGCAGCTTGCTGATGCTGCCCATCTTCCTGACCTGCTCCATCTGGGCCAGGAAGTCGTCCAGGGTGAAGTCCTGGCCCTTCTTGGACGCCAGCTTGGAGGCCATCTTCTCGGCCTCTTCCTGACTGAACGTCTTCTCCGCCTGCTCGATCAGGGTGAGCAGGTCACCCATGTCGAGGATGCGGGAGGCCATCCGGTCAGGGTGGAAGGCGTCGAACTCGTCCAGCTTCTCGCCGTTCGACGCGAACATGATCGGCTTGCCGGTCACCGAGGCGATCGACAGGGCCGCACCACCGCGGGCGTCGCCGTCGAGCTTCGAGAGCACGACACCGTCGAAGCCCACGCCGTCGCGGAAGGCCTCGGCGGTGTTGACGGCGTCCTGACCGATCATCGCGTCGACGACGAAGAGGATCTCGTCGGGCGAGACGGCGTCGCGGATGTCCGCGGCCTGTCGCATCAGCTCGGCGTCGATACCGAGGCGGCCGGCGGTGTCCACGATCACGATGTCGTGGACCTTGACCTTGGCGAACTCGATGGAGTCCCTGGCGACCTGGACCGGGTCGCCCACCCCGTTACCGGGCTGCGGGGCGTACACGGCCACGCCGGCGCGCTCGGCGACGACGCTGAGCTGGTTGACGGCGTTGGGGCGCTGGAGGTCGGCGGCGACGAGCAGCGGCGAGTGGCCCTGCTCCTTGAGCCAGTGGCCGAGCTTGCCGGCGAGGGTGGTCTTACCGGCGCCCTGGAGACCGGCCAGCATGATCACGGTCGGCGGCTGCTTGGCGAACCGCAGTCGCCGGGTCTCGCCGCCGAGGATCGTGACGAGTTCGTCGTTGACGATCTTCAGGACCTGCTGGGCGGGGTTCAGCGCCCGGGAGACATCGGCGCCGAGGGCGCGCTCCTTGACGTTCTTGATGAACGTGCGGACGACCGGCAGAGCCACGTCGGCTTCGAGGAGTGCGATGCGGATCTCGCGCGCCGTGGCGTCGATGTCCGCTTCGCTCAGGCGCCCCTTGCCGCGCAAGTTCTTGAAGGTCGCTGAAAGGCGATCGGAAAGAGTATCGAACACGGCGGCGTCGGTCCTCGGAGTCGGGGGCAGTCTGAGCGTCTTCCAGGGTATCCGGCCGCGCAAGACATTCGTCCCCGCCTGCTGTATTCAGCGGGCGGGGACGCGTGCCGCGCGGCACACGGTCACGCCCGCAGGGTCTCCTCCAGCTTGCGGGTCACCGAGGCGGCCTCGTCGCCGGGCAGCGGCGTGCCCTCGCTTCCGGTGACGTAGAAGGCGTCCACGGCGTTCGCGCCGAGGGTCGAGACATGCATGCTGCGGACCCGCAGACCCTCGTCCTCCAGGGCTCGTCCGATCCGGAACAGCAGCCCCGGCGCGTCCTGCGCGCGTACCTCGATGACCGTGGCGTGCCGGGAGGCCGCCGAGGCCACCGTCACCCGCGGCGGCGGCGCGACCACGCCCCGCCGGCGGGGGTAGGCGGCGTCCCGTTCGGCGAGCCGCCCGGCGATGTCCAGCGAGCCGTCCAGGGCGCGTACGAGGTCGGCGCGCAGCCGGGCCGCCTGGGGCAGGGAGCCGTACTCGGCGGCGACCCGCCAGTTCAGCAGCAGGACGGAGCCCTCGACCCCGCTCGGCAGGTCCAGGGCGCGCAGCTCGGCGGTGCGGACCGTCAGGCGGTGCATGGCGAGGACACCGGCCACCGCGGGCAGCACGCCCGCCTGGTCGGGTACGGCGATGAGCAGTTCCACACCGAGCGGCTCGGGGTCGTCCGCCGGCCGGTCCTCCGTGGGGGGCTCGGTCTGGGCGCGCAGGGCCAGCACCGGGCTGCTGGTGGCGACCGCCTCGATGGCGAGCCGTTCCTGCTCGGCGGTGGGCGCGGCGGCGTCGGGCTCGTCGGGCTCGTCCCCGGCGAGCACCGCCGCCACCCGCTTGACCAGGTCCGCCACGAGCGAACCTCGCCAGGACGACCAGGCGGCGGGGCCGGTGGCCAGCGCGTCCGCCTCGGTGAGCGCGTGCAGCAGCTCCAGGGTGCTCTGCGAGCCGACCGCGTCGGCGACCGAGCGGACCGTGGCCGGGTCCTCCAGGTCGCGCCGGGTGGCCGTCTCGATCAGCAGCAGGTGATGCCGTACGAGCGTGGCGAGGACGGCGACTTCGGCGCGGTCGAAGCCGATCCGGGCGGCGACGTCCTTGGCGATGATCTCGCCCGCGACCGAGTGGTCGCCGGGCCAGCCCTTGCCGATGTCGTGCAGCAGGGCGGAGACCAGGAGAAGGTCGGGGCGGCTGACCCGCCGGGTGAACTCGGAGGCGCGCACGGCGGTCTCGATGAGGTGCCGGTCGACGGTCCAGATGTGCACGGCGTTGCGCTGCGGGCGGCAGCGCACCCGCTCCCAGTCGGGCAGCAGTCGCGTGATCAGGCCCTCGGCCTCCAGCGCCTCCCAGACCTCGATGGTGGGCTGGCCCGAGCCGAGCAGGGTCACGAGCTGCTCACGGGCCTCGGCGGGCCAGGGCGTGGGCAGCGGGCGCACGGTGGCGGCGAGGCGCCGTACGGCGTGCAGGGAGAGCGGGAGGCCGGCCTGCGCGGCGGCGGCCGCGGCGCGCAGGGGAAGCACGGGGTCGCGTTCGGGGCGTGCGGCGCGGGCGAGCACCACCTCGCCGTCCTGCTCCACGACTCCTTCGGCGAGCGGAGAGCGCTCGGCGGCGGGCTTGGGGCCGCCGCCCAGCAGGCCGCGCAGGCGCGGCCTGACGGCGCGCGACCGCAGCACGCGCCCCACTTCGCGCCAGGTGACATCACTCGCGTACGAGATGACGCGGGCCGCCTCGTACACCTGCCGCAGCAGCGTGTCGGCGTCCAGCAGGCCCAGCTCGGCGGCCACCTGGTCCTGTTCCTGGAGGGCCAGACGGTCGGTGGCGCGGCCGGTGGTCAGGTGCAGGGCGTCCCGTACGTCGAGGAGCCGGCGCCGGGCGTCGTCGAGGCCCTCGCGGGGCGCGTCGGCCAGCCAGGAGGCGGCGACGGCCCGCAGCGCGGTGGCGTCCCTCAGCCCGCCCCGCGCCTCCTTCAGGTCCGGCTCCAGCAGGTACTGGAGCTCGCCCTGGCGTTCGGCGCGCTCGGCGCAGAGTTCCTGGAGCTCGGGGAGGCGCTTGGGCGCCTGGTTGCGCCAGTCGGCGAGGACGGCCGTCCGCAGTCCCGCGGTCAGTGCGGGGTCGCCGACGAGGTGGCGGGCGTCGAGGAGGCCGAGCTGGACCTTGAGGTCCTCCCCGGCGGTCCTGCGGGCCTCCGCGGGGGTGCGGACGGAGTGGTCCAGAGCGAGGCCCAGGTCCCACACGGGGTACCAGAGCCGGTCGGCGAGGGCGGCGACCGCCTTGGGATCCGCGCCGTCGTGCAGAAGGAGCAGGTCGAGGTCGCTGCGCGGGGACAGCTCGCCCCGGCCGTAGCCGCCGACGGCGACCAGGGACACGCCCTTCAGGTCCTCGGTGCCCGCCGTGAAGAGCCCCGACAGCCAGTCGTCGGTCAGTTCCGCGAGGGCTGAACGGCGCGGCGGCCCGGACCGCGCCCCCTCGGTGAGGAGGCGCAGCCGGGCCGCCGCGTAACCGCTGGGTCCCGAGTCCTCTGCATCCTTGCGCACGTCCGTACTCGTCACCCAGCGACTCCTGTTCTGTTCTGCCGTCAGAGCGCGTCCGGGCCGCGCTCGCCGGTGCGGACCCGTACGGCCGTCTCGACCGGAAGGGACCAGACCTTGCCGTCACCGATCTTGCCGGTACGGGCCGCCTTGACGATGACGTCGATCAGCTGCTCGGCGTCGTCGTCCTCGGCCAGCACCTCGATGCGGATCTTGGGAACCAGGTCGACCGTGTACTCGGCGCCGCGGTAGACCTCGGTGTGTCCCCGCTGACGACCGTAGCCGCTGGCCTCGGTGACCGTCAGGCCGTGGACGCCGAAGGCCTGCAGGGCTTCCTTGATCTCGTCGAGCCGGTGGGGCTTCACGACGGCGGTGATGAGCTTCATGCGTCCACCTTCTTGCTCGCGTCGGTGACCGCGGTCGGGGGGAGGGCGGTCGTGCGGACGCCGCCACCGGCCCCGCTGAAGTCGTATGCGGTCTCGGCGTGCTCGGCCTGGTCGATGCCGGCCACCTCGTCGTCCTCGGAGACCCGCATGCCGATGGTCTTGTCGAGGAGGAAGGCGAGGATCGCGGAGACCACCAGCGAGTAGGCGAGCACCGCGAAGACGCCGGCGCACTGCTTCCACAACTGGTCGAAGGAGTGGTCGCCGTAGAAGACGCCGGTCGCCGTGGACTGGCCCTTGCCGCTGGCGAAGAAGCCGATCAGCAGGGAGCCGACGACACCGCCGACCAGGTGGACGCCGACGACGTCGAGCGAGTCGTCGTAGCCGAACTTGTACTTCAGGCCGACGGCCATGGCGCACAGCAGACCCGCGATGGCGCCGACGGCGATCGCGCCGAGCGGGGTGACCGCACCACCCGAGGGGGTGATGGCGACCAGACCGGCGACCGCGCCGGAGGCGGCGCCCAGCGTGGTGAACGCGCCGTGGCGGATCTTCTCGTAGACGAGCCAGGCCAGCATGGCGGCGGCGGTGGCGACCTGCGTGTTGACGAACATCAGCGCGCCGACGCCGTCGTCGTTGCCGAGCCACGAGCCGGCGTTGAAGCCGAACCAGCCGAACCACAGCAGACCGGCGCCGAGCATGACCAGCGGCAGGCTGTGCGGGCGCATCGGGTCCTTCTTGAACCCGACCCGCTTGCCGATGACGAGGATCACGCCGAGGGCGGCGGCACCGGCGTTGATGTGCACCGCCGTACCACCGGCGAAGTCGATGACACCCAGCTCGAAGGCCCAGCCGCCGGCGCCCCAGACCCAGTGCGCGACCGGGAAGTAGACGACCGTGGCCCACAGGGCGACGAACAGCGCCCACGCGGAGAACTTGACGCGGTCGGCGAGGGCACCGCTTATCAGGGCGGGCGTGATGATCGCGAACATCATCTGGAAGACCATGAACACGAAGATCGGGATGGTGTAGCCGTCCCACAGCTCCGTCAGGCCGATGTTGCTGAGGCCCACCCAGTCGGAGTTCCAGCCGATGAGGCTGCCGGAGTCGGTGCCGAAAGCGAGGGAGAAGCCGTACAACACCCACAGGATGGTGACGATCCCGATGCTGATGAAGCTCATCATCAGCATGTTGAGCGTGCTCTTGACGCGGACCATGCCTCCGTAGAAGAAGGCGAGGCCCGGGGTCATGATCAGTACCAGTGCGGAACAGATGAGCATGAAGCCTGTGTTCGCGGACGACAGCGTGGGTGCGTCCGCCGCAAGCGTGATGGCGGCCTGTGCCATCGGCGTCTCCTCGTCGTAGGTACGGCCCCGTGCGGGCGAAGCCAGAGCGGGTCGTGAGGGGTGGGCCGGTTATGCGCCATGAGATTCGCGCAGCGCGGTTTCGGTGGACACCCCTCGTTGTTTCGCCGCTGTGACGAAGGCGCCTTGCGCGTTACGCCTCGATGAACTGCCTGATGTCCGTCGAGTGGATCGTTATCGTGGCGCAACCTTCGAAGAACGCAGCAAACCGGCCACGGACGGCCTTCCGAATGACCTGGCTGGGGGAGCCGAGTCGGGCAGTTCGGGAGGGCCGGCCGCGGCCGGAGTTCCAGGGTCCTGCTCTGTGGATCAGCCGGATCAGACCGCTTCGGCCGTCTCCGGCAGCTCGATGGTGAGCCGCTCGGTCAGGTCCACGACCTCGGAGAGATCCCCGAAATCGCGTACGGCGCTGTCGACCGTCTTTCGGATACGAGTGTTGACGCGCTCGGAGCGCACCTTCTTGGCCTCCTTCATGGCCTGTGTGGCGAGGGTGGCGCTCTGCGCGGGCTCACGCTGGAGGAGGTGCACCGTGGCCATGCCGATCAGGTTCAGCACATACGACCGCTGGTGGTCGTGGTCGCCCTCGAACAGCTCCACGGCCTTGCGCATGAGGGGCTCGGCCAGCGAGGCGTACGTGGGACTGCGGCCGGCGACATAGGCGAGGTCGCGGAACGAGTGGCTGTTCTCGCCGTAGAGCTCGGCCTCGGAGAAGAAGCGGATCCAGTCGGGGTCCGGCTCGTCCCACTCGTCCGACTCGGCGAAGGTGTCCTCGGCCATCCGCACCGCCCGCTTGCACCGGCCGGGCTGCCCCATGTTGGCGTAGGCGCGGGCCTCCATCGCATACAGCATGGACTGGGTGCGCGGGCTCGCGCAGTCCCGGCTGCCGTACTGCGCGAGGTGGATCAGTTCCAGGGCGTCCTCGGGCCGGCCGAGGTGGATCATCTGGCGGCTCATGCTGGACAGCACGTAACTGCCGAGCGGCCGGTCACCGGCCTCCTTCGCCGCGTGCAGGGCGAGGACGAAGTACTTCTGCGCGGTGGGCTGGAGCCCGACGTCGTAGCTCATCCAGCCCGCCAGCTCCGCCAGTTCGGCGGCGACCTTGAAGAGCCTTCGCGCGGTGGACTCGGGCTGGGGCTCCTGGAGCAGATCCGTCACCTCGTGCAGCTGCCCGACGACCGCCTTGCGGCGCAGCCCGCCGCCGCACTGGGCGTCCCACTGCCGGAACATCACGGTGGTGGACTCCAGCAGGTCCAGCTCGGGCCGGGAGAGCCGGCCGCGGGCCCGGCTGGTCGGAACCGAGTCCGGCTCCTCGAGCGGGGCGGGCGGCGAGGGGACGAGCCAGCGCTGCATGGGCTCGATGAGGGACGGACCCGCGCACAGGGCCAGCGAGGTCCCGAGGAAGCCGCGTCGCGCCAGCATCAGGTCGCTGCGCGAGAACTCACTGAGCTGGGCCACCGTCTGCGGGGCCGTCCACGGCAGGTCGACGCCGGTCACCGAGGGCGCCTGCCGCGCGGCGCGCAGCCCGAGGTCCTCGACGGAGACGACACAGCCGAACCGCTCGGAGAACAGCTCCGACAGGATCCTGGGGATGGGCTCGCGCGGGTTCTCGCCGTCCAGCCAGCGGCGCACGCGCGAGGTGTCCGTGGAGATGTGGTTGGCGCCCAACTGGCGCGCACGGCGGTTGACTTGACGGGCGAGTTCACCCTTCGACCAGCCGCTGCGCACGAACCACGAAGAGAGCAGCTCGTTCGGGCGCTTGTCCCCACCCGCAGCGATACTTCCGCTTCCGCCGTTGCCGCTCACTGGAACGCCCCCATCCCTGAGACCACTTGTCACTGAGTGCGCCAAGCCTTATCAGAATGCCCGTAAATACGGCCCGCCGTACGGTACTTGTCACCCTTCGAACGGAAAGCCGACTTGCCTCCGGCATACCCACAAGCGCATGTGCCTCCAGGACCCGCACACTCAAAGTAATCCTACGATCACGGCTCCGGCCACGAGGATCCCGGAAACGCCACCATTCGCCACCCCTTCGAATGAACTCCCGGTGGCCCGTACGCGATTCACTTGACATAGGACGGCCGGGAGTGGGCGGAGCGAAGCATTCAGGGGCGCACACGGCCCGGCACACCACCCGGAGCGCTTCCAGGCGCCGCCTGGATCGAGCGGTCGACGGGAAGCGAAAGCACACAGAGTCACGGCTACCGATCGCTGCGTAACCATCGGCGCGTCGAACCCGTTGGAGGGGGCATGGGCTTCACGATCGGCGGCATTCGCGAGATCCGCTCCGGCGCGCGCAGGCGCGGTCGCTCGTCCGAGTGCACCGCCGTCGCCGAGTTCACGGGACTCTGGGGCTGGGACGCCCTGCCCGGCGCGCGGGCCGCGGCGGGCGTCTGCTCGTGCGGGCGCCCCGACTGCCGCGAACCCGGCGCGCATCCCCTGGCGTTCGCCCCCCGGGTCCCCGCCGGAGCCACTCTCGACGACGTGAGCCGGACGTGGTCGGAGTTCCCGGGCGCCGCGATCATGCTGCCCGTCGGGCGCGCGTTCGACGTGATCGACGTCGCCGAGGCCGCCGGCCGTCGCGCCCTGGTCCGGCTGGAGCGCATGGGACTCCCCCTCGGTCCGGTCACCGCCACTCCCGAGGGCCGCACCCAGTTCTTCGTCGCCCCCGGCGCCGCCGCCGAACTGACCGGTCTGCTCTACCGCATGGGGTGGGACGACCCGACCGCCCTGGACCTGCGCGGCCTCGGCCCCGGCACGCACATCACGGCCCCGCCCTCCGACCGCGGCGGGCTCGGCCCGGTGCGCTGGCTGCGCCCACCCGCGCTGGACTCGGCGACCCGCCCGCCGGAGGCCCGCCTGCTGCTGGGCACGCTGGCCTATCTGGCGCACCGCTCGCGCGCCTGAGCCGTACGGCCCGCGGACAGCCGAGCGCCCGCTCCCACTGCACCTGGGGGCGGGCGCTTCGGTCTTCGTACGTCTTCACCGGCGCCGCTCTCGCGGACCTGGCCGGTCGCCGTCGCGGTACCTCAATCGATGGTTGCGGTCCGTGGACGGTATGCAATGGCGCTCAGTCGCCGATAAGAGCATCCACGAACGCCTCCGGCACGAACGGCGCCAGGTCGTCCGCGCCCTCGCCGAGTCCGATCAGCTTGACCGGGACGCCCAGCTCGCGCTGGACCGCGATCACGATGCCGCCCTTCGCCGTGCCGTCCAGCTTGGTCAGGACGATGCCGGTGATGTTCACGACCTCGGCGAAGACCCGGGCCTGGACGAGACCGTTCTGCCCGGTGGTGGCGTCGAGGACGAGCAGCACCTCGTCGAGCGGCGCGTGCTTCTCGACGACCCGCTTGACCTTGCCGAGCTCGTCCATGAGGCCGGTCTTGGTGTGCAGCCGCCCGGCGGTGTCGATGAGGACGACGTCCACCCCCATCTCCTTGCCCTCCTTCACCGCGTCGAACGCGACGGAGGCGGGGTCGCCGGCCTCCGGGCCGCGCACGGTGTGGGCGCCGACGCGCTCGCCCCAGGTCTGGAGCTGGTCGGCGGCGGCGGCGCGGAAGGTGTCGGCGGCGCCCAGGACGACGGTCCGCCCGTCGGCCACGAGCACGCGGGCGAGCTTGCCGGTGGTGGTGGTCTTGCCGGTGCCGTTGACCCCGACGACCATCACGATGCCCGGCTTGCGCTCCTCGGGCTCGGTCCTCACGGTGCGGTCGACCTCGGTGCCGATCAGCTTGAGCAGCTCCTCGCGCAGCAGGGCGCGCAGCTCCTCGGGGGTGCGGGTGCCGAGCACCCTGACGCGCTCGCGCAGCCGCTCGACCAGCTCCTGGGTGGGCTGCACGCCGACGTCGGCGGTGAGCAGCGTGTCCTCGATCTCCTCCCAGGTGTCCTCGTCGAGGTGCTCGCGGGAGAGCAGCGTGAGCAGGCCCTTGCCGAGGGCGTTCTGCGAGCGGGACAGCCGGGCGCGGAGGCGGATCAGCCGCCCCTCGGTGGGCTCGGGGATCTCGAGCTCGGGAGCCTCGAGAACGGGCGGTTCCTCGACGGCGGTGCCGGTCGAGCCGCCGTCGGGAAGATCCACCTCCTCTATCGTGCGGCGCGGTTCGTCGCGCGGTGTCTCGGCCTCGTCGCCGACGTGCGGTTCGGCCGGAGGGGCGGTGATGTCGGGCGCGGTGGGGGGCGGCGGGGGCAGCGACTTCTTCCGTCGACTGCCGACCACGAGCCCGCCGAGCACACCGAGCACGACCACGGCGATGACTACAGCAAGGATGACGGTTTCCATAACCCGTCCAGTATCCATCCCTCCCCGCCCGGGGGCCCTGTTCCCTGGTCCGTACGGCTAGTCGGCCGCGCCACTCTTGTGCAGCGCGGCCCGCGCCCGGAAGCGCAGGCGCAGGCAGCGGTCCGCCGCCTCCTCCGACGCGTCCTCGGGGCAGCAGCAGTGCTCGGCGAGCCACCGCAGGTCGGCGGGGTCGAGCCAGAGGGCGACGCGACCCCGGTCGGCCTCGTCCTGCGGGTCGGTCGGCACGACGGGTCGAGTCATGGCCCGAGCCTACGGTCGGCCGACCCCGACCCATGGCCATCTGACACACCGTCAGCTACGGTCCCCACACATCCGCCGAAGGGGGCCTCCCATGCCCGTCACCGTCGTCCGTTTCAACCTCGTCGCTCCCGGCGCGACCCCGGCCGAGCTCGGTGTGCGGTACCGGGCCGCCCTGGAGATGGCCGCGTACGCCGACGAGTGCGGGGTCACGACCGTGCAGACCGAGGAGCATCACGGAGCCGAGAACAACTGGCTGCCGTCGCCGTTCGCCTTCGCGGGCGCCGTGCTCGGCGCGACCCGGCGGCTCGCGGTCACGGTCTCGGCGGTGATCGGCCCGCTGCACGACCCGCTGCGGCTGGCCGAGGACATCGCGGTGCTCGACCTGCTGAGCGGCGGCCGGCTGGTCACGGTCGCCGGGATCGGCTACCGGCCCGAGGAGTACGAGCGCGCGGGCGTGGACTGGAAGCGGCGCGGGCGGCTGCAGGACGAGCTGCTCGACACCCTGCTCAAGGCCTGGACCGGCGAGGAGTTCGAGTACCGGGGCCGTACGGTGCGCGTCACCCCGCGTCCGTCCTCCGAGCCGCACCCCCTGCTGCTGGTCGGCGGCTCCTCGAAGGCAGCCGCCCGCCGGGCCGCCCGGCTCGGCCTGCCCTTCTTCCCCAGCGCGCACCTGCCGGAGCTGGAGGCGTACTACAAGGAACGGCTCGTCGAGCACGGGACCGAGGGCTGGACGATGATGCCGGCCGCCGAGACCCCGCTGCTGCACATCGCCGAGGATCCGGACCGGGCGTGGGCCGAGTACGGCGAACACTTCCTGCACGAGGCACGGACGTACGCCTCCTGGCAGTCCGGCGAGATCCGCTCGGCGGTGCGGTCGGCGGCGGGCAGCGTCCGGGAGCTCCGGGACGAGGGGGTCTACCGGATCCTCACACCGGACGAGTGCGTGGCGCAGGGCCTCGACAATCTCGTCCTGCATCCGCTGGCCGGCGGGATGCCGACGGCGGAGGGGTGGCGCGGACTGCGGCTGTTCTGCGAGAACGTGCTGCCCCGGCTCGACGGGTGAGCCGGGGCAGCGCGTCCTACGGGTATCGAGGAGCGGGCAGCGGGGACTTGGCCCGGCTCCTCGAGATCGAAGGCCTCTTCACGAGGCTCAGCCCATCTCCTCCAGCGCCTTGCCCTTCGTCTCCTTGACGTACTTCAGGACGAACGGGATGGAGAGCGCGGCGAAGACCGTGTAGATCACGTAGGTCGCGGAGAGGTTCCAGTCGGCCAGCGACGGGAAGCTCGCGGTGATGGCCCAGTTGGCGATCCACTGCGCGGACGCGGCCACGCCGAGGGCGGCGGCACGGATCCGGTTGGGGAACATCTCGCCGAGGAAGACCCAGACGACGACACCCCAGGACAGGGCGAAGAAGAGGACGAACACATGGGCGGCGATCAGGGCGATCCAGCCCTGGGTGGCCGGCAGCTTGCCGTCGACCAGGTCGAAGGAGAACGCCCAGGCCTCCAGCGCGAGGCCGACGACCATGCCGACGGAGCCGATGAGGGCCAGCGGCCTGCGGCCGACGCGGTCCACGAAGATCATCGCGATCACGGTGCCGACGATGTTGATGATCGACGTCGTGAAGGAGTACAGGAACGAGTCCGTCGGGTCGACGCCGACCGACTGCCACAGCGTCGAGGAGTAGTAGAACGCGACGTTGATGCCGACGAACTGCTGGAAGACCGACAGTCCGATACCGACCCAGACGATCGGCTTGAAGAAGAAGGAACCGCCGAGCAGGTCCTTGAACGTGGACTTGTGCTCGCTGTTCATCGCGTGCTCGATCTCGGCGACGCGGGCGTCCAGGTCGATCCTCTTGCCCTCGACCTCTTCGAGGATGTCCCGGGCCCGCTCGCGCTTGCCGACGGAGATCAGGAAGCGCGGGGACTCGGGGATGGCGAAGGAGAGCAGACCGTAGAGGACGGCCGGCACCACCATGACGCCCAGCATGACCTGCCAGGCCTCCAGGCCCATGAGCTTGCCGCGCTGGTCGCCGCCGGCGGCGTTCAGCAGACCCCAGTTGACCAGCTGCGAGATCGCGATGCCGATGACGATCGCGGCCTGCTGGAAGGACCCGAGGCGGCCGCGGTAGGCGGGCGGGGCGACCTCCGCGATGTAGGCGGGGCCGATGACGGAGGCCATGCCGATGGCGAAGCCGCCGACGACCCGCCACAGGGCGAAGTCCCACAGCGCGAAGGGCAGCGCCGAGCCGACGGCGCTGACGGTGAACAGCACGGCGGCGATCTGCATGACCCGGATGCGGCCGATCCGGTCGGCGATGCGGCCGGCGGTCGCGGCGCCGACGGCACAACCGATCAGGGCGATGGCGATGACCTGCGCCAGGGCCGCGGAGCCGACGTCGTAGCGGTCCCGGATGGCCTCGACGGCGCCGTTGATGACGGAGCTGTCGTAGCCGAAGAGGAAACCGCCCATCGCGGCAGCCGCCGCGATGAAGATGACATGCCCGAGATGATCGGGGTGAGCCGTCCCGGCTCCTGACTTCTGTGCCTGCTCTGTGCTGGTCACGTTCAACTCCTCGGGCCGCCGGCAACGCTGCCGACGGGATCAACACCTCCAGATAGGTGGTACCTGAAGGTAAAAGCAACGGTGCCGAGACTATGCCTTCAAGTGTCGAAGTCAAGAGGGGGTGACTGTGACTTTTCAGTGCACAGGTGAGGTAGATGTATTCAACTCTTGAAGTAGTGCCCGGAGCTTGGTTACAGGTACCCCGCTTCGGGCCGCTCAGCGCAGGCGCTGGCTGATGACCTTCGACACACCGTCGCCCTGCATGGACACGCCGTACAGCGCGTCGGCGACCTCCATCGTCCGCTTCTGATGCGTGATCACGATCAGCTGAGAGGACTCCTGGAGCTCCTGCATGATGCGGATCAGCCGCTGCAGGTTGGTGTCGTCGAGGGCCGCCTCGACCTCGTCCATGACGTAGAACGGGCTGGGCCGGGCCTTGAAGATCGACACCAGCATGGCGACGGCGGTCAGCGACCGCTCGCCTCCGGAGAGCAGGCTGAGCCGCTTGACCTTCTTGCCGGGCGGCCGGGCCTCGACGTCGACGCCCGTGGTGAGCATGTTGTCGGGGTCGGTCAGGATCAGCCGCCCCTCGCCACCCGGGAAGAGCCGGCTGAACACGCCCTCGAACTGCCGTGCGGTGTCCCGGAAGGCCTCGGTGAAGACCTGCTCGACCCGCTCGTCGACCTCCTTCACCACTTGAAGGAGGTCGGCGCGGGTCTTCTTGAGGTCCTCCAGCTGCTCACTGAGGAACTTGTGCCGGTCCTCCAGCGCGGAGAACTCCTCCAGGGCCAGCGGGTTCACCTTGCCGAGCTGCTGATAGGCGCGTTCGGCCGCCCTCAGCCGCTTCTCCTGCTCGACCCGCAGGAAACGCCTCGGCTGGTTGCGCGGGTCCTCGGGGTCCTCCGGCAGCACCTCGCCCTCGGCGGGCGGCGACGGCGGGACCGGCTGGTGGGGCCCGTACTCGGAGACGAGCCCCGCGGGCTCCACCCCCAGCTCCTCCAGCGCCTTGGTCTCCAGCTGCTCGATCCGCATCCGCTTCTCGGCGCCGAGCACCTCGCCCCGGTGCACCGAGTCCGTCAGCTTGTCCAGCTCGGCCTTGAGGTCGCGCCCGGCGGTGCGGGCGGCGGCCAGTTCCTGCTCGCGCCGTGCCTTGGCGGCGTCGGCGGCGACCCGCTCCGCCTCGGCCCGCCCGAGGGACACCTCGACATGCGCGAGCAACTGCCGCGCACCGAAGGCGACGGCCTCCGCGACGGCGGCCTCGTGCCGCAGCCGCGCCCGCCGCTGTTCGGCACGCGCGCGTGCCTCGCGTTCCGCCCGCGCGGCACGGTCCAGCGAGTCGGCCCGCCCGGCCAGCCCCTTCACCCGCTCCTCGTGCGTACGGACCTGGAGCCGCGCCTCCATCTCGGTCTGCCGGGCGTTGGCCCCGTCCGCGGCGAGCCGGTCGCGCGCGGAGGTGTCGGGCTCCTCCTCGACCGGCATCTCCTCGGCGACGGCCAGCCGTTCGGCCAGCTCCTCGGCCTCTTCCACCGCCCGGTCCAGCGCCTCCTGCGCTCGCGCCGCGGCCGCCGTGGACCGCTCGGCCTCACCGGCGGCGCCCCGCGCCTGTCCCGCGAGCCGCCCGAGCTGCTGGGCAACGGCCGACTTCTCCCGGTCGGCGGCCCGCCGCCGCTCCCCCGACTCCTCGACGAGCGCGGCACACTCCTTACGGCTTTCCTGGGCCGCGTGTTGCGTTCGCGTCAGCTCCTCGCACCGCACGGCCAGCTCTTCCAACTGCGCGGCCGCCTCGTCCACGGACGCCTGTACTTCGAGAAGGCTGGGCGCGCCCGCGGAGCCGCCGTGGGCGAAGTGGGCGCCGAGGAGGTCGCCTTCGGCGGTGACGGCGGTCAGTTCCGGGTGCCGGTGGACCAGCTCTTCGGCGTCCTCCAGGGTGCCGACGACGACGATGTCGTGGAGGAGGCGGCGGACGGCGGGCATGAGGTCGGCGGGGGCGCGGACAAGGTCTGCGGCGGGCTGTCTGTCGGCTGCGGGTGCGTCGTGGCTGGTCGCGCCGTTCCCCGCGCCCCTTCGGGGCGCCTCCGGTGCCCCGGCGAGCAGCAGCGCCGCCCGTCCGGCGTCCTGTTTGCGCAGCAAGCGGAGTGCCTCGGCGGCCGCGGCCGGGGTCGTCACGGCGAGGGCGTCCGCCGCCGCCCCGAAGGCCGCCGCGAGCGCGACCTCGTACCCCTGCGTCACCGTCAGCAGCTCGGCCGCCGGGCCCAGCAGTCCGCTCAGCCGGTCCCGTGCGCCGAGCAGCGCGCCCGTGCCGTCCTTGCGGCGCAGGCCCAACGCCAGGGTCTCGTGGCGGGCCTGGGTCGCGGCGCGGCTGCGTTCGGCCCCCGTGACCGCCTCGCGGGCGTTGGTGAGAGCGGCCTCCGCCTCGACGAGCCGCCGCTTGGCCGTCTCGTGCTGTTCCCCGAGCTCCTGGTCACCCGCGTCGAGGCCGTCGACCTGCGCCTTGAGCGCCTCGTACTCCTCCTGCGCGGTGACGGCCCGCTCCTGGGCCTCGTCGCGGGCGGCGGCGAGCCGGTCGATCTCGGCCTGGGCGGAGGCGGCACGTGACCGGGCCGCGTTGACCTGGCCGTTCAGCCGGGCCAGGCCCTCGCGGCGGTCGGCGATGGCCCGGGCGACGTCCTTCAGCCGCCGTTCCTCGACGCCGAGCTCCCGCTCCAGGTCGGCGCGGTGGGCGACGGTGTCGTCGAGCGCGTGCTGGGCCGCTTCGAGGGCGGCCTCCAGCTCGGCCTCCTGCTCGCGGACACGGGCGGCCTCACGCTCCATGTCCTCGGGATCGCGACCGCGGCGCTCCTCGGGCGGCGCGGAGGTGGCGCTCTTCACGCGCGCGTCGGCGAGCGCGATCGTGCCGCGGACGCGTTCGGCGAGCTGGGACAGCTCGTACCAGGTCTGCTGGGCGCGCTGGAGGCGCGGTGCGAGCCGGCGGACCTCGTCCTCCAGCAGGGCCTCCCGCTGAAGGGCCTTGCGCAGTTCCTGCTCGGCGGCTTCCTTGCGCTCCTTGAGGGCGGCCTCGTCGGCGACCTCGGTCCGCAGGGCCTCCCGCAGCCGTACGAGATCGTGGGCGAGGAGGCGCAGCCGGGAGTCGCGCAGGTCGGCCTGGATGACGGCGGCGCGGCGGGCGACGGCGGCCTGACGGCCGAGGGGCTTGAGCTGACGCCGTAGTTCGTCGGTCAGGTCCTGCACACGCGCGAGGTTGGCCTGCATCGCGTCCAGTTTCCTGAGCGCCTTCTCCTTGCGCTTGCGGTGCTTGAGGACGCCCGCGGCCTCCTCGATGAAGGCGCGGCGGCCCATGGGATCGGCGTGCAGGACGGAGTCGAGCTGGCCCTGGCCGACGATGACGTGCATCTCGCGGCCGATGCCCGAGTCGGACAGCAGGTCCTGGATGTCGAGGAGCCGGCAGGTGTCGCCGTTGATCTGGTATTCGCTGCCGCCGTTGCGGAACATGATCCGCGTGATGGTGACCTCGGCGTACTCGATGGGCAGCGCCCCGTCGGAGTTGTCGATCGTCAGGGACACCTCGGCGCGGCCCAGCGGGGGGCGGCCGGTGGTGCCGGCGAAGATGACGTCCTCCATCTTGCCGCCGCGCAGCGACTTCGCGCCCTGCTCGCCCATGACCCAGCTGAGCGCGTCGACGACGTTGGACTTGCCCGAGCCGTTGGGTCCGACGACGCACGTGATCCCCGGTTCGAACCTGAGCGTGGTCGCCGATGCGAACGACTTGAATCCCCGGAGGGTCAGGGCCTTGAGGTGCACGGCGCTGGACTCTACCTTCCGGGGGTGTCTCACTCCATGAACCCGCGGTTTCACCCATGAACGCGCAGGGCACACCAAACGTTAAGAGACTGAAAGGGTGCGCGGGGGAAGCAATAGAGCGGGCAGGACGACGGCGGGGAAGACGGGGCGGGGAAAAAAGAAAGAAGGGACGCCGAAGCGTCCCTTGCAAACTCTGACTACCTAGCGGTCCGACGCGGCGGGATGAGCCGCCCGACCACTGCGTGTGCTGTTGTGCAGCGGTGCAGCGATCAGGTGAGCGCAGGCTCCGCCTGGCGTGCGTCGATGCTCTCGAGAAGCGATTCGTGAGAAGCGGCAGCGGTGAGCGTGTCGTTCTCGGCCTGGATTCGTCCGAGCTCGGATTCCAGGTCCTGTACACGCTGCTGGAGCCGTCGCATCTCGGCGAGGAGTCGCGGGTCGGAGCCGCCGACGTAACCGAGAAGCGCCTTTGCCATGATGGATGGTCCTCCACAATGAGTGACCGACCGAAGCGGTGTGGGTCGTGAGGGATTCGCACCCGCGGTGCTTGCCAGGATCTTGGTTGTGCTGCCGTTCATCCATGCCAAACAGCTGAGGTGCGCGGGGTGCTTTCAGCGTCTCACCAAAAAGTTTGACGGTCAACACGATCACACCCCGTATTGGCGGGCAGCCCGGTGGCGCGCGGCCTGAACGGCGGCGCTGCGACTCCTGCGGGGCTCTCGGGGCGTGGCGATCATCCTGACGTGCGGAGCCTCCCACCGCAAGCAATTCTTGGCAACCACCTGCCCCTTTCCGCTCGGGCAGGTGCCGTTGGCATGTACCGCCGCCCGCCCGGGGTCGCTCCGCACGAATTCCTCAGCGGATCGCGAAGCCGTCGTAGCCGCCGCGCGGTGTGTCCCATATCTCGGTGACGCCCTCCACCCGTCCGGGCGTGTCGTCACCCAGGAGCCACCCGAGCAGCCCCTCACAGCCCTCTCGGGCCCCTTCCGCGACGACCTGGACCCGTCCGTCGGCCAAATTGAGAGCAAAGCCACTCAGGCCGCCGATCTCCAGCGCCTTGGCACGTGTGAACCAGCGGAAACCCACACCCTGGACATGTCCGCGCACCCAGGCGACCAGCCGTACATCCTCGCTCATGGGTGCAACCTAACCGGGCAAAGTCGCTCGGAGCACTTCCTCCCTCAGAGCCATGCGGTACCGTCCCCACCCAATGATTCTCATATGAAACTCACTCGATCGGGTGAGTCTGGTTGACCAGAGGGAGCAGGAGGCGCACGTCGCCCCAGATCCTCGGCCGGCCGCTGGGAACACCGCTGGGATCACCGCTTGGACGAGGAAGGCAAGGACATGGGACGCCACCGACGCTCCGCCGCCGGCCGCGCCGCCACGGGCCGCGCCACGGGGGTCACACAGACGCACGGCTCGCACGCGGACAGTCACACCCCGCAGGACTCGTACGACGACGACCGCCCCACGATGGGCATCGCGCCGTATCTGAACCCGGAGGCGTACGCCGACTCCGTCGCCAGAAGCCGGGACTACCTGTACGCCACCGGCGACGACTACGCCGGCACCGCGGTCTTCGCGACGGACGGCTTCCGGCCCGACGACGGCCCCCTTCGGCCGGGCTCGGACCGGGCCGGGGCGGGCCGCCGCCGCAAGCGGAAGGTCGCCACACCGGTCAAGACGGGACTGCTGGGTGTCTCCGCGGCGGTCGCCATCGGCACCGTCGCGGTGGCCACGGGCGTGGTGCCCGGCCTCGACAACTACCAGCTCGGCGGCGGCAGCGGTTCGGGCGACAAGGTGCAGGCCGCCGACTCCCCGACCAACTCGGCCTCCGAGCAGGGCGGCACCTCCGGCACCGCCGACGCCGAACGCGGTGGTACGTCGACCAGCCGTGACGCCGGCCGGTCGACCTCGCCGGCCACCTCGCAGACGCCTTCCCCCTCCGCCCCCGCCTCCACCGCGTCGGCGTCGCCGACCGAGACGGCCGCCGAGAAGCCGCAGGCCACGCCTTCGAAGGAGCCGAAGACCACTCCGTCGAAGTCGAAGACCGCCACCAAGGCGCCGGAGAAGTCCGAGTCCCCGGTGACGGTCTCGGCCGAGGCGCAGGCCGCGGCCGAGGTGCTGAAGCTGGTCAACGAGGAGCGGGCCAAGGTCGGGTGCAGTGCCGTCTCCGCCAACAGCGCGCTGTCGGAGCTCGCCGAGGCGTTCAGCGACGACATGGCCGCGCGCGGTTTCTTCGACCACACCGATCCGGACGGGGCGACCCCGTGGGACCGGGCGGCGAAGGCCGGGATATCCGACCTCGGCGGCGAGAACATAGCCCGCGGCCAGGCCGACGCGGCCGCGGTCATGGAGGCCTGGATGAACAGCCCCGGCCACAAGGCGAACATCCTGAACTGCGACTTCAAGACGCTGGGCGTCGGTGTCCACCTGGGCTCCGGCGGCCCCTGGTGGACGCAGGACTTCGGCTACTGAGATAACCGCAGGTCAGAGGGTTAGGAACTCTCCCGGGCCGTGTCCGGGCCGTCACCCGTGGGGTCGTGGTCCGCAAAGACGTGATCCACGGCGGCCCGAGTGCGGGTCCCACTGGACGGCATCAGGTGCGTGTACGTGCGCAGGGTGAAGCCGGGGTCATGGTGGCCCAGGTACTCGCTGAGAGCCTTGATGCTCTCCCCCGCGTCCAGGAGCACCGAGGCGTAGAAGTGCCTCAGCGCGTGCATGCCGTTATCCCGCCCGGTCTCCACGCCCGCAGCCCGAAGCGCCGGCCGCCACACTCGATCGTTGAAGCGGTTCCGATCGAGGGCCAGGCCCATGGAGCCGGTGAAGATCAGCGATGCCGTCACCGGAGGGCCGTCGAGCGTCTTCCACGGCAACGTGACCTTCACGGCCGGGTGACGCTTCAGGTGCGCAGCCAACGCGAAGGCCACCGACTCAGGCAGAGGCATGTCACGTTCCTTGCCTCCCTTGGGCGGAGCGAACACCGCCCGATGACGTTGCAGCAGCTTGACCTGCCGGACCACGTGCATCACCCCACCGAGGAAGTCCACGTCCTCCACGGCCAGGCCGAAGACCTCTCCCTGTCGCAGGCCGCATCCGGCAGCGACGTTCACGAGAGCCTGGTAGCTGACCGGCAAGGCCATACGCACTGCCATCACTCGCTCGGCGGGCCAGGGCTTGACCTTGCGAGGTTCGAGACGAGGAGCCCGCACCGACCGGGCCCTGCACGGGTTCTCACGTATGACCCGGTCCTCCACGGCAGCCGTGAAAACCGTGGAGACGTGCGCGAAGATCCCGCGCCGGTAACCGGCCGACAGCCCTCGATCCTCCAAGGTGCGCAGCCACAGACGGAGATGCGACGGGGTGAATGAACCGATCGGCCGCGTACCCAGGTAAGGGATCGCATGGAGTTTCAACCGGCTCTCGACAGACTCCCGCGTCAGAGGGTCCGTGATCTGTGTGGTCATCCACTCCGTGGCGTACTGCTCGAACGTGACCCTGCCAGCGTCCGGGCTGACGTAGTCACCGCGCGACATGTCCGCTTCGATGTTGGCGAGCCACTGTTCCGCCTTGCGCTTCTGCTTGTCCGGGAAGCTCTTGGACTTCTCGGAGCCGTCCGGCCCTATGTAGCGGGCGCGGTAGCGGAGGCCGACGCCGAAGCGGTCGGTCTTGACCTTCACGGTCTTGCCGTCCGGTCCCGGCTCGGCCTTGAACCAGCGGTCTTGGATGTGCCCGGCCATCAGGCGGCCCTTTCCATCTGGGATTCGACCCAGACGCGGACGTCTTCGGGGTCGAAGCGGAGGTGCCGGCCGACGCGGAAGCCACGCGGTCCGGTCTGCTTGCGGCGCCACTGGTAGACGGTTTCGACCGGGACGCCGAGGAGATCGGCCAGGTCGGCAGGGGTCAGGTAGCGAGCGGGCAGCGAGCGCTTCATGTCCAGGCCTCCATGTCGTCCATGTGGTCCAGGTCGGCGAGTGCTTCGCGCGCTGTCTCCCGGTTCAGCCGCAGGTCGCGAGCGATATTGGCGGCGAGCCAGGACTCACCGGGGGTGTGGCCCTGTCCGGCGTAGGTCCAGTGGGCGAGCACGAGCGTGGAGCCCTCCGTGTCGTCGAGGTCCTCGGAGAGCCCGCGTTCGCGGCGTTCCTGGCGGGCGCGGTAGTCGGCGCGCACCTGGCGCAGCGCGCTGAGGGTGGTGGAGTAGCGGCGGGACTTGGTGGAAAAGTGGCCGCGGAAGCCGAGCATGTGAGCCCAGCGCCACAGCAGCCGTTCCGGGTAGGCGTCATCGAGCACCCGGCACGCTTCGATCAGCCGCCGGGTGTGCGCGGGCAGCGGCAGGCGGTCGAGTTCGGCCAGTTCCCCGATACGGCGGTCGACGGTGCCGGTGGTCTCGGCGGCTTTGGTGGCGTACTTCGCGACGTAGGAGGCCACCGCTTGTTCGGTCAGCTCCTCGCAGCCCAGAGCGCCGATGGGTTGCACGTCGACCTGCGAGCCCCAGCGCAGGACGCGGGCGGGGAAGTCGCCAGCAGCAGGTACCGGCACCGAGACCCGATCGGCGGCGGCGCGGATCGCACCGTCGAGCAGAGCGACCGTGGCCCAGGCCGGTGGAGTCGAGTCGGGACCGGCCGGGCCGTCGAGGCGCACCACGGCGTGGAAGTGCACGGCCCCGCGCTTCTGGAACTCGGCGACTTTGCCGAAGGAGACCCGGCAGACCTCTTTCAGGGCCGATTGGGTCAGGCCCGCGCGAGCGGCGATCTCCCGGCGAAGGTAGATGGTGAAGCGTCGCCACAGGTCCCCGGCGAAGTTGTTGAACAGCACCGCGCCCGCGTAGTCGTAGCGCTCCGGGTCGAGCGCCGTGCCGAGCGCCTGGTCGTCGTCGCCGTGCTGGGCACCGCAGCGGCAGCGGCCTGAGTCGGGCCGGTTGTGGACCGGGCCGAACGAGGGGGCGGTGAGGGTGGCGAAGACGCGGGGGTGATCCCGCACGGTTTCGGGGACGTCCTTGCGTTCGTCGCCCGTGATCCCGGCCCGGATCAGGTGGTAGGTGTCGCCCGCGTAGGTCCAGGCACAGGCCGGGCAGCGGGAGGCCCGACGGTTGCCGCAGGCGACGCGGAGCATGCCGCCCGGTTCCTGCTCGGTGCTGTAGGAGTACAGGACGTCACCGGTCTTGGCGTCACGGGTGACGGTCTGGCCCGCGAGGCGGATCGGGTTCGTGCAGCCGCCGGTCCGTCGGATCTGTTCCTGCCAGCGTTCGAAGCCGGGCGAGTTCGCCACCCGGAGCATGTCCGCCAGGGTCAGGGGGTCGACCCCGACCGAGGCAGCCATGGGGGCCACCTCAGCCGGGGAAACGGGGAAGTTGGTCACGCGGCCGCCTCCAGCCGCTCCGGGACCGGGGTGTAGCCGAAGGACTGGTCACGGGGGCAGATCAGGTCACCGTCGTGGGTCAGGATGCTCAGCCCGTCGACTGCGACGCGTGTCCAGGCCGGGGCATGTCCGCCGCAGCCAGGGCAGGCGGTCGGCCGGGCCGGGAGGTCCAGTAGGTCGAAGCAGGAAGCGAGGGCACTCATGCCGCCACCGCCCGCAGGTGGGAGGCGGAGCGTGCCGGGGTGGCGGTCGCGAAGAGGTGATCGAGCGTGGCGAGGTAGCCGCCGACCATCGGAGCCGCACCCAGGCGGCGCAGGTGAAGCACCGGGGCCAGAGCCGGGGTGAGCCCGTCGATCGGCGTGGTGACCAGCAGGTCATCATCGGCGCGCATCACGTCGGCCCGCAGGCCGGGGTGAGTGGACAGCCGCAGGCCGGGGACCGTCAGCAGCGAAGGGAACACGTCGCCCAGTCCGGTGACCGGCCCGGCGAAGTCTTCGGGAGTAACGATGCGGACCCGGACACCAGCGGCGGACTTGTCGGCCAGCAGAGTGGGCAGGTCCCACACCGCATCGGCGAGGAACAGCAGGTTGGCAACCGCCAGATCGATCACCGTGGTGGCCCCGGCCAGGGTGGAGCGCCACAGCCCGTAAGGGACCGTGCTGCGCATCGGGTAGCAGGCGACGACCTCATCCTGAGCGGTCGGCGTGGAGCGATGCCGGTCGGCCAGCTTGGGCCACAGGTGGTAGGCGTCGGCACCCAGCAGCTTGGCGGCGGCTTCAGCGTTCCGGGCGTGCGGAGTCCGGTCCGAGTTCAGCCAGCGGTCGACCGACTTGGCGTCGACGGCGAGGTGATCGGCCAGGCCCTCGATGGTCACGTTGGCGGCAACCATGGCACCGCGTAACCGCTCATTACCGGTGGTCGAATGCGAAGACGTCAGGGTCGCAGGCATGATGGGGCTTCCCTTCGTGGGAGCCAGGGGCGGCGGTTCTTCTTGGCGGTTGAGCGCCGTCCCTGGGCAGACGTAGTTGGTGCCGGGTCTCACTTACTCATCCAGCGGTACATCCTTAGGGTTCCCTAGGGCACCTTAGGGTGTCAAGCGGTACGCTAGGGAAGTAGCCACTGAGGCAAGGGAGTTGAAGCAATGGCGGACCAGGCCGACAATCGCGCGCCCTACGCGCAGATTGCCGCCCACTACGCGGAACTGATCACGTCCGGCGAACTACAGCCGGGCTCACTTCTGCCGAGCATCAAGAACCTGTCGCAGGAGTGGAGCGTCAGCGCCGCGACTGCCGAGAAGGCGTTGCGGAAACTCCGTAACGAGGGCCTGGTCAGAGGCATTCATGGGATCGGCACCGAGGTTCTGGACCGTCCCGCCCCTATGTCCTCGGGAGCCCAGCGCCAAGACCGTGGACGCCGCACCGGGTCCAGCTGGGGAACCGGTGAACGGTCGGACTCCCACAGGGCCTCGGTAGTGCCGGCGCCCACCGACGTAGCTCAAGCGCTGGACATCAAGCCCGGCTCGAACGTGATCCGGCGAAGCCGGGTGTACCGCGACCGACACGGCATCGTCGCGCACTCGACGTCGTGGATTCCCGTTCGCTACGAAGAGCTGATCCCGCAGCTCACGAGCAGTGAGCGGCTCACTGGGGGAACATCGCTTCAGCTCATCGCGCAGGCCACCGGGCGACCGATCACCCATCGGTTCGACACCGCGTCGGCGCGACTGCTGACCCCGGAGGATGCGGAGCTGTTGGAACTGGACGCCACCAAGTCGCCGCGGGAGCCCGTGGTTGTGATGACGGCGAAGTTCGTCGACAGCGAAGGCACCGTCGTGGAGTACGGCGTAGACCTCGGCGGCCCCGGCCGCAGTTGGCAAACCGAATCGGAAGTCAACCAGTGATGGCCGCCAACGGCACCCGCCAACCGTTCTGCGTCCTGATGGCTGGGCTTCCTGGCTCAGGCAAGACAACGCTGGCCCATGCGCTGACAGTTCGCGGGTTCGTGAGGCTCTGTCCGGACGAGGAGATGTTCCGCCGACACGGTGTGTACGGGGTCGACTTCCCCCGAGGCACGTTCCCGACCCTTGAGCGACCGATCCTCGAAGAGATCTCGGTGCAACTCCGTGAGCAGCTCCAGGCCGGGCACGACGTGGTGATTGACCATGGTTTCTGGACGCCGGAAGACCGTGCCCGATGGCGATCAGTCGCTGTCGATGCTGGCGCGACCTCGGTGGTGGTCTACCTCGAGGCCAGCCACGAAGAACTGTGGTCCCGCGTGAGCAAGCGCAATGTTCGGCACGAGGATGATCCGAACTCGATCTACTTCGCGGAAACTGACCTGCTCCGCTACCGCACGCGATTCGTGCCCCCAGAGCCCGACGAGCCTCACGTTGTCTACGACGGCGACCCCGAGTCTGTACTGAAGACGCTGCAATCGGAGCAGGCCCGCCCGTAGCCCGGAAATGCGAAGCCGCCAGAGCCCGAGTTACAGGTTTCTCTACCTCATCAAGGCCCCCGCGCACGGCGCGGGAGCGCGCCGCCTCTGCGGCGCGGCCTGCCTCCTGTCTGCGCCCCGGCTGGCCGCGCCCGGCGGCGCGCAGGCGACTGCGGGGGCGTGGGGTGGGGAAACCCTCTGTGGCTGGGGCGGTCGGCTCCACGACTTTAGGCAGCCACTTTGGGGCGAGCCTCGAAGATCATGGCCCAACGTCGTGCTTTAACGGGCAGGTCCACAGACTGCCCGACTCGCCATCAGCTTAATGGGCCATGATCACTCGCCCCAAAGCAGCTCCAGCCCAAAGTCGTTCCACCGACCGCGTGATCGACCTAGCGTTGACTTTCATGGATGCAGCGATCGCAGGCCTCATTGGGTCATTGGGAGGCGTCATTGTTGGGGCAGCGGCTCAGGCAGCACAGGCAGCGTGGACCCGCAGATGGCAGGTAGCAGATCAAGATCGTATGGCAACAGATCAGCAGGAATCTCGACTGTGGCAAGAGCGAAGGATCGCGTACGCGGCATTCATGGACGCAGAGATGGACGCCACAGGAAAGATCGATTGGGCGTGGCTGGTCAATGTAAGACAGCCGTTGCCCGACGAGGGCGGCGATCACCCTCTGCGCCAGGAAGCTACTCAGGCACTGGAGCTTGCTTCCGAGGCGATCGATAAGGTGGCCCGCCAGTCCCAAGAAGTACTGCTGATCACGAGCAGTGACGCCGTCCAACAGGCTGTGCGCACCTACCTCGCCGCCATGAGTTCCAACACCCTGCTTACCGCCCGCGCTGACAGCCAAGAAGGCAGCGCCGAAAGGCAGGCTCTTGTCCAGCAGCTGACGCTAGGACACCACCAGTTTGTGGCCGCAGCGCGTGAAGAACTACGCATACGGCCGGGCCGTGTGGGGGCCGCCTGAGGGTGCTCAACGACGACCAACGCTGACAACCACCGACAGCTAAGTCGCAGGTCGCAGCGTTGATCGATTACACGGCCGCAGGTCAGGGACTCGGCCCTTCACTTCTTCGGCTACTAGGACCGAAGAGGGATCGCACGGCGGGTACCGGACCCGCAGAAACGATCAAGCAGCCTGGGCGCGGCCTGCCAGGAAGACCCTCGCGGTCTCGGCGACGCGCCGCCCCAGGTGCTCCGCCGTCGCCACGTCGGCCTTGTGGACGGCGTCCGGGCCCTCGTCGACGTTGGTCTGCGCGGCCGCGCCCAGGAAGACGCCCAGGCGGTTGAGGTCGTGCTCGGACGCGGTGCTGCTGTTCCAGCCGGGCAGCAGGCCGAGGTTGACCCAGTGCATGCCGAGCTGCGCGGCGAGGATCTGGAAGTACTGGAGCGTGTGCAGCTTGTCGCCGCTCTTGGAGCCGGAGTTGGTGAACCCGGCGGCCAGCTTGTCCTTCCACTCCTGGGTGGCCCAGCGCGCGGAGGTCGCCTCGGCGAAGGCGTGGAAGGCGCCGGACGCGGTCCCCATGTAGGTCGGCGAGCCGAACACGATCGCGTCCGAGCCGTCGAGCAGCGTCCACTGCTCCTCGGTGATCTCGTCGACCTTGATCAGGCGCACCTCGGCACCGGCGTCGGCGGCCCCGGCACGGACGGCCTCGGCGAGGACGGCGGTGTGGCCGTAGCCGGAGTGGTAGGCGACAGCGACAACGGGGGTGGACATACGACACTCCTCGAATAGGGCAGGTCGAAAGCGGTGACCACAGGAAAGCACTAACTTTTGGTTAGTGCAACCTACTGGCTAGCGCTGCCTTCGAGTACGCTTGATGCATGGACATCACCCAGGGGCGCGCGGAGGACCAGGACCTCCCGTTCAACGTGTTCGCCAAGGCCTGCCCCTCGCGCGGCACGCTGGAACACGTCACGGGCCGCTGGGGCGGTCTCACGCTCGGTGCACTGTACGAGGGTTCGCTGCGCTTCAACGAGTTGCGCCGCCGCGTCGACGGCGTGAGCGAGAAGATGCTGTCCCAGACGCTGCACGCACTGGAGCGCGACGGCCTTGTGCACCGCGAGGCCCAGCCGACCAACCCACCCCGCGTGGACTACGAACTGACGCCGCTGGGGCGCGAGGTGGCCGAGCGACTGCTGTCCCTCATCCACTGCGTCGAGGGGCGCATGGGCGACGTACTGGCCGCCCGCGAGCACTACGACGGGACGCGCGGCACCTTCTGACACTTCGGGCAGAAGTAGCTGGACCGGTTCATCCACGGGCGCCGGAGCATCGGCGTGGCACACCGCTTGCAGGGCAGGCCCTCGCGGCCGTACGCGTCCAGCGACCGGTCGAAGTAGCCCGACTCGCCGTTGACGTTGACGTACAGGCTGTCGAAACTGGTGCCGCCCACGGCGAGAGCCGCGTTCATCACGTCCCGGACGTGGCCCAGGAGTTCGAGCGTGCGGGGGCGGGTGAAGTTCGCGGTCGGACGGTCGTAGTGCAGACGGGCGCGCCACAGCGCCTCGTCCGCGTAGATGTTGCCGACCCCGCTGATCAGCGACTGGTCGAGCAGGGCGCGCTTGATGGTGGTGCGCTTGCGCCGCAGCGCCTGATGGAAGGCCTCGTCGTCGAACAACGGGTCGAGGGGGTCACGGGCGATGTGCGCGATGACGTCCGGAAGGCCGTCGGGGGTGGTGTCGTGCAGCGACAGCCCGCCGAAGGTGCGCTGGTCGACGAAGCGCAGTTCGGTGTCGACCTCGTCCGCGAAGCGCACCCGGACGCGCAGATGCTTCTCGTCGGGCGCCTCGTGCGGCTGGACGAGGAGCTGACCGCTCATCCCGAGGTGGGCGAGGACCGCCTGGTGCGTGTCCGTCAGCGGCAGCCACAGATACTTGCCCCGGCGGCTGGGGGTGCCGATGCGGTGGCCCTCGAGCCGGTGCGAGAAGTCGTCGGAGCCGGCGATATGACGGCGTACGGCACGCGGGTGCAGCACCTCGGCGTCGGCGACCGTGCGATGGGCCACCCACCGCTCCAGACCGCGCCGGACGACCTCGACCTCGGGCAACTCGGGCATGGGATCCCCCGTACGGAGCGCCCGCCTCCCAACGGGGGGCGGGCGCTCGTCTCGTACCGCTGTTCTGCTTTTCTTGCTGTTCCGCTGTTCGTCAGGCGGAGGCGGACTCGGGGTCCGGGCTGCCGTCGGTGGCCTGGACGGCCTCGACGGTCTTCGCAGCCTTGGCACGCTCGTCCGCCGCGGCCCGGATGGACCGCCATGCGGACTCGGCGGCCTGCTGCTCCGCCTCCTTCTTGCTGCGGCCGGTGCCGGTGCCGTACGAGACGCCTCCGACGCGGGCAGCAGCAGTGAAGGTCTTCTCGTGGTCGGGACCGGTCTCCGTGACCAGGTACTCGGGGACACCGAGGCCTTCGGTCGCGGTGAGCTCCTGGAGACTGGTCTTCCAGTCCAGGCCGGCACCGAGGTTCGAGGACTTCTCGATCAGCGGGTCGAACAGGCGGTGCACCAGTTCGGAGGCCGCGTCGAGGCCCTGATCGAGATAGACCGCGCCGATCACCGCTTCGAGGGTGTCGGCGAGGATGGACGCCTTGTCCCGGCCGCCCGTGCCCTCTTCACCCCGGCCGAGCCGGATGAAGGAGCCCAGGTCGAGGCCACGACCGACCTCCGCCAGCGCACGCGAGTTGACCACCGCGGCCCGCAACTTGGCCAGCTGGCCTTCGGGCAGGTCGGGGTGGGTGCGATACAGCGTGTCCGTGACGACGAGGCCGAGCACGGAGTCCCCGAGGAACTCCAGCCGCTCGTTCGTCGGCAGGCCGCCGTTCTCGTATGCGAAGGAACGGTGGGTCAGCGCACGCACCAGAAGGGCGGACTCGAGCCGATAGCCGAGCCGCCCTTCCAGAAGCGTGTGGGACGAGGCCGTGTCCGCCTTGTTCTTGGCGGTCGTGTCCGCCTTGGCGTCAGACATGAAGCCTCTCACCAGCCGCTCAGACCTCGAGGACCTGGCGCTTGTTATAGGTGCCGCAAGACGGGCACGCGATGTGCTGCAGCTTGGGCTCGTGGCAGCGCTCGCACGCAACCAGGGTGGGGACCGCAGCCTTCCACTGCGACCGGCGGTGGCGCGTGTTGCTGCGCGACATCTTCCGCTTCGGAACAGCCACGGCTACTTCTCCTGCTTCTCGTTGGCGCGCGCCGATCGAGGCGCTTCGCCACTCATCTCGTCCTTCTCGCCGTCTTCGAGTGAACCGGCGAGTCCCTGCAATGCCGCCCAACGGATGTCGGTGGCGTCGTGGTGGTGGTCCGGGTCGTCCGTGAGCCGGGCTCCACACTCGGAGCACAGGCCCAGACAGTCGTCCTGGCACACCGGCTGCATCGGCAGTGCGAGCACCACCGCATCACGCAGCACGGGTTCGAGGTCGAACAATCCGTCCTCGATGAAGAGCCTGTCCTCGTCTTCCTCGGCGTCGTCGACCGGCTCCGCTTTGGGGCGGCCCCGGTCGTCGGCGTCAGGGTACGAGAACATCTCCTGGAAGTCCGCTTCGAGCTCCAGCTCCAGCGGCTCCAGACACCTTACGCACTCCCCCTCGGCCTGTGCACGGGCGGTGCCTGTGACGAGCACCCCTTCCATGACCGACTCGAGTCGGAGCTCCAGCTCCACCGGGGCGCCTTCCGGCACTCCGATCACTCCCTGGATCCCGAGGTCCTGGGGAGCGTCGAACTCGCGGGTCAGGCGCTGTAGCGCACCAGGACGCCGCCCCAGCTCGTGCGTGTCGAACACGAGAGGCTTGCGGTGGTCGAGGCGGGCGTTCAGGGCCATTCCTGCTTTCGATCTTCTGAGCTCGGGGACGCTGCCCTATTACGGTGCTGCGGGCAGCTGTGATCGCGGACGTACACGCGACCGAAGAGCCAGGATACTGGAGCATTCGCCCACAGCCCAATCCGGGCCCTTTCTCCGGTCCCCCCGGTGCTGCCCCGGTGCTACAGGCCGCGTTCCTGCTCGTAGGCGCGCAGCTGCTCGGCACTGATCATGCCGGTGTCGAAGAGGCTGGTCTCGTCGAGGGCGTACCCCTGCTGGACCTGCTGCTGGGACTGCTGCACGGCCTGGTTCGGGTCGTAGGGGGCCTGCTGGGTGTCGTAGCCCTGGTACGCGTACGGGTCGGCCTGCTGCTGGTATCCGTACGCGTCCTGCTGACCGTAGGCCTGCTGCTGTTGCTGCTGGTAGCCGCCGTAGGGGTCCGTCTGCTGCTGGTAGCCGTACGCCGGCTGCGGTTCCTGCTGGTCGTACGGCTGCTGGACGGGCTGCGCCGCCGCGGCGTCCTGCTCCGCGAGGGCGGTCAGGTCGGCCAGGTAGTCGGCGTCGGAGGAGTGCTGGAACGTCGTGGCGTCGTCGGCGAGGGAGCCGAGGTCGTCCGAGGCGATGCGGCCGTGCAGCTTCTGGCGGCCGCGGCCGACCGCGTCCAGGGTCTTGGCGAGGACCGCCTCGAAGGCGCCCAGCTTGGTGTCGACGTAGGAGTCGGCGTCGCGGCGCAGGGTCTCGGGGTCGTGGCTGCGCTCGGGGGCGTCCTCGTCCTCGTAGCCGTTCTCGTCGGTGCCGGGTCCGGTGCCGAGGAGCTTTTCGCGGCCGCGGCCGACGGAGCCGAGCGTCTTGGTGAGGACGACCTCGAAGTTCGCGAGCTTGGAGTCGACGTAGTCGTCGGCCTCGGCGCGGACCTCCTCGGCCTCCTTGCGGGCCTCGGCGAGGATGCGGTCCGCCTCGTTCTGGGAGCGGCGGGCGATCTCGGTGTCGGAGATCAGGGAGCCGCGCTCGGCGTGCGCGGTGGTGATGATCCGCTCGGCCTCCTGGCGGGCCTGCTCGACCATCTGCTCACGGCCGCCGATCAGCTCCTCGGCCTGGGCGAGGGAGTCGGGAAGGGCCGCGCGCACCTCTTCCAGCAGGGCGAGCAGGTCCGCGCGGTTGACCACGCACGAGGCCGACATCGGCATCGACCGGGCACTGGAGACCGCCGTGACGATCTCGTCGAGCTTCTTCTGCACGTCCACCGGTTGCTCGCCACTCTCTACAGCTGGGTTGGAGACGGACGGAACGACTGTACGGCCATGGGGTGCCCGCCGGGCACCGGGTGACGAGCCGTCAGGAACCCGGTCCCCGGGTCAGTCCTTCCTGAGCCGTTCGCCCAGGGCTTGGAGGACCAGCGGCGGCACCAGATGGGAGACGTCGCCGCCCCAGGTGGCGACCTCCTTGACCAGGGAGGAGGAGAGGAAGCTGTACGTGGGGTTGGTGGGCACGAACAGCGTCTCGACGCCCGACAGCCCGTTGTTCATCTGGGCCATCTGAAGCTCGTAGTCGAAGTCGCTGACCGCCCGCAGGCCCTTGACGATGGCCGGGATGTCACGCTGCTTGCAGAAGTCGACGAGGAGGCCGTGGAAGGCCTCGACCCGGACGTTGCCGTACTCGGCGGTGACCTGGCGGATCAGGTCGATCCGCTCGTCGATCTCGAACAGGCCCTTCTTGGCCTTGTTGATCATGACCGCGACATAGACCTCGTCGTACAGACGAGACGCGCGGGAAATGATGTCCAGGTGTCCGTTGGTGATCGGGTCGAACGACCCGGGACAGACGGCACGGCGCACTTGTGGTCCCTCGCTCTCCAGTCCGGTCATCGTGCGTCTTCGCACGTAGAGGCGGCGCGACCGTACCAAAACGTTCCCTCGCCGTAGCGACGGGCCCTGAGTGCCTCGAACCCGTCCGGCCAGGGGAACTCCCCGCCTCTGGTGCTGCGCTCCACGGTGACGAGAGCATCGGCCGCGAGCCAGCCCCCCGAGCGGAGTGTGAGCAGGATCTCCCGAAGATCGTCGTTGGTGACGGCGTACGGGGGATCGAGGAAGACGAGGTCGTACGGGTCCGCCGGCGGGGTCTGGATGATCTGCTGGGCCTTGCCGGCCCTGACCTCGGCGCCGGGCAGGCCGAGGGCCTTCACGTTCTCCCGGACCGTGCGGGCCGCCCGCGCGTCGGCCTCGACCAGGAGGGTGTGGCCCGCGCCCCGGGAGAGGGCTTCCAGGCCCACGGCGCCGGAGCCCGCGTACAGGTCGAGAACGCGTTCACCGCCGAGGGGTCCGCCCAGCAGGGACTGCCAGGTGGAGAAGAGACCCTCGCGTGCGCGGTCGGAGGTGGGACGGGTGCCGGTGCCTGGCGGGACCGCCAGGCGACGTCCACCGGCTGCGCCGGCGATCACGCGGGTCATCTCGGGGTCCTTGTTCGGGGGCGGTTACGCGTCCAGTCTGGCAGGCGGAGGTGCGAGGCCGCTCTGTGCCGGGAGGAGCTCTGCGCCGTCCACGGCCGTCGCGCCTGTCCCGGGAGCGGCTGCGGGCCGTCCGTGGCTCGACTCGCCCGGACGGCGGAGCCGCACACCACGTCGGCAGGGCTCGTCGGTCCGGCGGCCTGCGCCGCACACCGGCGGCGCCCCGCGTCCGGGGCGGCCGCCGTCAGCCCTTGTCCAGGTACTGCTCCCGCTCCTCGTCCAGAAGGGCGTCCAGGGCCGTGCGCAGGCCGGGCAGGCTCTCCAGCTCCGGATCGGCGGCGACCAGACGGGCCGCCTCCTCGCGCGCCTCCGCGATGACCTCCTCGTCCTCGATGACCGCGAGTACCCGCAGGCTGGAGCGGGCGCCGGACTGGGCCTGGCCCAGGACGTCGCCCTCGCGGCGCTGTTCGAGGTCGATGCGGGAGAGCTCGAAGCCGTCCAGGGTGGCGGCGACGGCGTTGAGGCGCTGGCGGGCCGGGCTCGCCTCCGGCATCTCCGAGACCAGGAGGCACAGACCCGGCGCCGAGCCGCGGCCGACGCGACCGCGCAGCTGGTGCAGCTGGGAGACGCCGAAGCGGTCGGCGTCCATGATCACCATCGCGGTGGCGTTCGGGACGTTGACGCCGACCTCGATGACGGTCGTGGCGACCAGGACGTCGGTGTCGCCCGCGGCGAAGCGGCGCATGACCGCGTCCTTGTCGTCGGGGGCCATACGGCCGTGCAGGACCTCGACCCGGAGGCCGTGCAGGGGTCCCTTGGCGAGTTGGTCGGCGATGTCCAGGACGGCCAGCGGCGGCCGCTTCTCGGCTTCGTCCTCGGGGGACTTCTTCTTGGCCCCGGCCTTCTTCGAGCCGGCCGGTTCGTCGGCGTCGTCGCCGATGCGGGGGCAGACGACGTACGCCTGATGGCCCTTGCCGACCTCCTCGCGGACCCGCTCCCAGGCGCGGGCCAGGAAGTGGGGCTTGTCGGCGGCCGGGACGACATGGCTGGCGATGGGCGAGCGGCCGGCCGGCAGCTGGTCGAGGACGGAGGTCTCCAGGTCGCCGAAGACGGTCATGGCGACGGTGCGCGGGATGGGCGTGGCCGTCATGACGAGCAGGTGCGGGGGCTGCTTGCCCTTGCCGCGCAGGGCGTCGCGTTGTTCGACGCCGAAACGGTGCTGTTCGTCGACCACGACGAGACCGAGGTCGTGGAACTTGACCTTGTCCTCGATCAGCGCGTGCGTGCCGATCACGATGCCGGCCTCTCCGGTGACGAGGTCGAGCAGTGCCTGCCGGCGGGCGGCCGTGCCCATGGACCCGGTGAGCACCACGACCTTGGTGGCCCGCTCGGACCCGCCCAGCATCCCGCCCTCGGCCAGTTCGCCCATCATCTCGACGACGGAGCGGTGATGCTGCTGGGCGAGGACCTCGGTAGGAGCGAGCATGGCGGCCTGGCCGCCGGCGTCGACCACGGCGAGCATGGCCCGGAGGGCGACCATGGTCTTGCCCGAACCGACCTCGCCCTGGAGCAGCCGGTGCATCGGATGGTCCGTCGCCAGGTCGTCGAAGATCTCCTTCGAGACCTTCTGCTGGCCTTCGGTCAGGGTGAAGGGGAGCCGGTCGTCGAAGGAGGTCAGCAGGCCGTCGGCGGCGGCCACGCGGGGGACGGCCGGGAGCTGGGCGTCGGCGTGACGGCGGCGGGCGAGGGCTACCTGGAGGACGAACGCCTCGTCCCACTTCAGCCGGGCGCGGGCGTCGGCGATGTCCGCCTTGGTGTGGGGGCGGTGGATCTTCAGGAGGGCCTCGGGGAGGGAGACCAGGCCCCGGCCGTCCCGCAGCGAGTCCGGGAGGGGATCGAGCGCCTCCTGCGCGTGCGGCAGCACGGTCTGGATGGCCTTGCCGATCTTCCAGGACTCCAGCTTCGCGGTGGCGGGGTAGAGCGGGATGAGGGCGCCGGCCCAGGTCTCCACCGATTCGTCGGTGTCGGCCCGCAGCAGTTCGTAGGCCGGATGGTTCAGCTGGAGACGGCGGTTGAAGACCGAGACCTTGCCCGAGAACATCGCGCGCGTGCCCGGCAGGAGTTCCTTGTGGGGTTTGTGGACGCCGCTGCCGAAGAAGACCAGCTGGAGCCGGCCGCTGCCGTCGGTGATGGTCACCTCCAGGCGCTGGCCCTTGCCCCGGGGAGCCTTGGCCGAGGCGAAGCTGTGCAGACGGGCGTCGGCGACCTGGGCGACCACGGTGACGTGCTCGTCCATGGGGAGGTCGGCGAGGTGGGTGAGCTGGCCGCGCTCCTCGTATCTGCGGGGGTAGTGGTGCAGGAGGTCGCCGACGGTGTGCAGGCCGAGGTGCTCGGCCATCACCTTCGCGGTGGCGGGGCCGAGCACTGACTTCAGTGGCTGTTCCAGTGGTTCTTCCAGTGCGGGCACGAGATCCATTGCACACCACGGCACTGACATTGCCCTATATGTGTCCCGAAACCCCTGGTCAGGCGGCTCGTTCGGGCTCTAGGATGACGCGCTCCGGCCATCATCCGCGGTCACCGCCCCACCGGGACCGCCCGACCCCGCGCCGTGCTCCTCCCCCAGCCCGCGGCGCAGCAGCGATGGACTCCCAGACCTCACCGTCATCCCAGCCGCCTCACACGTTCCAGGTCGACCTGCGTGGTCTGGTGGACCTGCTCTCCCATCACCTCTATTCCAGTCCCAAGGTCTACCTGCGCGAACTGCTTCAGAACGCCGTGGACGCGATCACCGCCCGGCGGGCCGAGGAGCCCGACGCCCCGGCGCGCGTGCGGCTGTTCGCGGCGGACGGCGGGCTGCGGGTGGAGGACTCGGGCATCGGGCTCACCGAGGCCGACGTGCACGACCTGCTGGCCACGATCGGGCGCAGTTCCAAGCGCGCCGAGGGACTCCAGGACGTCCGTTCGGACTTCCTCGGGCAGTTCGGCATCGGACTGCTGGCCTGTTTCGTGGTGGCTGAACGGATCCGCGTGGTCAGCCGCAGCGCTCGCACGCCGGACGCGCCGCCCGTGGAGTGGACGGCGCACGACGACGGCTCCTACACCGTGCGGACGCTGCCGCACGAGGAGCGCCCCGAACCGGGCACCACCGTGCATCTGGTGGCGCGGGCCGGCGCAGGTGAGTGGCTCGCGGAGCCGCGAGTGCTGGCGCTGGCCAGGGACTTCGGATCGCTGCTGCCGTACGACGTCCGGGTCGGCGACGAGGCGGTCACCGATCTGCCGGCGCCCTGGAACCGGTCCTACCCCTCCCCCGCCAACCGGCGGGTGGCGCTGGCCCGGCACTGTCACGGGCTGTTCGGGTTCACGCCGTTGGACTCCGTCGAGCTGGATCTGCCGGTGGCGGGGGTCCGCGGAGTGGCCTACGTGCTGCCTTCGGCGGTCAGCCCGGCACAGCGTGCCGGTCACCGCGTGCACCTCAAGGGGATGCTGCTCACCGAGCGGGGCGAACAGCTGCTGCCCGACTGGGCGTTCTTCGTGCGCTGCGTCCTCGACACCGACAGTCTGCGGCCGACGGCCTCGCGGGAGTCGCTGTACGAGGACGAGACGCTGGCGGCGGTACGGGAGGCGCTCGGGGAACGGATCCGGTCGTGGCTGACGGGTCTGGCCGCCGGTGATCCGCAGCGGCTGGCGGCCTTCCTCGAGGTGCACCACCTGGGCGTGAAGTCCCTGGCGCGGCACGACGAGGAGATGCTGCGCACGATGCTGCCGTGGCTGCCCTTCGAGACGACCGACGGGCGGCTGTCGCTGGAGGAGTTCGCGCAGCGGCACCCGGTGGTGCACTTCACGCGGACCGTGGAGGAGTACCGGCAGGTCGCGCCGATCGCGTCCGCGCAGGGCATCGGGGTGGTCAACGGCGGTTACACGTACGACAGCGAGCTGGTCGAGGCGCTGCCTTCGGTGCGGCCGGGGACGGTGGTCGCCGAGCTGGACGCGGACACCGTGACCGCCCACCTGGACACCGTCGCCGCGGCCGACGAGCTGGCTCTTGCGGGCTTCCTGGCGGCCGCGCGGGCGAAGCTCGACCCACTGGGCTGCGATGTCGTCCTGCGGGCCTTCCACCCGTTGTCGGTGCCCGCGCTGCACCTCGACGACCGGGGGGCCCGGCACGAGCAGGCACGCGCGCAGGCCGAGGCACAGGCCGACGACCTGTGGGCGGGCATTCTGGGCTCGCTGCGCGGGAGCGCCCCCCGCGCGCGGCTGGTGCTCAACCATCTCAACCCGCTGATCCGGCGGATCAGTTCGTTGAACGATCCCGAGCTGATCGGCACCGCCACGGAGTCGCTGTACGGGCAGGCGCTGCTGATGGCGCAGCGCCCCCTGCGGCCCGCGGACTCGGCGCTGCTGAACCGGGCGTTCATAGGCCTCCTGGAATGGGCCACGCACGGGGAGCCGGCACACGGGGAGCCGACAGAGGAACAAGGCGGTCACTGATGAGCGAGATCACGGACTTCGACTCCCTCCGCCGGGCGATGGCGGAGAACGGCGAGCAGCCGGAGGGCCCGGCCCGCAACGCGCGCGCGGAACAGCTGCTGCTGGAGGCCGAGACGCTGGGCGTCCCGCTCGCCGTGATCGAGGCGCTCGGGCACCAGCTGAAGGTCTACAACTACAGCTCCGAGAAGGCGAAGATGTTCGTCCCGTTCGCGCGGCTGCTGCGCATGTGGGACGAGCGGCCCGAGGACTTCGACGAGTACGAGACGCACTCGCTGCACTGGGTCTTCAAGTGGATGTCGTCCGGCATGCTCGACCAGCCGCACGTGCCGCTGGCGTCGGTGGAGAAGTGGCTCGGCGAGATGGAGCACCGCTACCGGCTCGCCGGGCACTCCGCGCGGGCGGTGCGCAGCGCCGAGTTCAGTGTGGCCGCGCACGTGGGCGACGTGGAGCGGGCGGAGCGGGCGTTCACCGCGTGGCTGGCCGCGGACCGGGACACCATGGCCGACTGTCACGCGTGCGAGCTGCACGGGCAGGGCTGGTGGCAGGCGGAGCGGGGCCGGGACGCGGAGGCGCTCGCGCTGTGGGCGCCGGTCCTGGAGGGCGAGTACTCGTGCGCGCACGAGCCGCACACGGTGCTCGCGTCGTCCCTGGTGCCGTTGCTGCGGCTCGGCCGCCTGGAGGAGGCCCGCGCCCACCATCTGCGGGGATTCCGGCTGGTGCGGTCCATGGAGAGCATGCGGGGCGCCTACGCCGACCACGTCGAGTTCTGCGCGCTGACCGGCAACGAGGCGCGGGGACTGGAGCTGCTCGCGGAGCGCCCGGCGTACTTCACGGACGAGGGGCATCCGCACAGCAGGCTGGAGTTCCTGAGCGTGGTGGTGCTGCTCATGGAGCGCCTGTCCGAGCTGGGGCTCGCCGGTCAGCGGGTGCCCGGGCCGGACGGGCGCGAGTGGACGGCCGGGGAACTCGCGGCGCACGCGCGTGCGCAGGCCCTCGCGCTGGCCGCGCGCTTCGACGAGCGCAACGGCACGTCGTACGTCGGCGAGCGGGCACGCGCGCGTATGACACAGCGGCCCCTGGTGGAGCGGCTGCCCCTGGGTGTACGGGCGGCTCGCCCCGCCGCCGTGGCCGCCGCGGCGGCGGCGCCCGGGGCCGCCGCTCCGGCGCCGGCGCCGGTTCAGGAGGCCGCCGAACCGGATCTGGCGGTCCTGCTCGCCGAGGCCCAGCGGCTGTCCGACACGCTCCAGCCGCAGGCCGTCGAGGCGTGGGCGCGGGTGGCCCGGCTGGCCGGGGAGGTGGAGGGCGTCGAGCTGGACGCGCGTGCGCGCGCGGAGATCGCCGACCACGAGGCGATAGGTCTCGGCCCGGAGGGCGCGGAGACGTTCGAGCACGCCGCCGAGCTGTACGCGCAGGCGGGCGACCCCGGTGAGGCCCTGGCGGCACGCGCGCGTGCCGCGTACATCCGTGCGCTGGCCGGCGAGATCGACGAGGCGCTCGCGGCGGTCGCCGAGCCGTACGACCGGGTTCTCGCGCTGTACGCCGAGGGCGGCACGGAGGTGCCGCAGGCGGCGGGCGTGCTGATGGGCCGGGCGCGGATCCTGATGCGGCGCGTCCACGAGGCCGAGGGGGAGGTGGTCGACGAGGCGGTCCTGGCGGAGGCGGAGGCGGCGGTACGGGAGCTGCTGGCCCTCGTCGAGGGACGCGCGGGGAACGACGTACGGCTCGCCGCCCGGGTCGCCGAGGGGCACGCGATGCTCGCGGAGCTGGCGACGCACTCCGGGAACCCGGAGGCGGGCGCGAAACTGTTCGCACGGGCCGCGCGGGAGTTCAACGAGACGGGCCTGCCGTGGTTCGCCGTGGAGTACGAGGCCCGGCTGGCCGGACTCGCCCACCAGCTGGGCGACATGAGGGAGGCGGAGCGGGCCCTGCGGGCGGCCCTGGAGCACGGCGGACCGTACCTGGAGGCCGTCGGGCGGGCCCAGCTGCACCTCCAGCTCGCCGAGGTCGTCGGGGGCCGGGGGGAGGCCGAGGAGGCCGCGGAGCACGCCCTGGAGGCGGCGCACTGGGCGGACGAGGCGGGTGCGGGCCCCACGCTCGGCGCGTGGGCGCGGCACCAGCTCGGCGGGTTCCTGGTACGGCAGTGCCGCTGGGCCGAGGCCGCGGAGGTGCTGGAGTCCGCGCTGGCGGAGCTGACCGCCGAGACGCACGGCGACGGCGCGGTCGTCCAGACGCAGTGGTGGCTGGGTGACTGTCTGAGCGAGCTCGGGGAACACCGGGACGCCGCCGAACGCCGGCTCCAGGCCGCCGAGATCGCCCGGCACTGGCCGGAGCAGCACGACCACGCGACCCTCGCCCACCTGGCCGCCGAGTCGCTCGGCCAGGCCGGTCTGCGCACCGAGGCGGACCAGGCCTACGCGCGGGCGGGCGAGTTGTGGCGCGGTCTCGGCAACGTCCACGGGCTCGTCCGCTCGCTGCGCGCCCGCGCGTGGCTGGCGTTGCGCGCCGAGGACGGGACGGACGCGGCGCGCGACCTGATGGCGAGTGCCGTGGAGGAGTGCGCGGACGCGTTCGACGGGGCCGACGACGACGAGGCGCGGCTGCGGCTCGTCGCCGAACTGGGCCACACGCACCGCCAGTTCGGGGACCTGCTGGCCCGTTCCGCCGCCGAGGACGCCGACGACGACTCGATCCGGGCCGCCCTGGACGAGGCGCTCTCCCAGATGGCCGAGGCCGTCGCGGTGTTCGTCGCCCTGGGCGAGGACGCCGTGCACGCCCGGACCGGGGCGGAGCTGGCCGCGGGCTGGCTGGAGACCGACCTGGGACGCCCCGCGGCGGCGGCCGCACGCGCGCGTACGGTGCTGCGGGCTTACGCCGATGTCGAAGACGCCGCCGACATCGCCGCAGGGAGCGGCGAGGAGGAAGAGGACGAGACGGTGCGGGCGCGGCGGGCCGAGGCGGAGCAGTTGTTGCAGGCGGCGGAGGAACAGAAGGATCGTTGAACGATCCTCAGGGGGCACAGGGGTTGTTCAACAATCCCTTGCCCCGCTCGCCGTCTCCGGCTCGCCGCCTCCCTGCCCGCACCCCTTCCCTCCCTACTCCACCCCGATCAGCACCAACGCGCCCTGCCGTCCGCCTCGGTACACCACCGTGTCCACGGCGAGGTACGCCTCCCGTACCCGTGTCTCCAGGTGCTCGGCAACACCCTCGGGGGCCTCGTCGCCGAGCACGAGTGTGACGAGTTCGCCGCCCGCCGCCAGCATGCGGTTCAGGACGGTCTCGGCGGCGGCGGTGACATCGGAGGCGATGACGGCCACGTCACCGTCGATCAACCCGAGGACGTCACCGGCCTGGCAGATGCCGGCCATGGTCCACGACTGGCGCTCGGCGACGGTGACCTCGGCGTAACGGGTGGCGCCCGCCGCCGAGGTCATGGAGACGACGTCCTCGTCGAAGCGGCGGTCCGGCTCGTGCACGGCCAGCGCCGCTATCCCCTGGACCGCGGACCGGGTGGGGATCAGGGCCACCCGGATGCCCTCCGTGCGGGCCTGCTCGGCGGCCGCGGCGGCGGTGTGCCGCAGGTCGGCGTCGTTGGGCAGCAGCACGACCTCACGCGCGTGCGCCCGTCGTACGGCCTCGACGAGCTCTCCGCTGGCGGGCGGCTCCCCGGGACGCGCGAGCACGGTGGTCGCGCCCGCCTCGGCGTACAGCCCGGCCAGGCCCTCGCCGGGCACCACGGCGACGACCGCCCGCTGGACGCGCTCGCGCGGCGGACGCTCGCCAGCACGCGTGTGCGCGTCGTCGGCGCCGAAGTGGGTGATGCGGATCCGGTACGGCCGGCCCGCCTCGACACCCGCCTCCACGGCGGCGCCCGCGTCGTCCACGTGCACGTGCACGTTCCACAGCCCGTCGCCGCCGACCACGACCAGCGAGTCGCCCAGTGCGTCCAGCCGCCGCCGCAGCCGCGCCACGGCCGGGTCCTCGGCCTCCAGCAGATAGATCACCTCGAAGGCGGGACCACTCTCGCCGCCCTCGCCGGCTCCACCGTCCGGCCCGTCGTCGGCGCAGTCCGCCGCCTGAACGGATTCCACGCGCCCGTGGGCCGCGACAGCGGCTGCGGTCAGGGCGCCGGAGAGCCCCGGCGCCTCCCCCGTGAACGTCTCCACCAGCGCGGCGAGAACTGCCACCAGCCCCCGGCCGCCCGCGTCCACCACTCCGGCGCGCTCCAGCACGGCCAGTTGGCCCGGGGTCGCGGCGAGCGCCGCGCACGCCCCCCGGTAGGCCGCCCTGGCGACCGTCCCGCAGTCCCCCTCGGCTCCCTCCGCAGCGTCGGCGGCGGCCGAGGCGACCGACAGCACGGTGCCCTCGACGGGGTGGGCGACGGCCTGGCGAGCGGAGTCGGCCGCGTGCCGAAGGGCCAGCCGCAGCCCGCCCCCGTCGGTGTGCGGGGTCTCACCCTCGGCGGTGAGCACTTGGGCCATGCCGCGCAGCAGCTGCGCGAGGATCGTCCCCGAGTTCCCGCGCGCCCCGATGAGCGCGCCATGCGCCATCGCGCGCGCGGCGTCGGCGAGAGAGGGCTTCCCCGCGGGCACCGAACCGGCGCCGGAACCGGCCTCGTACCCGGCGAACACCGCCTCCACGGCGGTCGCCGCGGACTCGACGGTCAGGTACAGGTTGGTGCCGGTGTCCCCGTCCGCGACCGGATAGACGTTGATCGCGTCGATCTCCTCGCGCGCGCGGCCCAGCGCCGTGAGCGCCAGGCCGCACCAGGTGCGCACCGCGAGAGCATCGAAGAATGTCTGCGGCACCTGCGCCACCTGCGCCTCCTTGGACTGCTGGACTGCTGGACTGGACGCAGCGTAGACCCCGGGCCGGTGTCAGCCGGAAAGCGGGCCGGTCAGGAGCGGGCCGGACCGACCGAGGCGGGGCCGGACCGACCGAGGCGGGGGCCAGGCCCCTGAGCAGCCATGGTAGTTTCGTTGCACTGGCGCAGTCGTTGTATGCTGCTCCGGTTGCCCGATCCGCATCGGGCCATCCCCCTGGCAGCGCCACTCAGATCCTAGATCCTGATTCCGGCATGCCGGGATCATCCGTAAGTGCATCTGAAGTCTTTGGAGTGACCCGTGGCTGCCAACTGCGACGTCTGTGGCAAGGGGCCGAGCTTCGGCAACAACATCTCGCACTCGCACCGCCGTACGTCCCGTCGCTGGAACCCCAACATCCAGCGCGTCCGTACCGTGGTGAGCGGGACGCCGAAGCGCGTGAACGCTTGCACCTCGTGCATCAAGGCCGGCAAGGTCTCGCGCTGACGCACATCCCCCCACTCTCGACTCCGCTCGAGCCGGGGGGAACCCCAACGCGCGCGGCCACTGCTGGTTCGCTGCATAGAGCCGGTCCACCCAGGTGGGCCGGCTTTCTGCTGTGCCCGGCATCCCGCCGCCTGTCAGACTCCGGGGAATGCGCTTCGGCATCCTGGGCACCCTCGACCTCCGCGCCGGCGACGGCACCCCCGTCGACCCCGGCGGCCCCCGTCCCCGCGCCCTGCTCAGCCTCCTGCTGCTCGAGGCCGGCCGCGGCGTCCGCGTCGAGCGCCTGACCGACGGCCTGTACGGCGCCGAGCCGCCCGCCGGAGCGTGCAACGCGCTCCAGTCCCAGGTCTCCCGACTGCGCCGCCGCCTGGCGCCGCACGCGGAGATCGAGGCCACTCCCGCCGGCTACCGGCTGGCCGTCCCGCCCGACGCCGTGGACCTCCACCGCTTCGAGCGGCTGACCGGGCAGGGGCGGGTCGCTCTCGCCGCCGGGGACCCCACCCGGGCGGCCGCCCTGCTGCGCGAGGCCCTCGCCCTCTGGCGCGGCCCGGCCCTGCCCGACCTCCCCGACACGCACGCCGAGCGGGCCCGGCTCGACGCACTGCGGCTGAGCGCCGTACAGGACCGGGTCGAAGCGGATCTCCTGCTCGGCGGCGGGCCCGACCTGGTGCCCGAGCTGCGGGGTCTGCTGACCGCGCACCCGCTGAGCGAGCGGCTGTACGGGCAGCTGATGAGGGCCCTGCACGCGGGTGGGCGGCCCGCCGAGGCGCTCACGGTGTTCGAGGAGGCGCGGCGCGCCCTCGCCGAGGAGCTGGGCGCCGACCCCTCGCCCGAACTGGCCGCCCTGCACCTGGAGCTCCTCCAGGGCGGCGGACCCGGGCGGTCCTCCGTACCCGTGCAGCTCACCCGCTTCATCGGCCGCGAGAACGAACTGGCCCGCATCGCCGAGGCGCTGTCCGAGGCACGGCTCGTCACCCTCACCGGGCCGGGCGGGGCCGGCAAGACCCGGCCGGCGATCGAGGCGGCTCGCGCCTGACGGCCGGCGTCTTCAGGCGGCTCACCGAGAAGGCGGCGACCGACATCAGGCTCCGGTCGTACCCCGGGTGAGTTCCCATCCGTGGTCCACGGGACCGATGCCTGCGCCGAGTGCGAACCCGGCGGCGATCGCCCCGGTGACGTACCGCTTGGCCGCCGCCACCGCCTCCGGCACGGAGCTCCCCTTCGCCAGCTGTGCCGCGATCGCGGACGCGAGGGTGCAGCCCGTGCCGTGCGTGTGCCGGTTGTCGTACCTCGGCGCCCGCAGCCAGTGCTCCTCGTGGCCGTCCGTCAGCAGGTCGACGGCGGCACCGGGAAGATGGCCGCCCTTGATGAGCGCCCAGCGCGGCCCGTACGCCAGCACGGCGGCCGCCGCCTCCCTCAGCTGCTCCTCCGACTCGACCCGCAGGCCCGTCAGTTGGGCCACCTCGTCGAGGTTCGGGGTGGCGACGGTGGCGAGCGGCAGCAGTTTCGTCCGTACGGAGTCCAGCGCGGAGGCGGCCAGCAGCGGGTCCCCGTGCTTGGAGACCCCGACCGGGTCGACGACGACGGGAGCACCGGTGTCCGCGAGCAACTCGGCGACCGTCTCGACGAGTTCGGCGGAGGCGAGCATGCCCGTCTTCACCGCCTGGACGCCGATGTCGTCGACGACGCTGCGGTACTGGGCGCGGACCGCCTCCACCGGCAGCTCCCAAGCCCCCTGCACGCCCAGGGAGTTCTGCGCGGTGACCGCCGTGATCACGCTCATGCCGTGCACGCCGAGCGCGAGCATCGTCTTCAGGTCGGCCTGGATCCCGGCCCCGCCGCCGGAGTCGGAGCCGGCGACGGTCAGCACCCGGGGCGGGGTTCCGAGCGCGCTCACGTCTCCAGGTCCCCGAAGTGGTCCCAGCCGCCCTTGTTGGTCCAGGGCGCGCCGTCGACCGTCACCTGCGGCAGGGCGGAGGGGTTGAGGACCTCGCCGATCACCTTCCAGCGGGCGGGCAGCTTCACGTCGGGCGGGAAGGTCGCCACGATCGCGTGGTCCTCTCCCCCGGTGAGCACCCACTGGATCGGGTCGACGCCGACGGCCTGCCCGATGTCGTGCATCTGGGTGGGGATGTCGATGGCGCCGGAGCGGATGTCGATCCGGACCTTGCTGGCCTCGGCGATGTGCCCGAGGTCGGCGATCAGCCCGTCGCTGACGTCGCACATCGCCGTCGCGCCGAGCCCGGCGGCGGCCGGACCCGCGTGGTACGGCGGTTCGGGGCGGCGGTGGGCCTCGACGAAGGCGCGGGGCGAGCGGAAGCCGCGCGAGAGGACCGCGTACCCGGCGGCGGACCAGCCCAGCCAGCCGGTCACCGCGACGAGGTCGCCGGGCTGGGCGCCGCCCCGGGTGACCGGCTCCTGGTTGCGCAGGTCGCCGAGCGCGGTGATCGACACCATGATCGTGTCGCCCCGTACGACGTCGCCGCCGACCACGGAGGCGCCGGCGACCTGGCACTCGTCGCGCAGGCCGTCCATCATCTCGGACGGCCAGGTGACCGGCAGTTCGGCGGGCACGACGAGGCCGAGCAGCAGGGCCGTCGGCACGGCGCCCATGGCGGCGATGTCGGCGAGGTTCTGCGCGGCGGCCTTACGGCCGACGTCGTAGGCCGTGGACCAGTCGCGGCGGAAGTGCCGGCCCTCCAGCAGGATGTCGGTGCTGGCCACGACCCGGCGGTCGGGCGCGGCGACCACCGCGGCGTCGTCGCCGGGGCCGACCCGGACCGCGGGGGTGGTGGTGAGACGGGAGGTGAGCTCCCTGATGAGCCCGAACTCCCCGAGCTCACCAACAGTGCCCTTCATTGCCCTTTCGCCCCTTCTGTACCTGTCTGTGCCCGGTCGCGCGTAACCAGTGTCCTCGATACGGTCGAGTCAGCCGTCAACTTCTGTCCTGCCTGTACCCCGGCGCGCGAGCCGTGGTTCCCGCAGGTCTCCCCGCGGCGAGCGGCGACGCGATACCGTGGCGTTCCTTTTCCCCACATGATCCTCGTGGCCGCCCTGGAGGTTCCGTGGTACAGGCGTACATCCTGATCCAGACTGAGGTCGGCAAAGCGTCGACCGTCGCCGAAGAGATCGGCAGAATCCCTGGCGTCGTCCAGGCCGAGGACGTGACGGGACCTTATGACGTGATCGTGCGGGCCCAGGCTGACACGGTGGACGACCTCGGCCGCATGGTGGTCGCCAAGGTCCAGCAGGTGGACGGGATCACCCGCACCCTGACCTGCCCGGTCGTGCATCTGTAGCCCCCGTCTAACCTTGGCCGGTGAACCTTTTCCGTCACCGGCCCATCGGCCTGCCCTCGCTCGCCCTCCTGCTGCTTGCGGTGGGCTGCTCCTCAGCAGACGGTGACACGTCGGTGGCGGTTCCCAGCCCCTCGGCATCGGTCACCAAGCTGTGCCGGAACCTGGACGAGGCGCTGCCGTCCACCGTGGACGACCTCGACCGCGGGGATCCCTCACCCGCGTCCGCGCTGACCGCGGGCTGGGGGAACCCGGCGATCATACTGCGCTGCGGTGTCGAACGACCCGAGAAGATGAGCGACGAGAACGCGGACGGGGTCGAGGTGGACGGCGTGGGGTGGCTGCTGGAGGAGCGGGACGGCGGGGCGTTCCGGTTCACCACCACCCTGCGCAGGGCCTACGTCGAGGTGACGATCCCGAAGGACCGCGCGGGAGACGGCATGGCGCCGCTCGTCGACCTGGCGCCCTCCGTCAAGAAGGCGATCCCCGAAGGGATCGCCGACTAGGACTGACCCTGGACCGAGCCCGGGTCAGCGCAGACCCGTCGACCTGCGCAGGGCCGCCTGGACCAGGCGGTCCACCAGCTCGGGATAGCCGATCCCGGTCGCCTGCCACATCTGGGGGTACATCGAGATCGGGGTGAAGCCGGGCATCGTGTTGATCTCGTTGATGACGAACTCGCCCTCGTCCGTGAGGAAGAAGTCCGCCCGGACCAGGCCCTCGCAGGACGCCGCCTCGAAGGCGTCCACCGCGAGCCTGCGGACCTCGGCGCTCTCCTCGTCCGTCAGCGGCGCCGGGACGATGCCCGGGGTCGAGTCGATGTACTTGGCGTCGAAGTCGTAGTACGCGTGCGCGTCCGGCGGCGGGATCTCGGCCGGGACGGAGGCGCGGGGGCCGTCCTCGAACTCCAGGACGCCGCACTCGATCTCGCGGCCCCGCAGCGCCGCCTCGACCAGGATCTTCGGGTCGTGACGCTGGGCCTCGGCGATCGCCTCGTCGAGCCCGGACAGGTCGTCGACCTTGGTGATGCCGATGGACGAACCCGCGCGCGCGGGCTTCACGAACAGCGGCCAGCCGTGCTCGCCGGCGAAGTCGACGATCTTCTTGCGGGCGGCGGACTCGTCCTGCGCCCACTCGCGCGGCCGGATCACCACGTACGGGCCGACCTTGAGCCCGAAGGAGGTGAACACCCGCTTCATGTACTCCTTGTCCTGGCCGACGGCCGAGGCGAGCACGCCGGCGCCCACGTACGGGATTCCGGAGAGCTCCAGCAGACCCTGAAGGGTGCCGTCCTCGCCGTACGGGCCGTGCAGGACCGGGAAGACGACGTCGACCTCGCCGAGTGCCTTCGGCACCGATCCCGGCTCGTAGTAGACGACTTCACGGTTGGCGGGGTCGACGGGGAGCACCACGCCGCCGTCCCGCGACTCGGCGAGTTCGTCCACGTCGGGCGTACGGCGGTCGGTGATCGCCATGCGCTCGGGTGCGTCGGCGGTGAGGAACCAGCGGCCCTCGCGCGTGATGCCGATCGGCAGGACCTCGTACTTGGTCCGGTCGATGGCCCGCAGGACCGCGCCGGCCGTGACCACGGAGATCCCGTGCTCGGAGCTGCGACCGCCGAAGACAACGGCCACCCGCGGCTTGCGGGCGGGCTGCTGAGGGCTCTGGGGGAGGTTCTCGGTGCTCATATCGGCTTGAGAGTACCCGGTGGTAGGGCCGGGAGTCAGCGTCCGCCCGCCGGGTTCGCTCAGCGTCGCTCGGGCTTCGCGCTGCGCGACATCAGCTCCTCGAGAGCGACCACCGGAGGCTTGCCCTCGTGGACGATGCCGACGACCGTCTCGGTGATGGGCATGTCGACGCCGTGCCGGCGGGCCAGATCCAGCACCGACTCACAGGACTTGACGCCCTCGGCGGTCTGCCGGGTGACGGCGATGGTCTCCTGGAGGGTCATGCCCTTGCCGAGGTTGGTGCCGAAGGTGTGGTTGCGGGAGAGCGGCGAGGAGCAGGTCGCCACCAGGTCGCCGAGCCCGGCGAGTCCGGCGAAGGTCAGCGGGTCCGCGCCCATCGCCAGGCCCAGCCGGGTGGTCTCGGCCAGGCCGCGCGTGATCAGCGAGCCCTTGGCGTTGTCGCCGAGGCCCATGCCGTCCGCGATGCCGACCGCGAGGCCGATCACGTTCTTGACCGCGCCGCCCAGCTCGCAGCCCACCACGTCGGTGTTGGTGTACGGGCGGAAGTACGGCGTGTGGGAGGCGGCCTGGAGCCTCTGGGCGACGGCCTCGTCGGTGCAGGCGACCACGGCCGCGGCGGGCATCCGGGAGGCGATCTCCTTCGCGAGGTTGGGCCCGGTGACGACGGCGATCCGGCTCGGCCCCACCTTGGCGACATCGTCGATGACCTCGCTCATCCGCATGGTCGTACCGAGCTCGACGCCCTTCATCAGCGACACCAGGACGGTGTCCGGGGCGAGCAGCGGCGTCCAGTCGGCGAGGTTGGCGCGCAGGGTCTGCGAGGGGACCGCGAGGACGGTGAAGTCGGCGTCCCGGGCGGCCTCGGCCGCGTCGGCGGTGGCGCGCAGGTTGCGCGGGAGTTCGACGCCGGGGAGGTAGTCGGGGTTGGTGCGCGTGGAGTTGACCGCGTCGACGAGCTCGGGACGGCGTGCCCACAGCGTCACCTCGCAGCCCGCGTCGGCGAGGACGGTGCCGAAGGCGGTCCCCCATGATCCGGTACCGAAGACGGCCGCCTTCACGGACTTGCTCACTTGCTGTTCTCCCCCTTGTGACTGATCTTCGCGTGACTGGTCTGCGCGCGGCTCCTCTGCGCGCGGCTGGTCCGCGCGCGTCCGGACGCCGTGCCGTTGATCTCCGCCCGGGTGTCCGCACCGGCTTCGGCGCGGGTTTCGGCACCGCTTTCCGTGGCGGTGTCGGCGCCGACCTCCGCCTGCGTGCGGCGGCGCTGCTCGATCCGCTCGCGGCGCGGGTCGTAGGGCGTCTCGGGCGCCTTCTCGCAGCGGATCTCCTCCAGCTGGGCGGTGACGGCCGCCATGATGACCTCCGTCGCCTCCTTGAGGAGCTCCGGGGTCATCTCGTGGCCGTAGAACCGTGTGAGATCCACGGGCGGGCCCGCGAGGACGTGGTGGGTCTTGCGCGGAAGGATGTCGGGCTTGCTGGCGTACGGCGGCAGCAGTTCGTTGGCGCCCCACTGTGCGACGGGGATCACCGGGCACCTGGTCTGGAGGGCGACGCGCGCGGCACCGGTCTTGGCGGTCATGGGCCAGCCGTCGGGGTCGCGGGTGAGGGTGCCCTCGGGGTAGAACGCGACGCACTCGCCGCGCTCCACGGCGTCGATCGCGGCCCGGAAGGCGCTCAGCGCGTCCGTGCTCTCGCGATAGACGGGGATCTGCCCGGTGCCGCGCATCGCGGCGCCGACGAACCCCTCCTTGAAAAGACCGCTCTTCGCGAGGAATCTCGGCACGCGTCCGCTGTTGTACTGAAAGTGCGCGTATGCGAAGGGATCGACATGCGAATTGTGGTTCACCGCGGTGATAAAGCCGCCCTCGGCCGGAATATGCTCCATTCCGTGCCAGTCCCGCTTGAGCAGAAGCACCAGCCAGGGTTTGCAGAGGACCGCAGCGAAGCGGTACCAGAAGCCGATTCTGCGGCGCGGCACGCGGACACCTTCCTCTAGGACTTCCCATGGCCTGCTCCGGGGCCTGGGGGCCGCACAAGTGTCGCCCCGGGCCGCCTGTCTGTCGAGAACACGGTACGCCCGCGCGTCCGACCCGCGGATGGGCCGGGTGACAATGGCCGCGACACGAGAGGGACGGTACGCCGGTGCAGTGGACCTTGGTCATACCCCTGAAGCCCTTGGCGCTGGCCAAGAGCAGGCTCGCGGACACCGCCACCGACGGGCTGCGCCCGGGCCTCGCCCTCGCCTTCGCCGAGGACACCGTGGCGGCGGCACTGGCCTCACCTGCGGTGCGGGATGTGGCAGTAGTCACGGACGACGCCCTGGCCGGGCGGGTCCTGGCGGCCCTGGGCGCCCGGATCGTCGCCGACGAGCCGCGCGGGGGCCTCAACGCCGCCCTGGCCCACGGGGCCGCCGCCGTCCGCGCTTTCCGTCCCGATTCCCCGCTCGCGGCCCTCAACGCCGATCTGCCGGCCCTGCGCCCGCCGGAATTGGCCCGGGTACTGGACGCCGCGGGGGAATTCCCCCGCTCTTTCCTCCCGGACGCGGCCGCGATCGGCACCACGCTTCTCGCCGTCGCCGCGGGCCGTGAATTGCTTCCCGCATTCGGCACGGATTCCCGTTCCCGGCACCGCGCCTCCGGGGCCGAGGAACTCCGCCTGCCGGGGGTGGATTCCGTTCGCCAGGACGTCGACACCGGCGAGGATCTGCGCGCGGCGCTGTCCCTGGGGGTGGGGCCACGGACGGCCGCCGCGGCGGCGCGTCTGCTGATTCCGGGGCAGTAGGCTGCCGCCATGCAGGCGACCGCATACACGTACGACCCCGACACACGCAGCGGACAGGTGCTGCTGGACGACGGCACCCCGGTGCCCTTCGCCGCGCCGGCGTTCGACGCGGGCGGGCTACGGCTGCTGCGGCCCGGACAGCGGGTGCGGATCGAGGTGGAGGGGCCGAAGGACAGCCTCCGGATCACCCTGGTGACGCTACAGACGTTCTGAGTGGCCGCGCTCTTCGCCGAGGACCCTGCCGGCACCCGCCCGACACGCCGCGGGCCGGACTTCCGAGAGGGAGTCCGGCCCGGCGCGTGAGTGCCCCTGCTGTCCTACGCCTTGCGGGCGGTGGTCTTCTTGGCGGTGGTCTTGCGCGCGGTCGACTTCTTGGCGGGGGCCTTGGTCGCCGTCTTCGCGGCCGGGGCCTTCTTGGCCGTCGTCTTCTTGGCGGTGGCGGACTTCGCGGTGGTCGTCTTCTTGGCGGCCGCGGTCGTCTTCTGGGTGGTGGCCTTCTTCGCGGTGGTCTTCTTGGCGGTGGCCGTGGTCTTCTTCGCGGCTGCCGTCGTCTTCTTGGCGGTGGCCGTGGTCTTCTTCGCGGCTGCCGACGCCCTCTTCGCGGGGGCCGCCTTCTTCGCGGCGGCCTTCTTGACCGTGGCGGAAGCGCCGCCGGTCAGGCTGCCCTTGGGGGCCTTCTTCACGGCGACCTCGCCACCGCGCGGGAGCTTCTTCGAGCCGCTCACCAGGTCCTTGAAGCCCTGTCCTGCGCGGAAGCGCGGCACGGACGTCTTCTTGACCCGAACCCGCTCGCCCGTCTGGGGGTTGCGAGCGTAGCGGGCCGGCCGGTCGACCTTCTCGAACGAACCGAAGCCGGTGACCGAGACCCGGTCGCCCGCGACCGTCGCGCGGACGATGGCGTCCAGGACCGCGTCGACCGCCTCGGCGGCCTGCTGGCGGCCGCCCACCTTGTCGGCAATCGCTTCTACGAGCTGCGCCTTGTTCACGTCTTCCCCTTCGGAGACATTAGCCGGAACGAAACTGTTCAAGCTTTTTCGCACGTTAGGCAGATATATACCGCAAATCAAACACGAAACGGGCTAATCACCCTTGTGCCGCAACGAAATCGGCTGCTCCGGAGGCGATCAACGCTCCCCTTCGGGCATTCGCCCCTCGTCGAGGTCCGCCATGAACCGCTCCAGACGCCTTGTCGCATCGGCGAGATCGTGCTTGGCCGCGGCCGTAATGACCAGCAGCTTCCGGGTCAGCGCCATCCGTACGCCCTCCGGGACTTGCAGTGCGCGCACTCTTGTGTGCGCTTCCTTGAGCTGGTTCGCGACCGCCGTATAGAGCTCGAGTTGGCCGTCGTGTTCCATGCACAGATTGTGCCATCTGGGGCGAGTTGTCGCCCGCCCAGGGGGCAACTGCCGCCTCGAACGGCCGCCCGGGCACTTCCGGCGGTCGTGTCCACACGGGGCGCGTACCCCGGCAACAACCGCTCTAACGTGGGAAGTTGGGAGGAAGGGCGAAGATTCACGGGGCCGAACGGGTGCCAACACGGCCGTACCCCCGATCGGACCGATCGGGGGTACGGCGGGGGTGTCGCGGTGGCCGAAACTCGACCTGCTCAGGGCCTTGACGGCCCTCGGGGTCAGACCCGGAGCGTCTTCGGCTTGTACGTCGGGCGCTTGGCCTCGTAGGTGGCGATGTCGCCCTCGTTCTGCAGGGTGATGGAGATGTCGTCCAGCCCGTTCAGCAGCCGCCAGCGGGAGTTCTCGTCCAGCTCGAAGGAGGCGGTGACGCCCTCGGCCCGCACCTCACGCGCCTCGAGGTCCACCGTGATCTCGGCCTGCGGGTCCTTCTCGGTGAGCTCCCACAGCGCGTCCACGATCTTCTGCTCCAGAACCACCGTGAGCAGGCCGTTCTTCAGCGAGTTGCCCCGGAAGATGTCGGCGAAGCGGGACGAGATCACGGTCTTGAAGCCGTAGTTCTGGAGTGCCCAGACGGCGTGCTCACGGGAGGAACCGGTGCCGAAGTCGGGACCGGCGACCAGAACGCTCGCGCCCTGCCGCTCGGGGCGGTTGAGGATGAAGGTCTCGTCCTTGCGCCAGGCCTCGAACAGACCGTCCTCGAACCCGTCCCGCGTGACCTTCTTGAGCCAGTGAGCAGGGATGATCTGGTCGGTGTCGACGTTGGAGCGACGCAGCGGGACGGCCCGGCCGGTGTGCGAGATGAATGCTTCCATGACTGATCAGACTCCAGCGGGCGTACGGGTCTCGGCGTCGGACAGGTCGGCCGGGGAGGCCAGGTGGCCCAGGACGGCCGTGGCGGCCGCGACCTGCGGCGACACCAGGTGCGTACGACCGCCCTTGCCCTGCCGGCCCTCGAAGTTGCGGTTGGAGGTGGACGCCGAGCGCTCACCCGGGGCCAGCTGGTCGGGGTTCATGCCGAGGCACATCGAGCAGCCCGCGTGCCGCCATTCGGCGCCGGCCTCCTTGAAGACGACGTCCAGACCCTCGGAGACGGCCTGGAGACCGACCCGCACCGAGCCGGGGACGACCAGCATCCTTACGCCGTCGGCGACTTTGCGGCCCTCGACGATGGCGGCGGCGGCCCGCAGGTCCTCGATCCGGCCGTTGGTGCACGAACCTACGAAGACGGTGTCCACGTTGATGGAGCGCAGCGGCTGCCCGGCCTCCAACCCCATGTACTCCAGGGCCTTTTCGGCGGCGTGGCGCTCCGAAGCGTCTTCGTACGAAGCAGGGTCGGGGACGGCGGCCGAAAGCGGCGCGCCCTGACCGGGGTTGGTGCCCCAGGTGACGAACGGCGACAGCGCGGCACCGTCGATGACGACCTCGGCGTCGAACTCGGCGTCCGCGTCCGTCTTCAGCGTCTTCCAGTACTCGACCGCCGCGTCCCAGTCCGCACCCTCGGGGGCGTGGTCGCGGCCCTTGATGTACGCGAAGGTGGTCTCGTCGGGGGCGATCATGCCCGCGCGGGCGCCGGCCTCGATCGACATGTTGCAGATGGTCATCCGGGCCTCCATCGAGAGCTTCTCGATGGCGGCGCCGCGGTACTCCAGGATGTATCCCTGGCCGCCGCCGGTGCCGATCTTCGCGATGATCGCCAGGATCAGGTCCTTGGCGGTCACGGCGTCGGGCAGCTCGCCCTCGACCGTGATCGCCATCGTCTTGGGGCGGGCCAGCGGCAGGGTCTGGGTGGCCAGCACGTGCTCGACCTGCGAGGTGCCGATGCCGAACGCCAGCGCGCCGAACGCTCCGTGCGTGGAGGTGTGGGAGTCGCCGCAGACGACGGTGGTGCCGGGCTGGGTCAGACCCAGCTGCGGGCCGACGACGTGCACGACGCCCTGCTCGACGTCGCCGAGCGGGTGCAGCCGCACGCCGAACTCGGCGCAGTTCTTGCGCAGCGTCTCCAGCTGGACGCGCGAGACCGGGTCGGCGATCGGCTTGTCGATGTCGATGGTCGGGGTGTTGTGGTCCTCGGTCGCGATGGTGAGGTCGAGACGGCGCACCGGGCGGCCGTTCTGCCGCAGCCCGTCGAAGGCCTGCGGGCTGGTCACCTCGTGCAGGAGGTGCAGATCGATGAAGAGGAGGTCGGGCTCGCCCTCCGCGCGCCGGACGACGTGGTCGTCCCAGACCTTCTCCGCGAGTGTCCTACCCATCGCTTTCCCTCCGGCCGGCAATGACGCACCGGCCCAAACTAGAGATCTTGTGGAGGCGACGCCCGTTGCCCCTGTTCCCGGGCACCCGCCGCCAGGCCCGTTGGTCCGCGGGCCACCATGTGTCCAAGGGTTGCGCGTCTCACGGAAAAATGAACTTGCGTTTCACAGAGTGAGACGGGAGTATCGTTGCATGGACAACAGTAGCGGCGTCGGCGTTCTGGACAAGGCAGCCCTTGTCCTGAGCGCCCTGGAGTCCGGTCCGGCCACCCTCGCAGGCTTGGTCGCTGCCACCGGACTCGCACGACCCACGGCTCACCGGCTGGCCGTGGCTTTGGAACACCACCGTATGGTGGCGCGCGACATGCAGGGCCGGTTCATCCTCGGCCCCCGCCTCGCCGAGCTGGCCGCGGCCGCCGGCGAGGACCGCCTCCTCGCCACCGCCGGACCGGTGCTGACGCATCTGCGGGACATCACGGGCGAGAGCGCCCAGCTCTACCGCCGCCAGGGCGACATGCGCATCTGCGTGGCGGCGGCGGAACGCCTGTCCGGCCTTCGGGACACGGTCCCGGTCGGTTCCACGCTCACGATGAAGGCCGGTTCCTCGGCCCAGATCCTGATGGCCTGGGAGGAACCCGAGCGTCTGCACCGCGGCCTCCAGGGCGCCCGCTTCACGGCGACGGCCCTGTCGGGCGTACGGCGCCGCGGCTGGGCCCAGTCCATCGGCGAGCGCGAGCCGGGCGTCGCCTCCGTGTCGGCGCCCGTGCGCGGCCCCTCCAACCGCGTGGTGGCCGCCGTCTCCGTCTCGGGTCCCATCGAGCGCCTGACCCGTCACCCCGGCCGGATGCACGCCCAGGCGATCATCGACGCGGCGGCCCGCCTCTCGGAGGCCCTGCGCAGGACGGGCTGACGCCGGATGGAAAGGGCGGCCTCAACGCCGCGGCAGCCCTTTCCCGTACGGCAAGGTCACCCACCCCAGGGCGCGGGGCTGTGCCGATGTGCGACTCCGCCGCACGGCTGCGACAAGCCACGACGGACCCGCACCCGGCAAACGGCGCAAGCACTTACGGCGCGGACCGATATGAGAATCGGTCCTTCGCATACCGCCCCCGCTCCCCCAGCGGAACCTGCCCGTGCGCGGCCGCGAGGCCGAACGCCGGCATGTCCCCGTAGATCGCCTCGTACGACCCCTCCGGCACGACATACGTCTCGTGCCAGATCCCCACGTGCCCCCGCGCCTTTCCGCCCCGCTCCAAGCGGTTGATCTTCGCCCAGGCCTCGTGGTGGAACGCGTCGGGCGCGCTCGCGTAGGCGTACAGCTTCTCCTTGGACTCCCAGTACTGGACGACGTAGTACGTCCGCGGCGAGGCCGTCAGGAGCACCCTGGAGAGCAGGCCGCGGCCCGGCTCCTTCTTCAGCTCCGCCAGCATGCGGAACATGGCCATCATCACGGGCACCCACTGGTGCACGGCCCAGAAGTGGTTGACGCGCATCCCGATCAGCAGGACGACCACGTCTCCCCGGGCGTTCGCGGTGGTGCGGCTGACTGTGGAGGACATGCTTGGATAGTGACGCTAACCAACGGAGGGCGCAAGGCATGCGGCTGGCCGAACTGAGCGAACGCAGCGGTGTGTCCACCGCGACGATCAAGTACTACCTGCGCGAGGGGCTCGTGCCGCCCGGCCGCCAGGTCAACGCCACGACCGCCGAGTACGACGAGGAGCATCTGCGCCGGCTGCGTCTGGTGCGGGCGATGATCCAGGTGGGCGGGCTGCCGGTGGCCACGGTCCGCGCGGTCCTCGGCCATGTCGACGACGACTCCCTGGGCCGCACGATCCGGCTCGGCGCCGCCCTGTGGGCGCTGCCACAGGTCCCCGAGCCGGACGCGGAGGACGAGTACGTGCGCGCCGCCCATCTGGAGGCGGACGAACTGCTGCGCACCCTGGGCTGGTCGAACGCCCGGCTGCTGACGACCATCTCCCCCGCCTACCGCTCACTGGTGGTGGCGGTGGCCGCGCTGCGCCGGCTCGGCTACGACTGGAACGCCGAACTTCTCATGTCCTACGCCCGGTTGATGCACCGGGCGGCCGTGCTGGACCTGGACTTCGTGGAGAGCCGGGAGTCGGAGCCGGAGCGGATCGAGGCGGCGGTGCTGGGCGCGATCCTCGTCGAGCCGATGATGCAGGCGCTGCACCGGCTGGCGCAGGAGGAGGAGTCGGCGCGGCGGTACGGCTTCGCCTGAGGCCGGTTACGCGTAAAGCCCCCCGCCGAAGCGGGGGGCTTTACGATCACGTACCCCCGACCGGATTCGAACCGGCGCTACCGCCTTGAGAGGGCGGCGTGCTAGGCCGCTACACAACGGGGGCCTGGACACTGCGTTTCCGCAGGTCTGAGCTGGTCTACCTGGACTCGAACCAAGAATGACGGTACCAGAAACCGTAGTGTTGCCAATTACACCATAGACCAAGGTGATTCAATGAAAAGCGTACCCCCGACCGGATTCGAACCGGCGCTACCGCCTTGAGAGGGCGGCGTGCTAGGCCGCTACACAACGGGGGCCCTAGCGATCCTGCATCGAGGTGAGAGGGAGCTACCCGAGCTCTCCCCGCGGGAAGGATCTGTACCCCCGACCGGATTCGAACCGGCGCTACTGCCTTGAGAGGGCAGCGTGCTAGGCCGCTACACAACGGGGGCTTCGTGGAGCAGATCTCCACAGGCGCAGATAAGCTCTGCGAGCTGGCCTACCTGGACTCGAACCAAGACTAACTGAACCAGAATCAGTCGTGCTGCCAATTACACCATAGGCCACTGGAACGCAAGCCCCGTAAGGGTTCTTGTTCTAGCGTTGCTCCTCCGGCTTTCCGGCCTTTCGGCCCGCTCCCCGGCGGCGCAGGAAGAACATTACCCGAAGGTGGACCGGGCTCCAAAACGGGTATCGGGGCCGAGGATCGCGGGCAGTTCGGCGAGCGAGACGATCCGGTGGCGACCGGACGGGAGCTCGACGGTGGCCGCACCGTAGCGGTCGATCCACACGGAGAGCAGTCCGGCGTCGGCGGCGCCCCGTCCGTCGATCTCCGGATGGTCGCCGACGTAGGCCACCTGGTGCGGAGGCAGCGACAGGGCCTCGCAGGCCGCGAGGAAGGCGCCGGCCTCCGGCTTGGAGACGCCCAGTTCCGCCGCGCACAGGATGACCTCGAAGCGGTCGTGGACGCCGAGGACGCGCAGTTTGTGGTCCTGGACGTGGATGCTGGAGTTGGAGAGCACCGCGTGGCGGTGGCTGGCGGCGAGGACGTCCAGTACCGGCAGGACGTCCGGGAAGAGCGCCCAGGCGGCCTCGTAGTGCGAGCGGTAGCGCGTGAACCAGTCGTCGGCCTCCGCGTCGGTCATCTCGCGGCCCAGGAACACCCGTACCCGGTCCCGGCGCTGGTCCTCGAAGGTGATCCCGCCCGCCGAGAACCGGGCCCACTGCTGGTCGGTGACCTCCCGCCACCGCGCGAGCCCCAGCTCCGCGGTACCGAACCGGTCGAGCAGCCCCTCGGCCGTCAGATAGGACCGCATGCCCTCACGGTCGGCGGTCGTGTAGTCGAAGAGGGTGTCGTCCACGTCCCAGACCACGGCGAGGATGCTCATGATCCGACGGTAACGCGGAGGCGGCCGCCCTGTCCGGAAGATGCCGAAGGGGCGGCACCCGGGTCGCCGGGCGCCGCCCCTCGGGGCGCGGGTGGGGCTACGCGGCGAGCTTCGCCAGGGCCGCGTCGACGCGGGCCAGCGTCTTCTCCTTGCCCAGGATCTCCAGGGACTCGAAGAGCGGCAGGCCGACCGTGCGGCCGGTGACGGCGACGCGGACCGGGGCCTGGGCCTTGCCGAGCTTGAGGCCGTGCGCCTCGCCGGCGGCCAGGACGGCCTCCTTCAGGGACTCCGCCGAGGTCCAGTCGGCCGCCGCCAGCTTCTCGCGGGCCGTCGTGAGCAACGCGTCGCTGCCCTCCTTCATCGCCTTCGTCCAGCTGGCCTCGTCGACGGCCGGCTCGGGGAGGAAGAGGAAGTCGACGTTGTCGGTGATCTCCGACAGCACCTTCAGCCGGGTCTGGGCGTGCGGGGCGATCGCCTCCCACCTGGCCTCGTCGAAGTCCTGCGGGGACCAGGGGGCGTAGGGAGCCTTCAGCCAGGGCGCGCAGCGCTCCGTGAAGTCCTTCACGTCCAGCAGGCGGATGTGGTCGGCGTTGATCGCCTCGCACTTCTTCAGGTCGAAGCGCGCCGGGTTGGGGTTGACGTCCGCGATGTCGAAGGCCGCGGTCATCTCGTCCATCGTGAAGATGTCCTGGTCGGCCGAGAGCGACCAGCCGAGCAGCGAGAGGTAGTTGAGCAGGCCCTCGGGGAGGAAGCCGCGCTCGCGGTAGAGGTTGAGCGAGGACTCCGGGTCCCGCTTCGACAGCTTCTTGTTGCCCTCGCCCATCACGTACGGCAGGTGGCCGAAGTGGGGGGTGCCCTGGGCGATGCCGAGTTCGGTGAGCGCCTTGTAGAGGGCGATCTGGCGGGGGGTCGAGGAGAGCAGGTCCTCGCCCCGCAGGACGTGCGTGATCTCCATCAGCGCGTCGTCGACCGGGTTGACCAGCGTGTACAGCGGGGCGCCGTTCGCGCGGACGATGCCGAAGTCGGGCACGTTCTCCGGGGTGAACGTCAGCTCGCCGCGGACCAGGTCCGTGAAGGTGATCGTCTCGTCGGGCATGCGGAAGCGGACGATCGGAGTACGGCCCTGGGCCTTGTACTCCGCCACCTGCGCGTCGGTGAGGTCGCGGCAGTGGCCGTCGTAGCCGGAGGGCCGGCCGGCCGCGCGGGCGGCGTCGCGGCGGGTGTCCAGCTCCTCCTGGGAGCAGTAGCAGTGGTAGGCGTGCCCGGCGTCGAGGAGCTTGCGGGCGACGTCGGCGTAGAGGTCCATGCGCTGCGACTGACGGTACGGCGTGTGCGGGCCGCCGACCTCGGGGCCCTCGTCCCAGTCGAAGCCCAGCCAGCGCAGCGAGTCCAGGAGCTGGTCGTAGGACTCCTCGGAGTCACGGGCCGCGTCGGTGTCCTCGATGCGGAAGACCAGCGTGCCCTGGTGGTGCTTGGCGAACGCCCAGTTGAACAGGGCGGTGCGGACCAGGCCCACGTGGGGGTTGCCGGTGGGCGAGGGACAGAAACGGACGCGTACGGGGGAGCCGGGTGCGCTAGCCACGCTTGACAACCTTGTTGGTGAGAGTGCCGATGCCTTCGATGGTGACGGCGACCTCGTCGCCGACGACCAGGGGGCCTACCCCTGCCGGGGTGCCCGTGAGGATCACGTCGCCGGGGAGCAGCGTCATGGCCTCGGTGATGTTGACGATCAGATCCTCGATCGAGTGGATCATCTCGCTGGTGCGGCCGAGCTGCCGTTGCTGCCCGTTGACCGTCAGCTGGACGGTGAGGTCGCTCGCGGTCTCGAGGTCCAGGCCGGTCTCCACCCAGGGGCCCAGCGGGCACGAGGTGTCGAAGCCCTTGGCCCGGGCCCACTGCTTCTCGCGCTTCTGGACGTCGCGGGCGGTGACGTCGTTCGCGCAGGTGTAGCCGAAGATCACGTCCTTGACGCGCTCGCGCGGCACCTCGCGGCAGAGCCGGCCGATGACCACGGCGAGCTCGGCCTCGTGATGGACCTCCTCGGAGAAGGCCGGGTACTGGATGGCGTCGCCGGAACCGATCACCGAGGTGGACGGCTTGAAGAAGGCGAACGGGGCGTCCGGCACCTCGTTGCCCAGCTCACGCGCGTGCTCGGCGTAGTTGCGGCCGAAGGCCACGACCTTGTTGGGCAGGACGGGCGGGAGCAGCCGGACCTTGCTCAGCGGCACCTTGGTGCCGGAGAGTTCGAAGTCCGTGAACGGGATGCCCTTGATGATGTCGAGGACGAGCTCGTCCGGCTTGTCGCCCTCGACCGCGCCGAAGGCGACGTTCCCGTCGATGGAGAACCTGGCGATGCGCACGGGTTGGTTGGCCCCTTGACTGAGCTGGCTGGAGTGTGACGCCCCAGGCTAACGCGGAAGGGCGTCCCCGGCCGGGGACGCCCTTGACATCCGTGAGCGGCCGCCTTGAGCATTCGGCGGCCGGTGCCCGTATCTCCGCGTGAAGATCTACTCCGCGACGGAGGCCGCGACCGGCGCCTCCATGAGGATGGTGCGCTTGGGGTTCGCAGTCTGGGCGGGAAGTTCGACGGAGTGCTCCTGCTGCTCCGGGAGCTGCAGTTCGTCGGCGTCCTTGAGGTGCGCCAGGGTCGTACGCCGGGGGTTGGCGATCTTGTGGAACATCGTCGTGGTCTTCACTGTTGTACGTGACCCTGTCGTGTCGGGCATCCGGGAAGCCCTCAAGGGCCTCCGCACAGACGCGGTTTGTCGGATGTGCCATCCCTGTAAAGCGTCAGGCTAAACACGCGATTCCCGGTGAAGACGTGAAGGTCGCATGATCGGCGTGTGAGTTTGCTCACGAATCAATGGGCAAAGCGGTCATTTCCGACTGCCGGCTGACCGTTACAAAACAGACATTGGCCATCTGAAGCGCTCATTCCGCTCCTGATCATGGCGACTGGGACACCGTTCGACCGCCCCCTGTTCACACCCTTATGTCCGCCTTATGCGGGATCGATTTCTACGTCCCGTAACTTGACCCTCACGTCGTGTCACGGATGTCACAGCCTGGCCAACGGCCCTTGTTGGAGATCCTGCACTGTGCTGGAATTCCTCGGACCGCCGCGGGATCGAGCCGGCGCACAGAGGGCGCCCAGCGCGCCCGGTGGCGGCGAGACAGGGGGAGCCAGCGCCGGTTACTCACGACCAATTGGGGGGCGTATTCAGGACGCCCTCCAACACGCCGACACCGTCCTTCCGTTCACGCGGAGGGACGCCTGGTCCAGAGGTTGCGACGCTAGTGCAGGGACGTTTCAAGAGGGATGGCAGCGCTTCGGCCGAGCCGGAGCCGCACGGCGGGACCGGCCCGATGGCAGTCGGCTCCTCGCCCCAGCACGCCCAGAACCCGGGCCCCAATCCGTCCGGCGACGGCGGTGAGCGCTCCGGGCGTCCCGGTGCGTCCGCGTCGCCGAGTTCTCCTCCCCCGGCTCCGGCGAAGCCGCCGACCGGCCCCGGCCCCCGGGTGGCGCTGCGCAACTGGCGCATCTCCACGCGTCTGGTGGCGCTGCTGACCCTGCCCGTGGTCGCGGCCACCTCGCTGGGCGCGCTGCGCATCAACCAGTCGATGGACGACATCCAGCAGCTCGACAACATGAAGCTGCTGACGGACATGACCAAGCAGGCCACCGACCTGGCCGACGCGCTGCAGGACGAGCGCGACCGCTCGGCGGGCCCGCTGGCGCACAACGGCAAGGCGACCGACCCCGGGATCAAGGGCTACCGCGAGAAGACGGACCGCGCGCTGAGCGCCTTCCAGGACTCGTCGGAGGAGATCGACGGCGCTACCGCCGACGGCAACCTCCAGGGCGTCCGGGACAGCCTCGTCGGTCTGCTGAGCGACCTGGGCAACCTCGCCAAGGTCCGGACGACGGCCTACGCGGAGAAGGGCAACTCCACCCAGACGGTGGAGGCCTACCACCGCCTCATCACCAGCCTGCTCGACCTCTCGCAGGACATGGCGCAGGCCACCAGCAACCCGGAGATGATCCAGCGCACGCGTGCGCTGGCCGCCTTCTCCGCCGCCAAGGAGTACGCCTCCGTCCAGCGCGCCGTGCTCGCGGCGGCGCTGCCGGTGGGCAACACCGTCTACGGCGACCTCTCCGAGAACGACCGGCAGTACGCCGAGGCCGGGCTCGAGAACCAGGACTCCGAGCTCGCGAGTTTCCGCAGCATCTACGGCGACGGCGGCGCAGAGGAACTGCTGAAGCCGATCGAGCAGGGCAACCCGGTCATCGAGGACGCGGACACCTACGCCACCCGGGCGCTCAGCTCCTCCAGCGGCCTGGAGTCGCTGGACAAGCAGTCGTACCAGGACTGGATCGACGCCAGCTCCACCAAGATCAAGCAGATGACCAACATCGAGCTCACGCTGCTCGAGGACATGGAGCAGAAGGCGCGTGAGCTGCGCGCCGAGTCGGAGCGCGAAGCGATCATCTCCGGTGCGCTCATCCTGCTCGTGCTCGGTGTCTCGCTGGTCGGCGCGTTCGTCGTCGCCCGGTCCATGATCCGTTCGCTGCGCCGCCTCCAGGAGACCGCCACCAAGGTCGCCCAGGACCGGCTGCCCGAGCTGGTCAAGCAGCTGTCCGAGTCCGACCCGCAGGACGTCGACACGTCCGTGGAGTCGGTCGGTGTGCACTCCCGGGACGAGATCGGCCAGGTGGCCGCGGCCTTCGACGACGTGCACCGCGAGGCGGTCCGCCTCGCCGCCGAGCAGGCCCTGCTGCGGGGCAACGTCAACGCGATGTTCACCAACCTCTCGCGCCGCTCCCAGGGTCTGATCCAGCGCCAGCTGTCGCTGATCTCCGAACTGGAGTCCCGCGAGGCCGACCCGGACCAGCTGTCCTCGCTCTTCAAGCTCGACCACCTCGCGACCCGCATGCGCCGTAACGGTGAGAACCTCCTCGTCCTCGCGGGTGAGGAGCCCGGCCGTCGCTGGACCCGTCCGGTCCCGCTGGTCGACGTGCTGCGTGCCGCCGCGTCCGAGGTGGAGCAGTACGAGCGCATCGAGCTGGCCTCCGTGCCGACCACCGAAGTGGCCGGCCGGGTCGTCAACGACCTCGTGCACCTCCTCGCCGAGCTGCTCGAGAACGCCACCTCGTTCTCCTCCCCGCAGACCAAGGTCAAGGTCACCGGTCACGCGCTGCCCGACGGCCGCGTCCTGATCGAGATCCACGACACCGGCATCGGCCTCTCCCCCGAGGACCTCGCCGCGATCAACGAGCGGCTCGCGTCGCCGCCCACCGTGGACGTGTCGGTCTCCCGGCGCATGGGTCTGTTCGTGGTCGGTCGTCTGTCGCAGCGGCACGGCATCCGCATCCAGCTGCGTCCCTCGGACTCCGGTGGCACGACCGCGCTGGTCATGCTGCCCGTGGACGTCGCCCAGGGCGGCAAGAAGCCTCAGCCCAAGGCCGGTCAGAGCAGCGTCGCGGGTGGTCCCGCCGCCGCGCAGGCCGCCGCGGGCGTCGCAGCGGCGCGTCGCCAGAACGGCTCGCAGAACGGGTCGCAGGGCGGTGCCCTCGGCTCCGCTCCCGGCGCCGGCGGCAGGCTCGCGGCGGGTACCGGCCCCCGGGCCGCGCTGCCCGGCCGTGACGGCGGTGGCCGTCCCGGTGGCCAGCCGCCGCGCGGACCGCAGCAGCCTCCGACCTCCCCCCAGCAGGGCCGACCGGCTCCGGCCGGTGCGGGTTCCGGCTTCGGCGGCCAGACGCCTGGTGCGCCGCAGGGTCTCCAGGCGGCCGGTACGGGCCCCCAGGGTGTGGACATGTTCGGCGGGCGTCCGACGCAGCCGCGAGGCAGCAAGGCGGATCAGGGCGGCCGCGGCCGTCAGCCGCAGCTGCCGCCGCGCGGTGGTCCGCGCGCCGAGCTGCCGGGCGGCAACCCGCAGCCGCGGGTGACCAGCTGGGGCGACGAGAACGCCCAGCCGCCGGTGCCGCGCAGCCCGCTGGACGCCCCGCGCGGTCACGAGGAGCCGGACGTCGCCCAGACGTCGCGCATTCCGCGCTTCGACGACCGGCAGGGTCCCGGCGCCACCGCCGAGATACCGGCGATCCCGCGCACCGACGACCGCCAGGCCCCGGCGGGTCCCGCCGACTTCGGCCGTCCCGTCGCGAACGGTCTCCACAGCACGGGCCAGTTCCCGGCCGTGGGCAACCCCCAGACGGGTCCGGGCGGACGCCAGGACACCAGCCAGTTCCAGCGTCCGGGCACGAACGGCCGACAGGACACGGGGCAGCAGTTCCAGCGCCCCGGTACCAGCGGCCAGCAGGACGAGAACGGCTTCACCCGGTCCGACGTCTTCGGTGCCCCGGGCGGCCAGAACGCCACGGCGGCCCCGAACCAGTTCGCTCCGCAGGCCTACGACAACGGCTCCACCGGCCAGTTCGCCGCACCCGGCCACGACGGTTCCCCGACCGGTCAGCACTCGCTGCCCGGCCGCCAGGACCCCTCGTCCAACGGCCAGTTCGGCGCTCCGCAGTCGGGTGGCTACGGCACCCCGGCGCAGCCGACCGGTCCGCAGCGTCACGTCGGGCGTCCTGAGCCGGAGGCACTGCCGCCGGCCTCGGGTCCCGGTGACGGGCGTACCCCGCTCTACGACACGCTGGAGACCAACTGGTTCCACGGTCAGCAGGCGGGCGGCGCGGCCCAGGCTCCGCAGCAACAGCAGCCCCAGGAGCCGCAGGCTCCGGCTGCCCCCCAGCGTCCCGCCGCCAATGCCTCCTGGCGCACCTCGCCGAACGACGAACTCGTCCGGCAGGCCGAGCGGGTCAGGCAGCCGGCAGCGGGCGGCGTCACCACATCCGGCCTGCCGCGCCGGGTGCCCAGGGCGAACCTCGTCCCGGGCACGGCTCAGCAGCAACAGCACCAACCCGGTCCGCAGGTCTCGCGTGCGCCTGACGACGTACGCGGACGGCTGACCAATCTCCGTCGGGGCATCGCGCAGGGTCGTCAGGCCGGCAACGGTCAGACCGGCAGTTTCCCGAGCCCCACTCACCAGCAGGAGCGTTAGTTGAGTCAGATGAGCCAGGCGGCACAGAACCTGAACTGGTTGATCACCAACTTCGTGGACAACACCCCTGGGGTGTCCCACACCGTTGTCGTGTCCGCCGACGGGCTCCTGCTCGCGATGTCCGAGGGCTTCCCGCGCGACCGTGCCGACCAGTTGGCGGCCGTCGCGTCGGGGCTCACCTCGCTGACGGCCGGCGCCTCACGGATCTTCGAAGGCGGCAGCGTCGCGCAGACCGTCGTCGAGATGGAACGAGGGTTCCTCTTCCTCATGTCCGTCTCGGACGGCTCGTCGCTCGCCGTCCTCGCACACCCCGAGTGCGACATCGGCCTCGTCGGCTACGAGATGACGCTGCTTGTCGACCGCGCGGGCGCGGTCCTCACGCCCGACCTGCGCGCCGAACTCCAGGGCAGTCTGCTCCACTGACCCGCCCCAGCACTACCCACCTCACGAAATCACCGTCCGGCCGACACAATCCCCCCACCGGCCTAGACGGACGGCACGACTGACCGCGAATGCTGTCCCGCCCGGAGGATCCATGACCCCGCCCACCGCCCATCATGATCCGTACGCGGAGCCGTACGGGGATGAGGGCGACCAGCCGCTGGTGCGTCCGTACGCGATGACCGGCGGCCGGACGCGGCCGCGCTATCAGCTCGCCATCGAGGCGCTGATCAGCACGACGGCCGACCCGGCAGCGCTCATGGGGCTGCTCCCGGAGCACCAGCGCATCTGCCATCTGTGCCGCGAGGTGAAGTCGGTCGCGGAGGTCTCGGCTCTCCTGGCCATGCCGCTGGGGGTGGCGCGGATCCTGGTCGCGGACCTCGCCGAGGCCGGACTGGTGGCCATCCACCAGCCGGGCGGCGACGAGAACAACGGCGGCGCTCCGGACGTGACGCTGCTCGAAAGGGTGCTCAGTGGACTTCGCAAGCTCTGACGGGGGGCGGGCCACCACCTCCGCGAAGATCGTGGTGGCGGGGGGCTTCGGCGTGGGCAAGACCACGTTCGTGGGCGCCGTCTCCGAGATCAACCCGCTGCGCACGGAGGCCGTCATGACGTCCGCGAGCGCGGGCATCGACGACCTCACCCACACCGGGGACAAGACCACCACGACGGTGGCCATGGACTTCGGCCGTATCACGCTCGACCAGGACCTGATCCTGTACCTGTTCGGTACGCCGGGTCAGGACCGGTTCTGGTTCATGTGGGACGACCTGGTGCGCGGCGCGATCGGCGCGATCGTCCTGGTGGACACCCGCCGTCTCGCCGACTGCTTCCCGGCGGTCGACTACTTCGAGAACAGCGGCCTGCCGTTCGTCGTCGCCCTCAACGGCTTCGACGGCTCGCAGCCGTACCAGCCGGAAGAGGTGCGCGAGGCCCTGCAGATCGGGCCGGACACCCCGATCATCACGACGGACGCCCGGCACCGCTCGGACGCCAAGAGCGCGCTGATCACGCTGGTCGAGCACGCGCTCATGGCGCGACTGCGGTAGTTTTCAAGCACCCGGCGCCGTACGGCGGCTGCCGTAGACGCTCTGGAGCCGACTGTGGCCTTGGACACGGTCGGCTCCGGTGTTCATAACGTTTCGGCAGTGGAATCCACAGGTACCGACACGCGTCGCGGTCGCTCGGTCTCACTGCGCGCACGAAAGCCCCGCCTTTTGGCGGGGCTCGTTCTTTTTGACCGTTTTATCTGGGGCTTACATCACACCGAACCAGCGCTTTCCCATGTTTGGAAGAGCGCTGGTCGTCGTGCTGGAATGCCTGAACTGCCCAATAGTCAATGACGTACTCATGGTCGATGGCTGACCGGGCTCTGAGACACTGCGGCACGACGAAGGTGCCGACCGCCGAGAGGTTGTTGGTCGAGTGAGGCGAAGCAAGCAAAGTCCCGAGCCGGCGGCCCGGGGCAACTTCACCCCGCCGCCGCGCGGAGCGGCGCCCGCCCCTGGACCCGGTTCGGAGCCGGCGTCCGCACTCGCGAAGAGCGGCGGCCGCCTCTCCCCGCGGAACTGGCGGGTGCCCACCCGGCTGAACGCGATCCTGCTCATACCCGTGATGGTCGGCCTGGTCATGGGCGGCTTCCAGGTGAAGAACTCGATCGACACCTGGCAGGAGGCCCGCGACGCCGAGAAGACGGCGAAGATCGTGGCCGCCGCCGGCGAGTACGCCGAGGCCCTGCTCAACGAGCGGGACATCAGCGCCCAGCCGCTGCTCCAGTCCAAGAAGGACGACTCGGACGTCAAGGCGGCCCGCGCCACCACCGACGCGAAGGCCACCGCCTTCCACGACGAGGTCGTCGGGATGCCGGACAAGGAAGGCCTCCAGCGCCGTCTGAAGCTGGTGGAGGCGGCCGAGCCGACTCTGACGAAGATTCGCGCGGCCGCCTACACCAAGGCCCTGGACCCGGTGAAGACCGAAGAGGGCTACGTCGCGGTCGAGCACCTGCTGATGGAGTTCTCCAACGAACTCGGCCTCGGCACCGGCAACATCACCGCCTACGGCCGCACCGTCTACGCGGTCGCCCTGGCCAAGGGCGCCGAGTCCCTCCAGCGCGCGATCGGCGTGCACCTGCTGGTCCGGCCCAGCCCCGACGAGACGATCTACCGGCAGCAGCTCACCGCCTTCACCTCGTACGCCTACCTCGAGGGCATCGCCCAGCAGGAGTACGTCTCCGGTGGCACCACCGAGGACGCCGCGCGGCTGACCGAGGTCATGAAGGAGAAGACCGAGGAGGGCGCGCAGCAGGTCGCCGACGCGAAGGCCAAGGCCGACGCCGAGGGCGAGGAGTTCACCGCTCCGCCGACCATGGCCAAGATGATCCAGGCGATCAGCAGCGGGCAGTCCCCGTCCCAGCTCGCCGAGAAGGGCGTCACCGCCAAGGCCTGGATGACGGCCGCGACGCTGAAGTTCGAGGGCTACAGCCAGGTCGAGAGCGAGCTCATCGACCGCGCGGTGACCGACGCGGGTGAGATCGCCTCCGACGCGCAGCGCGACGCCATCATCAACGGCGCCATCGTCATCATCGCCCTGCTCGCCGCGTTCATCGTCGCCAGCCTCATGGCCCGCCAGATGAGCCAGGCCATGCGCCAGCTGCGCAACGCCGCCTTCGGCATCGCCGAGCAGCGGCTGCCGATGCTGGTCGACCAGCTCTCGCGCACCGACCCGGGCCGGGTGGACACCCGCGTCCAGCCGATCCCCATCAACACCAGGGACGAGATCGGCGAAGTCGCCCGCGCCTTCGACCAGGTCCACCGCGAGGCCGTCCGGCTGGCCGCCGAGCAGGCTCTGCTCCGGGGCAACATCAACGCGATCTTCACCAACCTCTCGCGCCGCAACCAGTCCCTGATCGAGGGCCAGCTGACCCTGATCACCGACCTGGAGAACAACGAGGCCGACCCGGACCAGCTGGAGCACCTCTTCCGCCTGGACCACCTCGCCACCCGTATGCGCCGCAACGGCGAGAACCTCCTGGTGCTCGCCGGCGAGGAGCCCGGCCGCCGCTGGGACCAGCCGGTCCCGCTGGTCGACGTGCTGCGCGCCGCCTCCTCCGAGGTGGAGCAGTACGAGCGCGTCGAGCTGTCCGGCGTACCCGAGGCCGAGATCCACGGCCGTGCCGTGACCGACCTCGTGCACCTGCTCGCCGAGCTCCTGGAGAACGCCACGACGTTCTCCTCCCCGCAGACCAAGGTCCGGGTCACCGCGACCCGTCTCCCCGACGGCCGCGTGATGATCGAGATCCACGACAAGGGCATCGGACTCACCGCCGAGGACTTCGCGGACATCAACCACAAGCTGGCCAACCCGCCGACGGTGGACGCCGCGATCTCGCAGCGCATGGGCCTGTTCGTGGTCGGCCGGCTGTCCGACCGGCACGGTATCCGCGTCCAGCTGCGCCCCTCGGGCGAGCAGGCGGGCACCACCTCGCTGGTCATGCTGCCGGACGCCATCACCCACGGTGGTGGCGGCGAGCAGCAGCAGCCTCGCGACGAGTTCACCGTCTCGCAGATCATCCCGGAGCAGAGCTACGGCGGTCGCGGCGAGGACTTCAACAACGGTCTGCCGATGCGCACCGCCGCGGAGCTCGGTTTCGACGACAGCCAGTACGAGGTCCCCGACGACATCCGTGACCTGGACCCGGTGGGCCGCTCGCTGATGCGCGAGGAGCGCCGGGCGGCCCTGGAGTCCCAGCCGGGCCAGCCGGGCCAGCCGGGCCAGCCGGGCCAGCAGCAGTCCGCCGAGGGCTTCGACGCGCCCCGTCAGCAGCAGCCGTACGGCGCCGGGCAGAACGGCTACGACCCCGCCCAGCAGGGTGCCGGGGCCGGCTACGACAGCGGTGCGACCGGGTACGCCGAACAGCCGGCGGCGTTCGACCAGCAGACGCCGTACGAGGAGCAGCAGCGCCCGGCGTACGACGACCAGTACTTCGCGCCGAACGGCGGCGCGCCGCAGGGCGAGTCGTTCTCCGGCAACGGCGGCCTGCCGCAGAACGGCGGCTTCGCGTCGAACGGCGGCTACCCGGACCCCGCGTATGCGGAACCGGGCCAGGAGGAGCGGACGGCTGCCCCCGCCGCAGGCTCCGAGGGCTTCCAGCCGTACCAGGAGCAGCAGTCCTACCAGGACGACTGGCCCCAGCAGAACGGCCACACGAACGGTTACCAGAACGGCTACCAGGACCAGTACGCTCCGGAAGCGGAATCCGTGCAGGCCGCTGACGCGGGTGAGCAGAACCGCGTAGGCTTCGACCGTCCGGGACCGACCTCCTCCGCCTCCCACGCGCTGACCGACGCCGGTCTCCCCCGCCGCGGCTCAGCCGCAAGCGGTACGAACGGCGCCCGGCCCGCGAAGCAGGAGCCGGCGGCCTCCCCCGCGGAGAGCAACGGCGGCGGCGACTCCTGGCGCTCGGCCAACGACGAGCGCTGGCAGCAGGCCTCCTCCCTGAAGAAGCCCAAGGCGGGCGGGGTCACCTCCTCCGGGCTGCCGCGGCGGGTGCCCAAGGCCAACCTGATCGAGGGCGCCGCCGAGAGCACCCCCCAGGGAGGCCCTCAGGTCTCCCGCGCCCCGGAGGACGTCCGAGGCAGGTTGAGCAACCTGCGTCGGGGCGTCCAGCGCGGACGCAACGCAGGAAGCAGTGAAACGAACGGCCAGGGCCTCGGTCCTGACAGCACCTACAACCAGGAGCGTTAGTGTGAGCCCGATGAGCCAGGCGGCACAGAACCTGAACTGGGTGATCACCAACTTCGTGGACAACACCCCGGGGGTGTCCCACACCGTGGTGGTCTCCGCCGACGGACTCCTTCTGGCGATGTCCGAAGGCTTCCCCCGCGACCGGGCCGACCAGCTCGCCGCCGTGGCCTCCGGTCTGACGTCTCTGACGGCAGGCGCCTCCCGCATCTTCGAGGGCGGCAGCGTGAACCAGACGGTTGTGGAGATGGAGCGGGGATTCCTCTTCCTCATGTCCATCTCCGACGGTTCCTCGCTCGCGGTTCTCGCTCACCCCGATGCGGACATCGGCCTCATTGGGTACGAGATGGCCCTTCTGGTGGACCGAGCCGGCTCGGTCCTGACCCCCGACCTTCGTGCGGAGCTCCAAGGGAGCCTCCTCAACTAACAAACGAACAGTGCGTTTTGGCGTCCCGAGGCCGTAGGGTTTCGGGACGCGGCTTCCACGTGATGGGTGCCAGGCACATCGGAGGAGGAGAGAGAGTGGCAACACCCCCAGGCGGATCGAATTCGGGCAACTGGTCGTACGGCCCTGCCCAGGGCCAGGGCGACGGTTCCCAGAACCCGAACCGTTACAACTTCCCCTCCGCACCCAGCCAGCAACGGCCGTACACGCCCCAGGGTCCGCAGGGTCCCGGGCCGTCTCCGTACGACCAGCCGTCGGCCCCGCGCATCCAGCCCGTACAGCCGCACCGCCGCACCCCGGAGTCGGCGCCCGCAGGGGCGACGAACAACCCGCTGGTGCGTCCGTACGCCATGACCGGTGGCCGGACCCGCCCGCGTTACCAGCTCGCCATCGAGGCGCTGGTGCACACCACTGCGCAGCCGCATCAGATGCAGGGCCAACTGCCCGAGCATCAGCGGATCTGCAACCTCTGCCGAGAGATCAAGTCGGTCGCCGAGATCTCGGCGCTGCTGACCATCCCTCTCGGCGTGGCCAGGATCCTCGTCGCCGACTTGGCGGAGGCGGGACTGGTCGCGATTCATCAGCCCGGCGGCGACGAGAGCGCCGGCGGCCAGCCAGCCGTGACATTGCTCGAAAGGGTGCTCAGTGGACTTCGCAAGCTCTAGCGGAGGGCCTTCCCGCTCCACCACGTCCGCGAAGATCGTGGTGGCGGGCGGCTTCGGCGTGGGCAAGACCACGTTCGTCGGGGCCGTCTCGGAGATCAACCCGCTGCGCACGGAGGCCGTCATGACGTCCGCGTCGGCGGGCATCGACGACCTCACCCACACCGGGGACAAGACGACCACCACGGTCGCCATGGACTTCGGCCGTATCACCCTGGACCAGGACCTGATCCTGTACCTGTTCGGCACCCCCGGTCAGGACCGCTTCTGGTTCATGTGGGACGACCTGGTGCGCGGCGCGATCGGCGCGATCGTGCTCGTGGACACCCGCCGTCTCGCCGACTGCTTCCCGGCGGTCGACTACTTCGAGAACAGCGGCCTGCCGTTCGTCGTCGCCCTCAACGGCTTCGACGGCTCGCAGCCGTACCAGCCGGAAGAGGTCCGCGAGGCCCTGCAGATCGGCCCCGACACACCGATCATCACGACCGACGCCCGCCACCGCGCTGACGCCAAGTCGGCGCTGATCACGCTCGTGGAGCACGCGTTGATGGCTCGGCTCCGGTAGCACCTGCCGTAGACAGCCGAAAGGCCCCCTCCGCCCGGGCGAATTCAAGGGGTCGTGGCAACACCGCTGATCATGCGGCTGTCGTGAGGAGCTTAGCGAGGCGCTCGGCTGGGGTTTCCCAGTCGAGCGTTT